>JAGVXZ010000007.1 GCA_018303515.1 Candidatus Woesearchaeota archaeon | reverse complement strand
CATAAAACAAATTAAAAACATTTCTCATTACTATTAAAGGGTAACAATTGCTAAAAAATGTTGGTTTTAGTAACATATTCTAGTGAAAGATGGCATAAAACGGCAAAAAACAAGCTAGAAGAACCTTTTTATAGTAGTATTCCAAAAATAGTATTACATTTAAACACATGAATATCATAAGCAAAGATATCGAGCACATGATCAGAAAGATCAGCGGTGATCTCGGATTGTCTTTTTACAAAGCCTTGAAAGGCAAAGAAAATATTAACGAGTTTGACATAGCAGAAAGCCTAAAAGTCACAATAAACCAACTTAGAAATATAATTTACAAATTTGATGAGTACAGTTTGCTCTCTACCACAAGAAAAAAGGATAGAAAAAAGGGTTGGTACATTTATTTCTTAACATTTAGGGAAGATGAAGCAAAAAAAGTAGTAATAAAAATAAAAAAAGATTTAATTAATGAAATGGAAAAAAAATTAAGAATAGAGGAATCAAATCAATTTTATGTATGCCCAAGAAAATGTGGAAGGGCAGTTATAGAAAACGCAATGGAAAATCAATTTCTTTGCACAGAATGCGGTGAACTTCAAATTCTAGAAGAAAATTCGAAAAATATAAACCAAATAAAAAATGAAGTTAATAGAATAAAAAAAGAGTTAAAAATTAAAGATTAGATTATATAACCCTAAAAACACTTTATACCCATCAAGAGGTGGAATAGGTATCATATTAAATAAAAACAACCATTTATTTATTTCACTAAAAATAAACAAATTCATCACCATCTTTCTAGAAAATGTCTTGCTACTATTCAAATAATATTTTGAACCTAACCAAAAAAGAAGATTAGTTAAAGGCCCTGCAAAGGCTGTTAAAAACATTGCTAATGGGTTAGCTAAAGAAGAGATTAAAACATAGCCAGGTGCTAATAATATTAAAGGGGAACCTACTAATTTCAAAACAACTCCCAAAACTAATCCAAATGGAGAAATTTCAAAAACCGCATTTAATCCAAAACTAATTGCTACAAACTTATGTGCCAATTCATGAAAAATAATTCCGGGAGATGCAATTAAAACAGCAAATCTAAAATCCTTCCAATCAAAATTATTTAAGGATAATTTCTCATTTTTAAACATACCAGAAAAAATATAACCTACAACCAAAGAAACTACAACTAGATTAAAAATTTCAACAAATGAGAGTAACATAAAAAACAATAAAAAAGAGTAGAATAAAAAAGTTTCTATTTTTAAATTCTAAAAAACCATTTAAAGAATTTAGGATTGCCACAATAATGTTATTAAATCCTATTTCTCAAATCCAAGAATTACAAATAAAATTCCAAGAAAGAGAACAAAAATAGGTATACTCCCTTTAATTAAAATCAAAAAACTTCCCCACCAGTTAACTAATCCATAAAGCCCTAAAACAATCAAAAACAATCCAAACACTATTTTAAGCAAATTCTCTAAAACCATAAAAAGAAGCTATAAATCTCACTTATAAATATTTATGAACAATAAAGTATATAAACTTTTTACACCTTCTAAGAATCATGTTAACATTTATTCTTATGTCTGTAGAGCAAAAACGGATAAAAGAGATCATTCAAAAAATTAAAGAGATTGATAAAGATGAAGAAGAAAAAATAAGACAAAAGATTAACAAGGTACATGAAGTTTATGGTGAATATGATATTCTTGTGAAAATAAAATCAATTAATGAAAAAGATGCAAACCAAATAATACAAAAAATAAAATCAATTCAAGGCATAAATTATATTAGAACATATATTGTAATTCACAAAACACATCACACTGATAAAACCTCAAAAGATGGTTTTATTTATCATCAATAGGGAAACCCTTCTCTCTTAATTTATTATATACTTCAGACTTTGCTCTGTCATACACAAGTTCAAAAAATGCACATCTAGCACTATCAGACCATTGTACTTTATCACCTGTTTCTATTCTAACTATATTTGGTAAAATCGTTCCTTCTCCAAAAGAAGAATTTTCACCTAACTGAAATAATGCTCTTCCAACATTTCTTGGAGGCAAAGGCATTGGTTCCTCACGTCCAATATTTTTTTCTCTTCCTCTAACTCTCCTGCTCATAGTTTTATAACCCACCTGTAATAATAAAGACAAATCAGGAATAACATAAGTACCATTCATCCTGTCTAGAATTTCATCCATAAAGGGATATATATCTGGCCTGTCAAGATTATACTCAGTCAAAGCACTCGCTAATGCACAAGCAAGAGTATAAATGTAAGTCCTTTCATAAAGTACAACCGTACGAGAATCCTGAAAATGAGATTGAACCTCTGGACGAGCAAATGCAGATACTCTTACCTCCGAAACAAGTGCTACAGATTCTAAAGGATCTCCACCATAACCATAATTTCTCCTAAATTCAGTCCATTTTTTTTTAGCATCATGATCAGCATGATGTGATTCCTTAAAGAAATAAGTCTTAATACCAATGTTCTCAAGATCAGACTGTAATTTTTTTCTTAATGTAGATTTACCAGAAGCTTTCAATCCATCTATAGAAATTATTGTTGCACCGAAAAGGTGTTTATGATCAAATGCAGAATTAATTACTTTTTCACCTAACTTCTCAATTTCATATCTCTTAAATCTCTTCCCTACACTTTCCATAGATCTACGTACACCACCTAACAAACTAGTGAGACTACTATCAGTCCTTAAAACATCCTCTAAACTTCTCTTCGCCAAAATTATTCCTTCATTTCCCATCTAATTTACAACCAAGCAATTTAACCTCTTTTAAAATACAACCATTTCATTCTGCAACAATTAGAGTACTAACTCTTTTTACCCCTTTCAAATTAACCACATTAGTAAGCACAGATTCTCTCAGATCAATTAAATTTTCTGTAAAGGCATGAACAATTAAATCACAATCACCATATACCACATGGACATTTTCAACCGATTCTAACTTTAACAATTCCTGTGCAACCATAGCTGGTTTTTCACCAGCAAGACTTATTAATAAATAACTTATCATCTTAAAAAAGGAAGTACCCTAAACTTTTAAAACTTTCGTAAAACTAAGGATTAAAGCCAATTTACTTATATTGACATAAAAATACACAATGATCCTTTTCAAGAGGATCAAGTTCTACAACACTAAGAACCCTCAGTTCAGCACTAAGCTCTTTCTTTACAACCTCATATATCTTTCTTGGATTTTTAACTGCATCAATAGACCTTGCTTTAAGTGCAAGCATACAATAACTTTTTGGTTTTAAAAACATTTTTACATTTTTCAAAAACAAATCAACTTGCTCTCTTTGAGCAACATCACAATAAACAAAATCTACTTTTGTAACTCTATTTTGATAGGATAATGGTTTTCTTGCATCAGCTAAAATGGGGATCATATTCTCTCTTTCTTCACAAACAAAAACTAATTGCATCACCACACGTGGAGAAAAATCAACACAATAAACAATTCCTCTCTTTCCAACAATATCAGAAACAAACGATGCAGTATAACCATGACTTGCACCAAGATATAAAACTAAATTATTTTCTTTTAAACCTATAGAACTTATTTTTTTTATTACTGCTGCACCCAATTTTGATCTGGTTGGATCCAATTCCCTATAACCCTCAATTAATTTTTCTCCAAAGAAGATTTTTCCATCTAAACTTTTTGTAAAAAGAAATTTCTTCTTTCCAAACCAATTTTCATAAATTCCGGGATATTTTGTTTCATCCATTTTTATAAAAATCCTTCCTTGCAGCAATTACAATTTCAGAGGCAAGTTTCCTTGCAATCTTAGCTTTCTCTTTTGAATTTGATATTAAAGGGTGCATATAAATAACACCAAACTTTGGAGGTCTTGATTTATTCTTTAAATGCCTAAACAATGCTTTTTCAGCACCAAGAACTTGTACAGTTGGTGACCTCATCACAGCAAGTGATTTTAAAGATCCTGCAATAGCGATCAACTTAGCACCAACATAAACTCCAGAAACTTTAAGAATATTTGGACACACTTCACTCATTAAACCTGTTAAATATTCAAAATGTTGTTTTCTCAAATCAATAAGTAATTTAATTTGTAAAGAGTATTTTAAACATGCCTCCAAATCTTTTTTACTAAACTGTGCACCCATTTCACCACTTTCTTTCTTTTCTATAGCTTTAATTAATAATTCTGGTTCAGCAAGTTTTAAAACAAGAGGATTATAATAAGAATACCATTCTTTTAAAGAAACAGATAATCTTCTTATAACAATATCAAGTTCATCTAAAGAATGCAATGCTTGAACAAGGATTTTATCAAGGGTAGTTGATTTAGCAATATCCTCTTTAGTTAATTTCATATTTAATTCTTTCAAATTAACCATTATCAATTCCACTACAAAAAAGCTTAAAAAGTCTTCGAAATAAAAAGAAGTATGGAAATAAGAAAAGCGGGCAAGAAACTAATTAATAAGAAAAAAACAATTTTTGAAGCAGAAAAATTATATAAAAGTATAATTGAAGAAATTTCAAACCAGGGTTTCATTTATGCAGAAAAAGAACAAAGATTCAAGCCCACACAGTATGGCGATGAAACAAGATTTATAATTCTAGGTTTTAAATCCCGTGATAGTTTTGCAAAAACAAAATTAACAATAACTGTAAAGTTAGAAGATATAAATAAAATAAAAAAAGACAACAGAAAATTAGATGAAGGAAATATTAATATTTTAATTGAAGGTGAAGTAAATTTAGATTATAATGATGATTGGAATAAGTCAGGACTAAAAAGATTTTTATTTAAGATCTATACCAAATATCTAAAAAAGGAAGAGATTAAACAAAAATATATGGTTCCCACATTTAAAGATGTAGGAATAATTTACAAAAAACTCAAAGAAGATCTCAATTTATATTAAGAAAACATTTATTAATATGATTTTCTAAAGTAAAAGTTAAAAATGGTAGAAAAAGTAGACATATACAAAGGTGCAAAAATAAAATTCAAAGGTTCACTTGATCTCAATAGGATGTATAATAAAATAATGGAATGGCTTGAAGGTGAAGATTTTTCTGTTAAAGAAGATTTTTATAAACAAAGAATAAAATCTTCTGGTCAAGATATTGAAATCAGTTGGACAGCAACTCAGAGTAAGCATCCATATATAAACTGGGAATCAAAAATAATAATTTATATTGTAGGTGTAAACGATAATGAAGTTGAAAGAGATGGTAAAAAAATAAAACTTTCAAATTGCACAATAGAAGTTAGATTTGACGCTTGGCAAATTACAAATCCAAAAGATGAATACAAAGGTATTATAAAAAGTTTCTATGAGAAGTTTATAATTGGAGAAAAAGTAGAAGAGAATAAAATTTTATTATTCAAAACAATGCAGGAACTAGTTTCAGAGTTTAAATCATTTATTGCATTATATCAAACATAAACTATTTAAATAAAAGAAAAAGAGAATTTACTTAATGGATTACAAACTAACAAAAAAGCCCAAAGAATGTACAATTATTCAAGGGTTTCCAAGCATTGGATTAGTTAGTACGATTGCAACAAAATTTCTGATTGAACATTTAACCGTTGAAAAAATAGGTTCTATCCATTCAAATAAAATTCTTCCAATTGCAGCAATCCATAAAGGAGAAATTATTGAACCAATAAGTATTTATTATAACAAAAAATATAATTTAATAATCATCCAAGCTCTTGCTGAAGTCACAGGATTTGAATGGGAAATGGCAGAAACAATTCTTAAAATGGCTAAAGAACTCAAAGCAGTAGAGATCATTACACTTGAAGGAACAGGAACACAACAGAAAAAAATGAACACATTTTACTATTCAAACATTCCAAAAAGAAAGATAGATCCACTTGAAAGAATAAATGAAGGCGCAATTATGGGAGTAACAGCAGCTATTTTTCTAAAAGCAGATAAATTTCCAATAACTTGCTTATTTGTGGAGACTAATTCCGGCCTACCAGATTCTGAAGCTGCTGCAAAAATTGTAAAGGCGTTAGATATTTATAAAAATATGAAAGTGAATTTCAAACCACTCTTGGAAACAGCAAAAGTCTTTGAATCTAATCTCAGAACACATATGGAAAAATCAAAAGAGATTATGATGCAACAAAGATCAAGAAACACTGAAACAAATTATATAGGATAATTACTACTATAATTAAATAAATCTGAAAATATTTCGGAAATTTTCAAGAAAATTATATTAACCTACTAATT
>JAGVXZ010000010.1 GCA_018303515.1 Candidatus Woesearchaeota archaeon | reverse complement strand
ATGAATGAAGTTTGTACTTTGGTTCCATTACATCTTCATAACTACCGTGAAAGTCCATAAGAATAAATTAAAAAAAGAAGTTTATAAATGTTAACATTCAACTCTGATTCCTCACCTTCATTATTAGTTCCACGAGAATAACCTCTATCGTGATTAACATAATATTACCTATTATCTGCATTCTGCATGAATATTATTAATTTCTGTACATACAGTGTTTGCAGGACATGTATCCCTTGTTTCTTCTTCAATTCGTGGTATTGAAGGAACACACATACTTGCGTCAGTAATAGTTTGATTAACTATAGTATTACCCTCACAATTAGAGGAAAGTATTTCTCTTGTGGGGTAGCAACAATTACGACCATCTCTGCTACAACCATCTCCATTACAATTAAATGGTCTAGCTACTGGTGAAATATTGTCCCCATTACAGCTGAAGCTAGTATAAGTTCCATCAACACATACTGGCCAGGACCCTCCGCTTCTTGTTGAAACGTTTTGACCATTACAATCCCTAGTTACAAAATCAATATAATACTGCGTTTGACCCCAACGATTAATCTCTCCACGGCACTCTCTTGTTTCTGTATTTTCACATTCTGGATCTTGACAGGATGCTGAATTACCATCCATTTGGCATACTTGACCTCCTCTACAAAGGCGTGAATGTCTCCACTCGGGACGATCGCGAACGGAACATCTATATTCTGTCATCACAAACCGACCATTTGAACTGCATCTTGTTATGCCAGTTGGTGCTGTATTTTCTGAATTACATGGTGATGGTCCTTCATTTTCTGCTGGTGTTTTTGCTCCAGCACTATCACTTCCACCGGAACCTTGTGAGGGAATCATTGAATTTCCCATTGCTCGTGGGCTTCTAAAACTTCTTCTTGAAGCATTACCTGTATAACTTGAGATTAAAATTAATAAAACTGCAACTACTAGAACAATAATTAAAATGTTTTTTGTGTTAAGTTGGGATGGAGAATTTTTTCCAATGAATGTTTTTTTACTAGTTCTCTTCTTTGCCATTATAGGTTTTATTTTTTATTAGGTTTATAAAACTTTTTGTAAGTTAGGTCTAAAATAGTAATATATTTCTAAATTTTGAGAAGAATTTTAAATTTAGGCTTAAAGTAAAAGATTAAAATTGAAACTAATCTGTTGCTAACATTCCATGGGTTTTTTTGTAAACTTTATATAAAATATCACAATTTAGTTTTGAGCTGTTGATTGCTTCGTTTAAAGTTTCTTTATATAGTATTGGTTCTTTGGGTTTTGGTTTAACTAATTCTTTTAAAGGAGAAAACATGCCCGAGAATTCATTAAATACACCTTTGAAAGGATTATCAAATCCATGGTTTAATTTTGATTCTTTTTTTTCTTCTTTTTTTTCTTCTTTCTTGTCATGAATAAACTTATCTAATTCTTTCTCTAAAGTTTCTAAGCTTACATTTACCCATTGGTCAATTAATTCCATGTCTTCATATAATTCCTTACTCTCTAGAATATTTAAGTCAATATCATCCATACCAAAAGCCTGGATTATAATATCTGTTCTTCCACCATGAACGTATTGTCTTCCCCCCTGTCCTGAGACTGATTGAGGGATTGTTCTGAATTTCAAGAAGATTCTCACTACAGCATAGAATTTTCTTTCTGTTTTTATTTCTTTAAAATTAGGATTTACTGATTCTGGTTTGATTTCTTTTTTACCAAATAGTTCTAAATCCATTTGCATATTTGAAAATGCGTTAACAATATCTGGAGTATTAAATTCTTTCATGTTTAGTTTTTGTGCTGCAACTAAGTAAGGTTTTGCCCACTTAGCATATAATTTTAATGTACCAACTTGTGATTTAAGATATGACTTTTCGATTGTATATCTATTTCTTATTTCTTCTTCACTATAATCTAACCACGTGAAAAAATCATCGAATTTCTTTCTTATAATGGTTTTAACATTTTCATTCATATCATATTTTTTTAACTCTTCTTCAGTCTCGCCGTCTAATTGTAAAAAACCTGATCTTAATGTTGTGAAATTAAGATTTTGTGCTAAGCCATTAATACTACCTGCACCATTTTTAACATCAACCTGATCCATCCAAACAAATTTTAATGCTATTCTACCTTTAGATTTTCTCTCTTTATCGTCTGATCTATAATCATCATAATGTTTTAATCTTATTTCAAATTCTTTTAAATCATAAATTAGATTAATTATACTTTTTATTACTTGATTTATAGCACCCAAATATTCTGCTGCTTTTTGTTGCATTTGAGTCTTTTTCCCACCGATTTCTGAGAAGTAACCTGATGATACGGATGCTTCATAATTTTCTTCTCCTTTTTTTACATCAAAACCCAGACCGCCAGGGGCACTGTCCCTCAAAAAGTCTAATAACCAAAAGTAGATAGGCTCAAGACCTTCGGAAAATGCATCATAAGTTAAATTAAATTCTTTTTCTGGATTTTTAATTACTTCAGGATAAGCTAATTTTACCAAATCTTTGCGAATATCATTGTATTCTTTATTTTTAATAAATTGTTTAAGAAATTCTTTTTTGTCTTTTTCTTTTTCTAATTTTTCTTTTATCTTTTCAAGCGTTAAAATCTCCTCTTTTTTTTGCATAGAAAACTATTTATATTGGAAATTTATAAATGTTATTATATGGGCTGGTTTAGTAAAAAAAGAAAATTATCAAAGTTAGATATTAATAATGGGTTTGAGAGTGATATAGGAATGCCTTCTAAAAGATTTTCTATTGATGAACCGGAGATTAAACCTTTTTCTCCCAGTTCTTCTCTTGTGACATCTCCTAGGGAAAAGAGTCATGAATTAGTTTTAGCAAAATTAGATCTGATTAACCATAGACTGGATTCAATCGAGAGGAGAATTGCAGAAATTGAAAGAATTGCTAAAAGTGAATAAATTAATTTTTATTCCTTTTCTGGTTTTAATTGATTTTCTTTTTAAATTTAGTTTCAAAGAAAAGGCTTTAATTAATACAGGAATTATATTTGGAACTTTTCAAGGTTATAATCTATTATGGGTTTTTATTAATTTTATTGTAATTTTTATTTTGATTTACTTTTATTTTAAAGAAAAAGAATATAAAACTGGTTTGATATTTATTTTGTCCGGGGCAATTGGGAATTTTATAGATAGAATTTTGTATAAAGGGGTTATTGATTTTATTGATTTAGGTTTCTGGCCATCGTTTAATTTTGCTGATGTTTATAATATAATTGGAGTGATTTTAATAATTTTCTTTATTAGAAAAGATTATAAATGAATAATAACTCTTATTTATTATGCAAGTGAATAATAAATTGTATTATTATGGATAGGCATCTTAGTGCCCACTGCATTGTTTTTTCTCCGCGTAGCTCAACGGTAGAGCGTTCGGCTGTAGATTCTAAATGACCTTAAGATGATTTTCTAGGAGTGATACTTAGGTAGCTGATCCCGAAAGGTTGCTGGTTCAAATCTGGCCGCGGGGATTCATAATATATTTAAAGGCACTTGAGGAGAAGATTAAATATGGATATGCTGGAATTAATAAAAAGAAATACACAAGAAATAATTACAGAAGAAGAATTAGAGGCTGTTCTGAAGAAAAAAAGTAAATCTGTTTATTTAGGAACAGCTATAACAGGATCACCACATGTTGCATATTTTGTATGGGTTTTAAAATTGGCAGATTTTTTAAGAGCGGGGTTTAAAGTTAAATTATTATTAGCAGATTTACATGGTGCTTTAGATGGGACACCCTGGGAGTTATTAGATAAAAGATATGAGTATTATTCTACAGTTATACCGTTAATGTTTAAATCAATAGGAGTAAGTATAATAAACTTTGAAATTGTAAAGGGTTCTTCATTCCAATTAGAAAAAGATTATGTCTTAGATGTTTTAAAAACTGCAACTAAAGTTTCAATTAATGATTGTAAAAAAGCAGCAGCTGAAGTAGTTAAGTTTGGAGATAATCCAAAACTAGCAGGATTAATTTATCCAATAATGCAAATGTTAGATGAGGAATATTTATCAGTGGATATACAGTATGGGGGATTAGACCAGAGAAAGATTTTAATGTTTGCAAGAGAGAATCATCATAATTTGGGTTATAAGCCTAGAGTTGCTGTAATGACACCAATGTTACCAGGGTTAACAGGAAAAAAAATGAGTGCTTCAATTCCTAAGAGTAAAATTGATCTTTTAGATAATGAGGATGAAGTGAATTTGAAAATAAAAAATGCAGATTGTGTTGCTGGAGTAGTTGAGGATAATGGATTACTTGCCTTTCTTAAACATGTTATTATGGTAATCAAACAGGATAATAAAGAGAAATTTGTAATAGTAAGGCCTGAAAAATATGGTGGTAACTTGGAATATTCAGACTACGATGAAATTGAAAAGGACTTTATATCAGAAAAGTTACATTCTTTGGATTTAAAAAATGCTCTTGCTAGAGAAATAAATGACTTACTAAAACCTATGAGAGAAGAAAGAAATAAACTTTTGAAATTACATAAGGAAGCTTATCCTAAATAGAAATTATTCCAAGTCTTCACAGGTAAATTCTGAGGTAACAACTCTTGATAATACTTCATGTAAACAATTATATGTGCGTATTTCAACGAGGAACACATGTTCTGTAATCATTAATAGTTTGACGAACTATATAGTATTACCATCACAATTAGCGGATCGTCTTACATATCCTAGGCACACCCAATACCATTACCATCACAACCACCAGTGTGACAATTATATTGTGAACCTATTATTATTTCACCAGTATCTTGGTTACATCTAAAGAGAGTTCTAATTCCATCAACACATACCCTGTTCGCATATCCTCTTGCCCTTGAAACTTCTCTGCCATTACAATCCCTAGTTACTAAAGTAGGGAAAGGACTCCAAGGTTCTCTTCTGTCTCCATAACTTCCTCTAGTACACTCTCTTGTTTCGGTTGTAGGACATTCTTGACAGGATACTGAATTACCATCACTTTGGCATACTTGACCTCTCCCACAAGTGATTGAATTTCTCCACATAGGACGTGAGCCGGAACATGCATATTCTTCCATCACAAACCTACCATCTTGACTGCATCTTGTTCTACCAGTTAGTTCTGAAGTACATGGTACTGGTTCTTCATTTTCTGCTGGAGCTTCTGCTGCCGTTTCTGCTGGTCGTTGGTATGCTTGAAATGGTGATTTTGCTCCAGCGCCATTACTCCCACCGGAACCTTGTGAGGGATTCATTGAATTTTCCATTGCTCGTGGGCTTCTAAAACTTCTTCTTGAAACATTACCTGTATAACTTGAGATTAAAATTAATAAAACTGCAACTACCAAGACAATAATTAAAATACTTTTTGTGTTAAGTTGGGATGGAGAATTTTTTCCAATGAATGTTTTTTTACTAGTTCTTTTCTTTGCCATTATTGAGTTTATTTTTTATTAGGTTTATAAAGTTTTTTGTAAGTTAGGTCTAAAATAAGACTATATCTTTGAATTTTGAGAAGAGTTTTAGATTTATACTTGAAGTAAAAGATTAAAATTGAAACTAATCTGTTACGAAAATTATGTTTCTATAAACATTTTATTACTTAAAGAGAATCTGATTTGAAATTCAAATAAATCTTTAAATATTAGGATTCATTCCCAAGGTTTTATGGCAAAAAAAGAGGAGAATGTATACGACTTTCTGTTAGAGACTGGAAAAAAACTAGCTGAAAAAAATATGGGGGCTTTATTTGTAATTGCTGATTCTAAAAAATTTGAAGGGACTTATGAGATACTTTATCCACAGATAATTAGAGATCAAAGAATATTTGAAAAGGGGTGTCAAGAGTTAATCTTAAAGTTAGCTGAGCTTGATGGGGCTTTTCTTATCGGAGAAGATGGAAGTTTAGTTGCTTTTGGAGCAAGAATAAAACAATCCAAGGTCTTACCTGGTTATGGAACAAAACATGCAGCTGCAACCGGAATTACTGGAAACATACAAGATTCTACTGCTATCTTAGTAAGTGAAGAAACAAGATGGACAAAGGTCTTCAAGAATGGTGAAATAATCTTAGAAGTTGATACTGCAAAAGCACCAAAAAAGGAAATAAACAAAGTTGTGTCTTTCTTGACTGATAATGATACTGCACTATTAGCTACTGCTGGAGCTTCTGCTGCAATAATGGGGGTAATTCCTGTTGTAATAGTTTCTGGAACTTATTTGGTAATTAAAGCAGCAGCTGAAGTTGTAAAGAAAAATTGGAAAAAGTAAGATTTAAAAAGATTCCCGAAGGAGAAGATCTTTTAAAGATTTATCCCGGAAGTGTCACTCCTTGTAGTGAGGAGGTGAAGAGATTCACGGCAACGCAACAGAAACGACACGACCTTTGGATTATGGAATGATATGGCGAAGTGTGATCGTGAGACACATGAGTTAACCTGTTGACGTCTCCAAAGGAAACGATGAAACGGGCGACCTGACTGGTGCAAGTCAAAGACGCTAAGTAGAATGTCAGGATAGAGTATCGATAAGATCATTAATGATTTTATTTTGACTCTAACAGAAGGCAGCTTATTTCCTACCTTTTATATTTTTAAGTTTAGATTTATTTATATATTTGTTTTTTATAATTTTTTTTATGGGTTTTTCTGAGATTGAAAAAAAAGCGTTAGAAAGATTTGTTACAAGTGCTGATGATCCAATATACGCTTGTAGATCTGATCTTCCACCGGAAGTTTTTGGTGCTTTTGGTTCATTTTTTAGTAGAAATCCTAAAGATCTTAGAGAACATATTTTAGATGCAATTCTAGGAAGAATAAAAGATCATACTGTTGATGATAATTCTATAGGTCAAGGAAATCTAAAAAAATTAGCAGAAGGAGAATTTGAAAGTCCTGCGGAAGCTTTGGCAAGCGGACTTAGTAAATCACAAGATTTCTTTAAAAAATGGTATGGGAAATATAGTCATAAGAGTATTGCTAATACTGTTTGGATACCATTTGTTGGAAATAATGTTAGTCAATTATTTGCAAGACAATTAGCGTTTGATCAATTAGCATTTTTTATTGAACAGTCAACAAGGTTTGTTAAATTTGATGTTGAGAATTTATATCTTGATCCAAAAATAATGAAAAGTAAGCATAAAGAATTATATCTTAAAACTTTGAAAAAAATGGGACAAGCATATGATCAATTTACAGAACTGGCTGCAGATCATTATGGAAAAGAATTAACTTTTTATAGATGGCTAAGGGCTAAACAATCACAAAGTAATGTGGTTTTATCTGATGAAAGAGAACAAAAAATTGCTTATAGAAGAGAATTAAAAGCTAAAGCATTTGATATTGCCAGATTGTTATTACCACAAGCTGTAAGAACCAATATTGCATGGATTTTGGATGCGCGTTCAACTGAATTTGATATTGCTGCATGGAAAGGGCACCCATTAGATGAAATAGTTAAAGCTGCAGAGCTTATTGAATATTCTGGTGGACAAATTGCACCCTCACTTTTAAAATACACTGGAATTAATCCTTACTATACAGAACAATATAATGGTTTAGAAGGAGCTATGGAAATGGATTTAGATTCTAGAATAATGGAAAAGGGAGTTGATATTATCTCGTATGATAAAGATGCATTAGATAAAACAATAGCAATGCTCTTGATGAGAAACAATAGATCTGCAAGTTTTGGAGAGATAATTAATTATGTGAAAACAAAACTGGATTTTGATGATAAAATTTTAATTTTAGATAATGTAACTAAAAGAAGAGGAAGGTTTGATGAGTGGGTTGATGTTGAAGAAGCTTTTGATTCTTTAGGAATTACTGTACAATTTAAGACAGATATTGGTGCCGTTAGAGATTTAAGGAGGCACCAAAAATGGGATAGAAATGAAGGTTTGTATACATTAGATAATGGATACTATTTACCAGAAGAGATTTTAAAAATGGGAGAGGAAGTAGTTAGAGTATATCAGAATATTATGGAAACAACACATGATGCAGAAGTTAAGATAAGAAACGATTTTCCACATCAAGCTCAATATTTAATTCCTATGGGAGCAATGCACAGTTTAATTATGAGAGCTGGATTAGATCAATTACAATATTTGGTTGCAACCAGGTCTGCACCGCAAGGGCATTTTTCTTATAGACGAGATGCTTTAAATTTAGCTGAAGAAACTTGTAAAGTTCATCCATGGATTTTAGGATTGAAAGAATATCCCAAAGGACAAAATTTTGAGGATGTCTATAGAAATGCGCCATTGAAAGGAATTTTGAGGCCTTCATTTGACGAAACAGGATTACATTCATAAAGACAATAATTAATTTAAACTAATTCTATTCTAGAATTTATATGAAAGTAAGTTCTATCTTTATTAATGAAATAAGAGTTACCTCTTTTGATCCAAAAAATAAAGAAATGACATTAGAAATTGAAATTAAAGATAAACCTGTAATGAAATGTAAGATTATTCTAACACATGATTTTGAAGGTTTAACTAAGAAATTAATTAACTATATTAAAGAATCTCATAAACCTGAACCAGATTTTGATGATGAGAGTGTTTTGTCTGGTCTTTCCATTGTTCAAATTGCTAATGATGAAGAAATTTTATTTGAATGGTTATCAAAGTCCTTAGCTAGAATAGAAGGGCAGTTATTCTCTTTAAGGAGAACTAAAGAAGCAGGTTCTTATATGAGGCAATTAGATAATTTTAGGACTATTAAAGAAACTTTATACAAGGCGAAAGGCATTTAAATTATTAATATATTCAAAGTATTAATGGCAAAAGATAATAAAATACAACTGCCTTCTTCGGGCGGTGGATTAGTAAGATATTTTGAAGATTATAAAAGTAAAATTGAAATTCATCCATATATTATTGTGGCTGCAATAGTAATTGTAATACTAGTTGAGATTTTCTTGTATAAGTTATAGAGTTGTAGAAAAAGACAACTAAGAAAAGGTTTTTATATTTAAATGTACTTCCAAATTATATGTTCCCAAATATGAATCCAAGACAGTTGCAAGCTGCCATGAAAAAAATGGGGATGAAACAAGATGAAATAGAAGCTTCTGAAGTTATTATTAAAACCAAAGATAAGAATTTAATTATTAGGGATCCAAAAGTATCAAAACTTAATATGATGGGGCAGGAAAGTTTTCAAATTGTGGGTGATGTTGAGGAAGAGAATTTAATTTCAGATGATGATATAAAAACTGTAGCTGAACAATCCAAAGTTTCTAAGGCGATTGCTAAAAAAAGTTTAGAAGAGAATAAGGGAGATTTAGCTGCAGCAATATTACAATTAAATGATGAATAAGCATAAACAATATGTGGAGAAAGCAAAGAAAGAATTTCAAACTATTGATCATTTGATTTACATGACTTATCCGCTTGTAAAGGATAAAAAGTTGCTTATAGCAATAACAATGGGATTGTTTGAAGTGGTTAAAAGTTGCATGGGGGCACTCCTTGAAAAGGAGAGGTTAGAGAGAAATATAATGACCTTACCAATTAATTTTAATTCAAGATTTTTCCTGTTTAGAGAAAAATGTGCAGAGAAATATGGAATAAAGGATGATATGTTGAAGTTGATTTCAGAGTTGAATAAAGTAGTAGAAGAACAAAATGAGAACTCAAATGGGTTTATGGGAGAAGAGGAATTAGTAATTTGTAATGAAGGGTATACAAATCTTAAAACACTGGATATTAATTTGCTTAAAGATTATGCAACAAAAATAAGAAAGTTTTTAGAGGTAGTGAAACAAATTGATTGAAATTGAAGACCATATTGATGCACCTGAAGAAGAGTTGAAAAGAGCAGAACACCTCATTTATGTTTCTTTGAAAATTACACGTACGTGTGGAATCATGAAAAATGCAATAAAGAGGTTAATAGATGCATATGAATTAGGTTTTACTGAAATTCTTGAAGCATTATATAATTCCGGACAAATAGAAAAAGTCCCAAATTCCATAAAAGAAAAAAGTGAAAAAGTGAAAGAGTTAGTTTCGGATGTGAATTTTACAAAATATATGAGACATTACAATTTACTTAAAAGGATAGATGCTTCAACATGTGAGAATATTTCAGAATTTAGAAAAGGAGTTACATTAAAGGTTCTAAGTGGCAGGTTAGTAGAGGTTAAGATTGATACTCTCTATGAATATTTGGAGATTACAAAAGAAGGGGTTAAATTTATAAGAAACTGGATATCCAAAAATGTGTAAAAAAAATGACTAGAGTTATAGTTTGTGCAGGGGGTAAGGGTGGAACAGGAAAGACGACTACTTCTATTAATTTAGGTGCTGCACTAAATTATTTTGGAAAGAGAGTTACAATTATAGATGCTAATTTAACAACACCAAATGTAGGCTTACATTTAGGTGTTCCAATTGTTCCTGTTACTTTACATGACGTTTTAAAAGGACGTTCAGATATTTCCGAAGCAGTCTATTTACATAAATCCGGAACCAGGGTTGTGCCAGCTTCTATTGCTTTAAATGATTTGAAAAGGTTAGATATAACAAAATTAGACAAAGCAATAAAAAAATTGGTGGGGTCTTGTGATGTAATTGTTGTTGATGCTGCAGCAGGATTAGGAAAAGAAGCTTTGAGTGCTTTGAAAGCAGCAGATGAAGTTTTAATTGTTACTAATCCTGAAATACCAGCTGTTACAGATGCATTAAAGACTATTAAATTATGTGAAGAGATTAAAAAACCAGTCATAGGTGTAATTATAAACAAGACGAATGTACTTAATGCAGATATGGCTTTAAAGGATATTGAATTAATCTTAGAACATCCAATAATTGGAGTTATTCCTGAAGATAGATCAGTAAAGTTTGCATTAGTACAGAAAGATGCTGTTGTTCACACTCATCCTAAAAGTATAGCTTCTATTCAATATAAAAAACTAGCTGCAGAATTATTTAATATAGATTATAATGAAAGTTTTTCTGAAAAAAGAGGATTCTTTGGTACTATAAAAGGTTGGTTTGGAAAATAATTTAAATTATTGAAATCTGAAAAAAAATTAAAAAGAATCGAAGTCTTGTTCTAGATCTTCGAATTCTTGAGTATCAAGATCTTTCATTATTGAATCAATCTCATCCAATTCTGAATTTAATGAAAGGTCTTCATTTAGTTCCTGTGTATCTGAAACTTCCTTAGTAATATGGCTACAAGCTGTAGAAACTATTAATAAGATAAATAAACCTAAAAAGATCTTATTCTTTATCATTTTCCACCTCTTTTTCAGTGTTTAAAGAAACTTTAGATTTAACAACAATCCTTGCAGCTTGTTTTAATTCTTCGTGAGCTTCTCTCAATCTTTTATATGCTTCTTTTATATGTTCTTTAGCTTTTTGGAATTCACCTTCAGAGTTTACTTTTGCAGCTAAGTCCAGTTCAGTTTTTGCTTCGGCTAATTTTAAATTAAAGGCTTCAATTTTTGCATCAAATTCTGTTTTTGATTCTCCTTCTAATTTCAAAGAAAGTTTGTTTAGTTTCTCTAATAATTTTTCAGATTTATGAATTGCAGCTTTTATTCTATGAGAGATTACTAAATTAGAATTTAATTTTATATTTTGTTTGCTCTCAACAAATAATATCTTAACTGCTTTTGCTTTTACTTTTAACTCTTCTTTGGAAGGATTTTCCATTGCATTAATTTCAGCATAAAGTTTGTTTGCAACTTCAATTTTTGCATCAATATTTGCAAGAATATCTTCTTTATTTTCAATAGATTCTGAATTTGTAATTCTAATTTTTAGTTTTTTAAACATACCTTCTAAATGTTCAATTGAAGTAAGTAAATGATCTTGTGATCTTACTAATATTTCTTCCCTTAACATCTCACATTTTTCAGAATCTCCTTTACAGTCTTTTGCTTTAACTCTAACTTCAGCTAATTTTTCTCTTTTTTCTATAAATTTTTCTTTCCTTTCTTTAAATTCTTCTCTTGTTTTTTGTCTTAGAGAAATTGCTTTA
>JAGVXZ010000009.1 GCA_018303515.1 Candidatus Woesearchaeota archaeon | reverse complement strand
ATAGATTATCATAGTCTCCATATATTGCTCCTAAACCCATAAGCAATTTACCATCTCCTCCACCCCATTGTTTAGAATAATACATCAAATTTGAAAAAATAAAAAAAACTCCAAATCCAAATAGACCATAGAGAAAAGGTTCGGAATTAGATAAAATAATTCCATAGATTAACCTTCCTCCTAATCCAATTAGAATTAAACTATAACTTAACCAATTTGGAACCTCTCTCTTTTTAAGATCAGTAAAACATGCAAAAACTAACCAAATTAAAGTGATTATAACAAAAGCAAGGTATAGCATACAACAATTTCATTATTTAGATTTATAAAATTTTAGGTTTGTTTCTAATCTAATTTATTTATGAATTACATTCTAATTGTCTATTTATTTTTTTTCCAGTTCCAATTTTAAAATAATTTACTTCTATTAAGTTTTAATATATTCTTAAATAAAACTAAACTTAAAAAATTATTTACTAATGGTATGGAATAAAAGTAAAGCTTACGTTGTAACTGGTTCCCTCTTGTTAATTAGTTTAGCTTTTATGTTTGGTGTTCCAGATGCTTCTGACTTTGGTGCCACTGGAAATCCTGTTGCTAGAACCTAGTATTGTTCCTGAAGTACCTGGGCAGAGCAAAACTAGATGTACTTTTGATTAAGATTTGGATAGTATCTCCATTTTGAGTTATTATTACCCCAGATATTAAGAGACCGGACACACATGTAGAGATGAAGAATGTGCTTAAAATAGAACTCTCAATTTACTTTAAATATTTCTAAAAATAGGATTATAGAAAAGTTCAAGAACTATTTTAAATTTCAAAATATATGGTTTCAATTATAGGTGCAGGTCCAGCCGGAAGTTATGTTGCTTCCTTACTTGCAAAAAAACAAGATGTAGAAATTTTTGAAGATCATAAAGAAATAGGAATTCCATTTCAATGTACTGGAATAACAACTGCTTCTCTTGAAGATTTCATAAAACTACCCAAGGAAATTGTATTAACTAAAATAAAAAGAGTAGAAGTTTATTCTCCAAACAAAACAAAATTAGAGTTTAAACTAAAAAATCCAAATCCAGTTGTAGACAGAATTGGTTTAGATAAGTTCTTAGCAAATAAAGCAGTAGATAACGGTGCAAAATTAAACCTAAACTCAAGGTTCATAAAAAACAACAAAAAAGAAATTACAATAAAAACAAATAAAATAATTACAAAAAAATTCAATTATTTAATTGGAGCTGATGGTCCTTTTTCTGCTGTTGCAAAAGCAAATGATTTATTCAAAGAAAGAAGATTTATGACGGGATACCAAGCAAGAATAAAATTAAACATGGATCCAGAAACAATAGAAGTATGGTTAGGTATTGGTTTATTTGCATGGATAGTCCCAGAAGATAATAAAATAGTAAGGATAGGTTTAGTATGTAACCACAATATTCAACCAATACCATTATATCAAAAACTATTAAAAATAAAACAAATTAAAGAGCCTAAGACCTTAGACTTTCAACCGGGCCTAATTCCAATTTATAATCCCAACCTTCAAACACAAAGAGATAATGTTTTCTTAATTGGAGATGCAGCAACCCAAGTAAAAGCATCAACATTAGGTGGAATAATTCCTGGAATGAGAGCGGGAATTAAATTACAAGAAGCCATTGAAACTAAACAAAACTATCCCAAATTATGTAAAGATTTAAACAGAGATTTATGGGTTAATCTAAAGATTTATCAAATTATGAATAAATTTAAAGAGAATGAATTTAATACTCTACTTCACGACTTAACTAAACCAAAAACAAAAGAAATTATTGAAACTCTAGATAGAGATTATATTTCGAAAACTGGAATCAAACTATTTTTATCAGATCCTAGATTAATAAAATACTTTTTTAAAATGATATAACAAAGCTTATATAATCAAGAAGATATTAATCATTACATACACTAACATCATCTCTACTTTTTTTAGTTGTAATTGTTCACTTATTAAGAATTATTTTTAATTGGCAATTAACCATAAATAGTTGGAACATTCCATTCTGGGCAAGTTATATAGCAATAATTATTGCTGGTTTTTTAGCATATTATCTTTACAAAACTAAATAACAATAACCTTTATATATAAATCTCGCACTATTTCATAAATAATGGATAAAAAAGGAGAATACGAAGGAAGAGCAATAGGAGCATTACTTTTTATCATTGCATTTTTTGTTGCACTTTATGTATTATTACTTCCACCAGCAGATAGGGACATTCTCTTAGGAGAAAATTCTACAACAAGTTCAACTTTAAGCTCATCAAGCTATAAAGAATTATTTACAGCCACTCCTGGTCTGATTACTCCAGAAAAAGAATTTGGAACTGCTCATGATATAGGTTCAATTAATCTTTTTCTTAAAACAGAACCCAAAATTTTAAAACTTGCAAATTCATTAACAATTTCAAATTCATTATTTTCAAGTTCATCTCCTAAATTAAGTTTTGAGATGGAATCATCAACAGATTTGGATAAAGTTACACTGTTCTTTTCAATAGTGAATGAACCAACTGGTATTTTATCTTTAAAAATTAATGGTAAAGAATTTTTCTCCGAAACATCTCTAAGGGGGGTGAAAATAATAGAAGTTCCAATTACATATTTGGAGAAAAATAATAAGATTGAAGTTTCAGTCTCAAACCCGGGAGTTCTATTTTGGAAGAAAAACAAATATGAACTTAAAGAAATGGGGATTAAACAGGAATTTGAGAGGATAAATACTAACGAAAATAGAATGTTTACAATTTCCAAAAGTGAGAAACAAGTCCTTGATGAAGCAACATTAACTTTTTACCAATTTTGTAATTCACCTATTCCTTCAGATTCAGCAGGATTAAGAATTTTAATGAATGATAAAGAAGTTTTTAGAGGAGAGATAAGGTGCATTAGTACAAAACACACAGTAGGAATTGATTCTAATTTAATTGTTACTGGAACAAATAACTTAGTCTTTTCACTTGATGAAGGAGATTTTTCATTTAATGAAATAAGTTTAAACACAAAATCTGAAGGGGATGAATTTTCTACTTATATTTTCCAAGTTTCAAGTACTGATTTGAATGAATTAAATAATAAAAGGATAATCCTCAATTTGTTACTTGATTCTTCTAATAAAAATAAAAATGCAGTTTTAAGAATAAATGGTGGAGATATTTTTATGAGAACAACAGCAGATTCATTTGAAGCGGATATTACTTCATTAGTCGAACAAGGTTCTAACTTTATTACAATTCAACCAGGAAGTACTTTCACAATCAATGGACTTAAAGTTTTCATCAAATAGAAAAGAGGAATTTTATGGCAGCAGAAGGTAGTGGTCGTTTAAGAAGAGCAATAACTGCTACAACAGAGAAAGCAGGTAGAACGTTTGAAGATATGAAGCAAACAGGAGAAAGAAATCTCCTTAGTGAGTCATTAAGAAATATTTTTGGTTTTTTTTACGTAATCTTACGATTTTTTCTAAAAGTTGGAATTCTAGTTATAGGATTAGGTTTAATTTTTTATTTAATTTATGTTTGGGGTTTCTCAGGTGTTCTTGGTGCTGGTGCAACTCATGCCCAAGTTGCAGCAGAATCAGGCATTGTACCATTTCTAAAAAGTTTAGGATTAGAAAAATTAACACCTTCTGGTGCATTACAAGCTTCTTCATTTAATGCTGAAGTTGAAAAAAATGCAGAAAATAGTGAATTGGGATTAAGAATTACGAAATTAGAACCATTTGGAAAAATATTCTCTGGAGAACCAATTGAAATTATTGGAACATTAAAAGCAGCATCACCAACAGATAATATGGAAATAGAAGTCTCTTGTTCCCTCGATGATTATTCTGGAGAAAAATTAATTGAAGCAGAAGTTTTAGCAACAGGTGCAGAAAGAAATAGGGTTATAATTCAGAAAGATCAAAATGAGATTATTCAGGCAACGTGTTATTTTCCAAAAGGTATTAATGTTGATGAAGATGAAGATCAATTTTTCACTGCAAAAAAAGTAACAATGTACACTTCTTACAATTTCAAAACAGCAGCTACACATAAAGTTTACACTTTAGCCAAAGAAGAAAAATTAGCCTATCTAAAACGTGGAATTGATTCCAAAGGTATTTTTGATGAAGCAGGAATCAAAGACCCATTATTAACTTATGATGGAAAAATAAGATCTAAATATACTTATGGCCCAATAGCATTGGCTATTGCAACTGAACAATCACAACCACTTACAGAAGATACAACTTACATTTTTAAAGTAGGGTTAACAAGTAATTCTGATTGGCACGGTAATATTAAAAGTTTGCAGGATTTAGAAATTCAAGTCCCTCATTATTTCACATTGCAAGGTGATCCAGGATTTATAGAAGATGATAGATCACAATGTGCGTTCTCCAATACTGGAAATACTATTGAAGATTCTAACTCCAATGGTGATCCTTATCATTATAAAGTATATAAATTAAGAGATTCAGAATTAAACCAAATGAACGCCGACTGCAGTGTTAGTGGATTAAAGGATTCTCCATTAACAAGACAAGACTGTATTGAAATTTTCAAACAAAGACCTTTTAGGTGTAAATTTAAAATTGAAAATCACGCCCCTCCAACACTCCAATGGGATGAAATAAGAGCAATTGCAAGATATAACTATGAAACAGAAATGAGCAAAGCAATAAATATTATTAAAATTCCAGAAGGCTATAAAACACCAGCACAAAGAATTGAAGAAAAAAGAGAGGAGGCAGTAGATTATTTATCTACCACAGCATAAATTGAGAAGATTACCAACTTCAACTATAAGAAACTAAACAAAAGAAAAGAGATATAAACAATGAAAAAATTAATAAAAAAAATGAGAAATATAATCTTACTTATTTTGATGTTAATTACAATAACATCTTGTTTAGGAGATTCAAATCTCATTCCAAAAAATCTCTTTGGTGGTGTTTCAAAAACTGCCGGAGAAGGAATAAGGATTGAAGTCCTAAATTATCCTAACTCTTTAAGACAAGGTCAACATTTCTCAATAAAAGTAAAACTAACTAATGAGTTATATGAACAAGTTGAAGGAAGATTATGTATTACTGACTCACCAAATTCAAAAGGAGTTATACCTGCTGAAGGAGAATGTTTAGATTCAATATCATTACAACCATCAGAATTAATAGAAGGAAGATCAATTCCTTATGAAGAAACATTTAATTTCCCATTGAATAGTGGAAGTTATTCCTACGAGAACGTTGATAAAGAATTTGCATTAAGAACAAATTTTGTAATTAGTTTCAAGTACAATGTTAAAACTAAACATGGTTCTGACATATGTCTTAAGAATCCACAATTAGATGAGGAAATGGTAGATATTCCATGTCCGGATATTGAATCATTATCAATACAACAACCTAGAACACCAATCCAAATTACAAATGTTAAGAAAGAATTAGTTCCGGGTGTTGGTGATGAAGGAACATTAAATTTACAATTTACTATTCAAAAAGACCAAGATGGAAGAGTAATAGATATTGATGATATTTATAAAACGGGAATTTCACAAAAAGAAAGGATAAGAGTTGAAGGAATTCAATTGGGTGGAACAAGTTTTGTCTGTTCTCCTATCGAATCCGATAATATGATTGAGCTTAGGGAAAACGAAAGAGTTATTAATTGTTATTCATCAGTTAGCATTCAAGGATCACACATTCAAGATATGCTGATTATAAATTTAGCTTATGGTTTTGAACAAAGAACGAACTTACCTCAAATTGAGGTTGAACCACAAGGAAGCCAAAGAAGGGTATAAAAAAATGAGGAAAACAAAATCAATTATTGTATTGTTCTTAATTATTTTATTAATTACTGCAGCATCATGTGACAAAAAATCAAAAAACACAGGTACACAAGAATTCGGTTTCATTGGTGGAACAGAAGGATTAGAAATCTCATTTGTCGAAGGAACTCCGCCTGAAAGAATATTTATTGAAGATCCGTTTTTAATTTCAATTCAACTAGAAAATAAAGGTGAAACTACAATTGATTTAGGTCAAGTTCTCACAACCTTGGAAGGAATTTCTTACAGATCATATAGTATTCCAAAACCGACACTAGTTAATGAAATCCCAATAGAAAGAATAAGATTTGATAAACAAAGCAATACTCAACTTCTTGGAGGAATTGAAAATATTAATTACGAAGCAGAATTTGTAGATAAAATCGATTTTGAAACAACTCATACAATGAGTATGAATGTATGTTATTTATACCAAACAAGGTCCGTTTCATCATTATGTTTAGTTAATGATCCTACACAAAGACCTGGTACTGCTGATGTATGTTTAGTTAATGAAGTTAAAGGGGTCGGTAACTCCGGGGCCCCAATACAAGTTACTCAGTTATCAGAAAGAGCATCAGGAAAATCAGAAATAAGTTTTAATTTCCAAATTGAAAATAAAGGAACTGGAAAAGTATATCATCCTACATTTGTAGATAAAGCTGACCCACAATGTACTGATGCTGGCAATGAAAAATTTTCAGATCTAGTACAAGTAACAATAATCCCACCTGAAGGTTTAGAAGTATCATGTCCTAAACTTGACCATGGAATTTTAGGTGATGTAAGGCTAATTAAGGGGGCATCTACTGTAGTTTGTAAACTAAGTACAAATCAAGTTACACAATCAGCCCCATTCCCTGGAGAAATTAAAGTTCAAGTTGATTATATTTACAAAGAACATGCATCAACACAAGTTACTGTAGAAAGTTTAGCATAACCTTTTTAATCTTTCTTAGTTCTGTTTTTTTATGAATCAATTACCTTGGGAAAAAATAAATAGAAGAATAATAATTAAAAAAGAAGAGACTACTTCTAAAGAATATGGTTGTAAACCAGAAGATAGGACAATAAAAGATCTCTTAAATAATGGAGTTATTTGTATGAATAAACAACAAGGTCCTACATCCCATAACTTTGTTGATATGGTAAAGAAAGTAATTAACACTTCAAAAATAGGACATGGTGGAACCTTAGATCCAAACGTATTCGGAGTTTTACCAATTGCATTAGGTGATGCTACTAGAATTACACAAGCATTACTTCCAGCAGGAAAAGAATATGTTTGTTTAATGCACATTCATAAAGATTTTAATGAAAATCAATTGAAAGAAATAATTAAAAACATGATCGGAAAAATTAAACAACTTCCTCCTGTAAGATCTGCAGTTAAGAGACAGATTAGAGAAAAAGAAATTTATTATATGGAAGTAATTGAAATTAAAGGAAGAGATGTTTTATTTAAAATTGGTTGTCAAGGTGGAACTTATGTTAGAACCATTTGTACAAGTATAGGGAGACAGTTAAAAACAGGAGCTCATATGCAAGAATTAGTAAGAACAAAAGCAGGACCTTTCAGTGACAAAGAAATGTATAATCTTCATGATTTAGCTGATGCCTTTGAATTATACAACGAAGGTAATGATAAAGAATTAAAAATAATAATAAAACCAATTGAATATTCTATTCAACATTTATCTAAAATTTGGATTTCAGATAATACAGTAGATTCTATTTGTCACGGTGCAGATTTATCTATTCCTGGAATAGTTAAACTTGAAACAGAGATAGAAAAAGGAAATTTAATTGCAATTTTATCATTAAAAGAAGAACTTATTGGAATTGGTGAAGCTCATAAAAATTCTGAAGAGATAGAGAGTAAAGACAAAGGTTTGGCAGTTAAACTTAAGAAGGTATTTTATCAAAGGAAAGTATACCCCAAATTTATAAGAAAATGAAATTTTTAGTTATTGGAGACCTGCATGGTATAAAACCTAAAATCAAAATAAAAGACTTTGATTATATTATTGCTCCTGGAGATTTTTGTTCTGACAGAGATAGAAGAAAACTTTACATTAAGTGGTTCAAATACATGAAAGAATTTAATGATTGTTGTGAAGAGCCTTTAGATTCAAACGAATATTTTATAAAAATCCTCAAAATAACTCCTTCTAAATTAAAAAAATATGATGAAAAATCATTACAGGATGGTAGAAAAGTTTTAGAATTTTTAAACTCCTTTGGAAAACCAGTTTTTATTGTTCCGGGAAACTGGGATCAGAGTGATGCTAAGTATACTAATGATGATTCTACACCCTTAAGAAAATATAAAAATTTGCACGAAAGATATTCTGGAAAAAGAACCAATTCTAAATTAACTAGAGGATTAAAAAACATTTTTGATTGTCAATTTAAAGTTTTCAAATTCAAAGAATTTAATATCCTTGGTTACGGCCTTTCAAGTGGTCCTGAATTACCCGACAGTAGAGAGGTAGATAATAAAGATCAAATAAGAAAAATAAAAGTATCTTATAATAAGTTATTTGACAAAGTAAAAAGTCAATAT
>JAGVXZ010000029.1 GCA_018303515.1 Candidatus Woesearchaeota archaeon | reverse complement strand
GATATCTATCATTTGACAAATCAAGGTTGTTCTGCATATTTAAGAAAATTACCAAAAAATAAGAAAGTTATTGTAACTATACATGATTTGAGTCCTTTTGTTGCAAGTAAAACTGGTTTTAGAAATTGGATTTCAAGACAAATCATAAAAAATGTAAGAAAGGCGAGTAGGGTTGTAACAATTTCAGAAAATACAAAAAGTGATGTCATAAAAATTCTTGGTATACCTAAAGAAAAGATTGATGTTGTATATAATGGGATATCTCATAATATTTTTAAAGTAAGAAATAAAACTAAGATAAGGCATGAACTTGGAATTGAAGATGGGACTAAAATAATATTGCATGTGACAGTTGATGAACCTAGAAAAAATATCTCTACAATATTAAAAGCTGTTAATGATTTAAGAAAAAAATATCCTAAAATTTTATTTGTTAGGGTTGGGAAACATAGAAATGAAACTGAAAAATTAATAGACTCTTTTAATTTAAGAAATAATATGATCTGTTTAGGTTATTTAAATGAAGAAGTTTTAGCGAAATGGTACAATGCGGCTGATATTTTTGTATTCCCTTCCTCTTTTGAGGGTTTTGGGTTACCACCATTAGAAGCAATGGCATCAGGTACTCCAGTAATTTGTTCAAATGCAACTTCTCTTAAAGAAATTATAGGTGAGGCTGCATTAATAATTGATCCCGAAGATTATGTATCTTTGTCTAAAAATATTGAAGAAGTATTTTTAAATAAAACACTAAGAGAGAATTTAATTAAAAAAGGACTTAAACAAGCTAAGAAATTTTCTTGGGAAAAGTGTGCTAAAAAATATCTTAGAATTTATAAATCACTTTGAAACTAATTTTTGTTTTTTAATGGCCTTTTTTGTAGAAAACTATTTAATTAAGTATTTGTGTTTACTTTTTATGAAAGCTGTTGTTATGCCTAATTCAGAGTTAATAAGATCTGGTAGAAATTTGAGGGGATTGTTAAATGATCTTAAAAGAGATGTACCTACTGCTGCTAAAGAATTAGGTATTTCTGAGCAAGAATTGAATTCATATATTGCTGGTGAAATGATTATACCCCTGTTACTGATAAATAAAGCTGTTGAAATTTGGCCATTAAATATAAGAGATTTTTTTATTTTAGAAGATGATACTTCAAATGGGATGTTATTTTTTTCAAAGGAAAAAAGTGAAAGTTCAAGTAGGATTTTGAAACGTGGTGGTCAAGATTATTATGAATATAGAGATACAGCTATGAGTAAAGGTTCTACTTTCAGACCTGAATGGATAAAAGAACTTGTTATAGTTGAAAATAATGATCCTTTTTCCAAAAAAATCTTTTGGAATAAAGGGCATTTTTTACATCAATTTACTTATTTTGTAGGACCTGTAAATTTTTATTATGAAGTTAATGGTAAAAAATATTGTGTTCCAATGAATACAGGGGATTCGATGTATATTACTCCATATGTTCCACATACTTTTACTACTAGAAAAAATGAGAAAGGTGAATTTGGTTTTATTTTAGCGGTTACATTTGGGGGAAAGATTTTTGGGGATGCACAACAAGAGTTATCATTATTAGGTCATGATTTGTCTAAAGATTTTTTGATTGATTATTCTAAAAATCCTACAGGGAACATAATTAAAAAATTTAGAGAACAAATGAATATTTCACAAGAATATCTCGTTGAAAATTCTTTGGTCAGTTTGAAAAGATTGATAGATATTGAATCTGGGAAGGTAGTTGCAAGTAAAGAAGAAATGGATAAGATTGCTTTGACTTTAAAAATTCCTTCACGAGAATTGATTCCATTACAATTGGAAGATCCTGTAATTATTGTCCTTTATAATAATGCAAGAAAGTGGCAAAATAACTCTTATACTTTTGTTGAATTATCTTCACCAATTAAGTTGCCATATTTGAAAGCTTTTGAGGTTAATATTAATACTAATCAAAAATCTTATTTTATTAAAGTTATTTCTCATCAATATTTATATAATGTTTCTGCTGAGAACATTCTTTTATATTTTATTGATACTTCAAATACTTTTAAGGAGGTTTTACTTAGACCAAATGATTCTGTTTATCTAAAACCAAATATTCAGCATGGGTTTATATCTGAAGGTGGAAAATTGTTGGTTGTTAGAATTGGTGGGCGTTTAACTGGTGATACTATGCACGAACTATCTCTGTTGGATCAAAGAGGATTTGAACGTTTATGTGGTGAGTTGACAATGTGGTATGATCCAAGTGGCGCTACTTAAGACTAAAGTTGCTACTTTTGATCTTGTTTTTTGTTGTAGTTGAACTTTGTTCTTGAGATTATTTCTTTTTAATTCAGTTCTATTTCAGCAATTATCGGTTCATGGTCGGAAACCTTTATTTCAGCTACGTAAGTCTTTACTAATTTTAGTTTTGTTTTATCTCCTTTTTTACAGAATAGCATTATATAGTCAACAGTTTTGTCTCGTGGATTACCAGTAGTATAAAAGTTCTGATTATTTCCAAGTAGATCTAATTCAATTTGAATTTCATATTTTGTTCTAAATTCTTCTAAGATATCTGTACATTTATCTTTAGAGTATAACTCTTTTTCTGAATACTCTTTATGTCTTTGTGGGTTTGGCATGAAATTTAAATCACCTAATAAGATGGATGGAGTATGATTGATACAGTATTCTAATAAGAATTCTAATTCTAACTCTCTTTGTAAATAATCATTATGTGTAAGATGTGCTGAGATTATTTGGATTCCTTCTGTTGTGCTTCCAGCTAGTAATTTTTTTTCTCCTTTTAGTCTTTCAATTAAAGTTTGTGTTTTTCTTCTAGGAAACTTTACTTCTTTTCTTTTCAAAAGTGGGTTTCTAGATAAAATTGCATTTCCTGTGTTTACCTTTACAAAATCAAATAGGTCATATTTAAAATTAGATCCATATATTTCTTGCATGTCTGCAATTTCTGCTAAAAATCTTGGTTGATTAAATCCGCTTAAATCAATTTCTTGTAGTCCTATTATATCAATTTCTTCGTCTTTAATAAAATCTCTCACTCTTTTTAATATTTCCTTTGCCTTTAAATTTTTCTCTTCGTTTTTTTTAGAGATTGGTCCCCTGCTTGCATAAAATCTTTTTGTCGAGTTGATTGCTCCACATATGTTTAATGTGCAAACTTTCATCTTATTATTTTGGGACTCATTTTTGATTAGTTTTTATTTTATTTCTATTAACAGTTTAAGTAGTGATTCTTTAGTTAATCTTCGGGGGTTATTATTAACCCTGCTTGGATTGAATCCCCTTTTGATTATTAGATCTATATCTTCATCGCTCTTTATTCCTAAATCCGAGAGTTTTCTTTTTAGGCCAATTTCAATCATTAAATCTTTTATTTTATTACTCGCATCTTCAACGCTTTCTGCTCCTATTAGATTAACAATTTCTTTAATGGTTTTTTTAACATAATCTGCTCCTCTTTTGTCAAGAGTATCTTCTTCTGTAGTTTCTGAATTATATATCAATATTTGTGGAAGTGTTAATCCTACAGCATGACCGTGAGGAATATTGAAATAAGCTGTAATTGGATATGATATTGCGTGAGGTGCTGTTGTTCTAGTAATATTGATTGCTTTTCCAGCTAAATTGGCTGCTTTTGACATTGCTACTCTAGATTCTTTTGTGGGATTATTTGTAGTTAGAGAAAGATTGTTTATCGCAAGTTTAATAGCTTTTTTTGCATATTTTTTTGATTCTTCAGTAGAATTAACACACCAATATGATTCTATTCCTTGGGACAATGCATCCATACCTGTACAAGCTGTAATATATTTTGGTAGACTAAATGTAAATTGTGGATCTATAATTGCATAATCAGGTAATAAAAATTTATGATCAATAGAGGCTTTTATTTTTTCTGAGTAAATGACAGCAAATGTGGTTGCTTCACTACCAGATCCGGAGGTTGTTGGTATAACGATTAATATGCTACCTTTTTTTTCAATATTTTTAGTTTTTTGTAGATATTCTGTTGGTGTATCTATATTTGACGCAAAAAGGTTAATTGATTTAGCAATATCTATTGAACTTCCTCCTCCAATGGCAATTACTAAATCACATTTATTCTTTTTAAAAATTTCAATACCCCTTTCGATATCTGGTAGTTTTGGGTTAATTTCAAATTCTTGAAAATGTATTACTTCATATTCATTTAGGAGGGAGTCAATTGCAGTTTTGGCTCCGGATGTTTTATAAGAATTTTTATTTGTAACTAGAAATATTCTCTTTGGTTTTTCTTGTTTTAGAATTTTCTTTAATTCTTTTATACTATCCATTCCAAAATATTCTTTTTGTTTCAATACTCTTTTTTGGAATTTGTGTAGAATATAAGTTTTTAGTTTTTGTTTCAAGAGATAAAATTTTTTATTTTTTTCCTACAATCCAAATGCACTCATAAATGTTTATTTTAAATATTTTCTTAATTATTAAACAAAACTGATAATATATTTCATCTTTGATCCTTTTCTTCCCTATACTGGAATAATAGGGATCTAAACAAGTGTTCACTATTTTAAATCCATTATCTTTGAGTAATTTCTTTAATACCTCTTCTGTAAAATGTGATAAATGAATCTCATCCATACTACCATCTAATTTTATTTTTTTAAATCCCATTTTTCCGAGATTTGAAAATTTTCCGACTTTCATTTTTGTTAGTATTCTTTTTATCCTATACTTTAGTGAATCTATATCATTCGGGACTGCTATAGTAATTATCCCATCTTTATTTAAAATTTGGTTACACTTTTTTATTGTTTTTTTGGGGTTAGGTACATGTTCTAATATATGAAATAGTGTAATGTTATCAAAATTATGTTTGAAATCTATTGTTTCAACCTCACCCTCAATTATATCTAATTTATATCTATTTTTAGCAATTTCAATTGCACTTTTTGATATTTCTGTTCCGTACACCTTTCCATCCTTTTCCATATGGAATAAAAATTGTCCAATACCTGTACCAATATCAAGAAGGTTGCCTTCTTTGTAATTCTCTTTTAGTTTTTTTCTTCTTCTTCTCCAAAGTAAATTTCTTCCTTTTTCTTCTTTTATCCACTCATCATATTTTGTTGGTTTTGAATAAAATTTTTTTAGTTCTTTTAAAGTTGGTCTAGGGCTATCAAAGATATACTTACATTCTACACATTTACAGATGTTTGATTCTTCATCTATTTTGATAATGCTACTCTCACAAATTATACATTTTTTAATGTGTTCGATTTCCATGGGATTTTTCATTTTGAAAACTATAAAAGCTTTATTATAATTAATTGATTGAGGATTTAAGAAAATTCATAAAATCTTTTTTGTTTTGCACTGTTGAGATAGTAGGTCTTCCTAAATTTTCTCTGGCACCTTTATTTACTTTAATCTCAAATAGAATAGGGCCTTCTGATTTTTTGAATTCTTTAAACTTTTTTATTATTTCTTCTTTTGTTTCTGCTGACAATATTTTTTTATAATTATTTGCTTTTCCGATTTTAAGAAAATCAATATTCCATGCTGCTGTTGGTTGACCACCTACAGAGTCGTGTGCAAAATTATTTATTATTAAATGTTTGAAATTCTTTGGGCCTGTTGAACCAATAGTCGATAAAACACCCATATGCATTATTATTGCTCCATCTCCATCAATACAATAAACATTTTTATTTGGTTTTGAAATTGCAATGCCCAATGCAATTGATGAGGAATGCCCCATTGAACCAACAGTCAAGAAATCCTTTTCATGTCCTTCTTTGTTCAAGTCCCTTAATTCAAATAGTTCTCTTGAGGTTTTTCCGGTAGTTGAGACTATTATAGCCTCTTTTTCAAATAATGGAACAATTAATTTCAATGCTTCTTCTCTTGAGAATTCAAAATTTGTTTGTTTTTTGTTTTTTAGTCTATATTCTTCAAACGTTTTTTCTTTTACTATGATAGCAAAGGGGTGGTTTTCTTTTTCGAAATAATTTGTGGCTTCTTTAATTATTTCTTTAAAATTATTATCTAATACTCTATATGGGATCTCTAGGGTTTCTAATATTTTCAAGGTTATTCTTCCTATTTTTTTGTGTTGTGGTTCATCTTTTTTGTTAGGTTCCCCTCTCCATCCTATCAAAAGTAAAATGGGAATGGAATATACTTCTTTATCGACTAAAGAGGTTAATGGATTTATGCAATTTCCTAGCCCTGAATTTTGTAAATAAACTAACCCTATTTTATTTGTTGCTAAGTGGTAACCTGCGGCTAATGCAATGGCGTTTCCTTCATTTGCGGTTATGATATGATTAATACTATTATCAGTAATGAAAGCACAGATATCCTTGAGTAATGAATCTGGAACCCCACAAAAAAAATTAATATCCGAAGCTATTAACTCTTTAAAGAATTCATCACATTTTATCATATTTCTGTCAAATTCATAATTTATTTAAATCTTCTTACTATTTAGAGTTTTATAATTCTTTGCAACTTTAAAAATTGTTTTTGTTTTATTGACCCACTCCATGTTTCTCTTTTTTTCTTTTTCACCCATAGTTCTCCAATCTTTTAGTTCCTTTAATCCTGTAAACTTTACAAATTCCTTTCTAAAACTCAATACTTGTTCTGGTAAGTTTTTAGTATGAAATATCCATTTCTCTCCATTTTCCTCTAGATAAAAATAAGATCCTTCCTCTTTGAAAATTTTGCAAATTTCTAATATATTTTTTATTTCAGTTCTTTGGGTATGATTTGAAAATTTTTCTTTAATATTTTTTAAATTGTATAAATCA
>JAGVXZ010000016.1:6868-11483 GCA_018303515.1 Candidatus Woesearchaeota archaeon | reverse complement strand
GTCAACTTAATTTTCAAAGTTAAACCTAAAAAAGAAAAAGTATTAAGTTTCAAACTAGAAGGTAACGTAAATAAAAACAATGAGAGTTTACACAGTTTAATTGCAGAAATTAATAAAGAAATATTAAAAGTAATACCCAACTCAACACCACTTCAAATGGAGTTTAGTGTTTTAAAATTAAAATATATTGATAGAGCAATTTATTTTACAATAAAGGCAATAGAATATCCTATAATTCTTGAGTTTGCAATTAATACAGTTTATACACCACTTCCAATAACACCTAAATTTAAAGAATGAATTATAACAAAATTGCTAAAGGATATAACGAGTTACACAAAGAGGAACAATTAGAAAAATTAGAAATTATCAAAAACCATTTAGAAGTCAAAAGTACATATCGGTTACTGGACATTGGTGCTGGCACTGGAATTTCAACTAATTTCTTTGATTGTAAGGTTATTGGTATTGAACCTTCTAAAGAAATGTTAAAGCAAGGGAAAAATATTATTCAGGGATATGCAGAAGAATTACAATTTAAAGAAAAATTTGATATTATTATTTCAGTTACAGCAATACATAATTTTAATAATTACAAAAAAGCAATTCAAGAAATAAAAAGAATTTCAAAGAAAAAGACCCAAATTGCAATTACAATTCTAAAGAAATCTAAAATATTTGATGAAACAAGAAAAGAGTTACATAAGAATTTTAAATTAAAGGAATATGATCATAGATTAGATCTGATTTTAATTGGTACTAATATTTGAAACTAAAGTCCCAGTTCACTAACAAACTTATTATCAACAATTAATTCTTCAGATTTGGGACCAATGCCAAGTAATACAAATTTCTTTCCCAACAATTCTTCTAATCTTTCAATATATTTTTTTGCATTAGGATTTAATACACCATTTACATAAGTTTTATCCCAAGTTTCAAACTCTTCAAAAACAGGTTTTGCATTCCATAATACATTCCTTTTATCAAAAGAAACATCCCATTTATAATAATTTTGTCCACCAATTTCATAAGCAATACAAATTTTTAATTTCTCCCCTATCTTATGTAAATATTCTAGTTTATCTAAACAAGTTCCACCAATATAATCAATCTGTATTACATCAATTGAATATTTTGCAGCAACAACATCAAACCATCCAATATGTCTTGGTTTTTTTGTTGTAGTTCCAAACTCTCCCCATGGAACATGTAACTTGTTCTGTAATTCATCCATCTCTGAGACAAAAGGCCTATCTTTAATCCCAACACTGCTGCAATACAATTTAAAAACCCCTAAAAGTTTTTTAGGTCTATGAGTTGGCAATCCTGGATTAGAAGAAGTAATTCCAGGATATTGTCCATCATCTAAATCTAACATTATTCCTTGTGCACCTTCAGCAATAACAAAATCAAATCCACAATTAGCAAAAATTTCATCTTCCGAAACTAAAAATTTATCTAAAATTTCTCTCTCTTTCTGATAAGAATTAACAAATTGTTCTGTGTTATGAAAATTTCTCTCTTTTAAAATTTTAATCATTAAATCAGAATCTAAAAATTCAATAAACCTAATTCCAATTCTATCTGCCTTATCTCTTGCAGTTTGTTTTATTCCAGATCCAGTAGAAGAATGTTCTTCCAAATTAAAATAAGCTTGATCATCATTAATATGATAATCCAAAGTCATATGAGCTTTTGAACTTATTCCAAATTTATCTGGCGTAACTTTAATACCTTGTTCTTCTAATTCTTTAATCTCATTTAATAATTTCCTAGGATTCAAAAACATTCCTTTTCCTAATAAGCAATAAGTATTCTTTCTTACAATCCCACTTGGAATCTGATGTAACTTGAAAATTTTCCCATCAACTGCAACTGTATGTCCTGCATTAGCCCCACCTTGCCATCGATAGTTAAGTACAGATTTAGTTAAAAAATTTGAAAATTTCTTTTCCGCAGAATTAATTAGATATTCAACAATTTTTCCCTTTCCTTCATCACCATTTTGTCCACCAATGATAGCAATATCCACCATATAAAAAAATCAATTAAAACACTATTTAAGCATTATTAGTCTCAAGAAAATAAAAAAGAATTTAATTCTTTTCAAAACATTGAATTCATGACAATTGATGAATTTATGAATAAATTTTGGCCAGAACCAAGATTTAAAGTGAAAAGCTCTGAACACAAAGAATGGTTATCAAATTTTGTTCCAAAAGAAGTATTAAAAGAATTAAATGAATTAATTCTAGAATATACAGACAGACCTGATGATGAGACAGATAAAAAATTAATGGAATTTATTTACAAAGAAGAACTTTGGGACAAAGCATTTCCAGTAATAGAGAATAGATCAAGAGAAGCACTAAGAATCCTATTAAAATATTTTGAAGATAAAGATGAATTCACTTTAGCAGATTTAGGAAGTGGAAGCGGTAAAATTGCAGTTGGTTTATCACTTTATCTTAAAAATTTGAAAAAAGTATTTGCTTTTGAAAGAGCAAAAGAAGGAATAAATGTGATGGCTAGAATTATAGAAGGGTTAACAAAAAAAGATAAGGATAAAATAAACCAAAAAATAATCCCTGTATCTGGAGATTATAGATGTGCTTTTTATCAAAGAGAAGTTTTCAGATCAAACCCTCATGGAACGGATTATACTTTAGGAATTCACTCAGGAGAAGATGGAAACATATTAATTCCTGCTGCAAAACAAATAACAAAAGGAAAAATGATTTTTGCATATGAACAAGATTTCAATTTAGGTGAAAAGTTTACACCAGAAGAACAAATTGGAATAAGAGGTTCAGTAATGAATTCCGAATTTGGATTTTATAATTTAACTTCAAGAATAATAGATTGGCACAAAGATACAGAAGACAAAACAATTATTTTCTTTGAATGCCACAAGCCTGAATAAACTTATTAATCATAGTTTTATGCGAAGGGATAATTTTTAAATTTTGTATTTCTTCAAAAGAAAAAAACTTTAAGTCCTCTCCTTCTTCTAATAACTCAAAATCATTCAGATTATAATTACTTTTTACATGAAATAAACTTACTCTTTGAAACCCAAACATAAAATCTCTAAAGAATTTATAACCTTTAACATCAAAATTTATTTCTTCTTTTACTTCCCTTAACATCGTTTCTTCTTTTGTTTCTCCAAGTTTAGCTAAACCACCAACAAAACACCAATACCCCGGATAAGGAATTATTTTTTTATTTTCCCTTAACATTAAAAGGAAATGTCCTTTTTTATTCTCTAAAATTAATGCTGATGCCCAAAACATAAAAAATGAAATTTAAAATCATTTAAAAGTTTAATCTATTTTCTTAAATTAATTAACCAATTTTTTAATCAATATTAAAAAAACATATTTAAATAAGTAAATAAATAGATTAATAACAATTAGAGGATTGACTTTATTAAAATTAAAGGCAAGAACTCTTCAGAATTAAGTGTAATAGAATTATGGCAAGAAAACTGAATAAGCTAAAACTAGTATTGACAATTTTTATTTTTCTATTAATAATTATTATTCTCTCATATTTTACACTTAAAGTTGAAGACATAATCGAAATAAGTAAAGAACATTCACTCAGTCCAAGAGAAAGAATAAATAAAAGATGTTATGAAAATGTATTTATTGAAAATAAAACTTCTCCTAAATTAAAAGAGTTAATAATGTTAAAAGAAAAAGAGATTGAAGCCATAATTTATTATATTGCTGAAGAAGAAATACAAAAAAAATCAGTAGAAGAAGGTATGAAATATCTTAAAATAGGATTGCCAATAATTGAATCATTTGTAGCTAATGAATTTCCATGCAAAAAAATAATAGTTGAATCATGGCAAAAGAGGGCAATGGGAAGTCCAGGTCATATAATTATTGGAGGTTATAAAAAAGAAGAATCTAGAGGAATAAATGATCCATGGCTTTTGTATCATGAAGTAACACATTCATTTTGGGGGAGCCATAATTCACCAATTTGGTTTTCAGAAGGAAGTGGAACATTTATACCGAATCTAATTATTATGAAAATTGAAAAAAATCCACCTGATTTTTGGGAATTCAGTCATAGTAATGATATGAACAAAGAATATAAGAAAATTTTAAAAAAAACAAAAGAAAAAAATGGAGATTTAAATACCCCTCTTATTAATTTAGAGGATTATAAAAATAAATCAAATAGAGGAAGACTCTTCCTAAATAAAATATATTTATTAATTGGGGAAGATAATTTCTCAAAAATGTATAAAGAATTATATAAAATCTATACAAAAACAGGGGAAAAAATAGATGAAAAAAATATTGAAGAAGCAATATTATTATTTACTCCAGAAGATAAAAAAGAAGAAATGAAGAGATTTATAAACCAAGAAATATGGGGATCACAAAACAACCTTAAAATCATTTAAAAGTTTAATCTATCTACATTGAAACTACTCATTAATAATCCTAGCAACAGAAACAATAGAATCATCAGGATCTAATCTCATAATTCTAACCCCTTGAGTATTACGCCCAATAACTGAAATTCCATTAACAGGAGTCCTAATTACAACTCCTTTTTTAGTAATAAACATTAACTCATCATCATCACC
>JAGVXZ010000016.1:0-6849 GCA_018303515.1 Candidatus Woesearchaeota archaeon | reverse complement strand
ATATTTATTATCAGCTAATCCAGCACCAACAACTTCTGAACTTTTAATATTAATTCCACGAACACCAATTGAATTACGCCCAACAGAACGAACATCCTGTTCATTAAATCTAACAGCACGTCCATCTTTAGTTGCAATTACTAATTCATTAGTACCGGAAGTAATGAAAGCTCCAATTAAAGAATCACCTTCACGCAACTCAACACCTTTAACTCCGCCCATACGTGGTTTGGAATAAGCACTTAAAGAAGTTTTTTTAACAACTCCTTCTTTAGTTACTAAAACTAAGAACTTATCATCACTAAACTCTTTAACAGGTAAAACAGCACTTAACTTATTTGATCTTTCTAAATTAAGTAGATTAATTATATTTGCACCCTTGCCATACCTTGATCCTTCAGGAATTTTATAAGCTTTTAACCAATGTACAATTCCAGTATCAGTAAAACAAAGTAAATATGTATGTGTACTTGAAACAAATAAATTAGTAACAAAATCCTCTTCCCTCGTTCCTGTTCCAATTAAACCTTTACCACCTCTTCTTTGTGCCCTATAAGTGTCTAAAGGAACTCTTTTTACATAACCTGCATTAGTTAAAGTTATAACAACTTCTTCCTCTTCAATTAAATCTTCAGTATCAACATCTTCCAATTCTTCAGAAGATATTAAAGTTCTTCTGGAATCCCCATAATTAGTTTTAAGGTCAATCAAATCATCTTTAATTATTTTATTTATTTTATTAGGATCTGATAAAATCTCTTTTAATTCTCTTATAAAATTTAACAAACTATTATACTCTTCATTAATTCTATTAGTTTCAAGTGAAGTTAGTTTTGATAATTTCATTTCAAGAATAGCCTGTGCTTGTTCATGACTAAGATTAAAATTATTCACTAATCCATTTCTTGCATCTTCAACAGAAATACTAGATTTTATAAGAGCAACAACAGCATCTATATTAGCTAATGCAATTCTTAAACCTTCAAGAATATGAGCTCTTTTTTCTGCCTTGTCTAATTCAAACTTACATCTTCTTGTAATAACATCAAATCTATGCTTAATGTATTCTTCTAAAAAATCCCTTAAAGATAATTGTCTTGGCTCCCCATTAACCAAAGCAACATTATTAATTCCAAAACTAATTTGTAAGTTGCTATGTTTATACAATTGTGTCAAAACAAAATCCTCACTTACCCCTTTCTTTAACTGAATAACAATCCTCATTCCATTCCTATCACTCTCATCTCTTAAATCAGAAATTCCTTCAATAACTTTCTCATGAACATTCTTTGCAATGTCCTGTAACAAGAGTGATTTATTAACTTGATAAGGGATTTCAGTAACAATTATTTTTCCGTCTTCAAAAATAATTTTAGATCTTAAGATTAATTTTCCTCTTCCGGTTTTATATGCTAACTTAATTCCATTAGTCCCGCAAATAATTCCCCCAGTTGGAAAGTCAGGTCCTTTGAGACAAGAAACCAAATCTTCAAATCCAATTTCAGGATTATCAATTAATGCAATTGCAGCATCACAAACCTCATTTAAGTTATGAGGTGGAATATTTGTTGCCATTCCAACAGCAATTCCAGAACTACCATTAACTAATAAATTAGGTAATTTAGCAGGTAATACAATTGGTTCTTTAGTTGAGCCATCAAAATTATCCACAAAGTCAACAGTATTTTTTTCAATATCTTGTAATAATTCTGAAGATATTTTCATTAATTTGGATTCGGTATATCTGTAAGCAGCAGCAGGATCACCGTCCTGTGAACCAAAATTTCCTTGACCCCAAACTAAAGGATACCTTAATGACCAAGGTTGTGCTAATCTTACTAAAGCATCATAAACAGAAGTATCACCATGTGGGTGAAAATATTTTAGAACAGAACCAACTACACCAGCACATTTTGTAAATTTTTTCTCATGAGTTAAACCTTCTTTTTGCATTGCATAAAGAATTCTCCTATGTACAGGTTTTAATCCATCTTTAATGTCCGGCAATGCTCTTCCAACTATAACACTCATTGAATAATCTAAATAACTATCCTTCATTTCTTGTTCGATTAAAGTTGGTATTATAGTTGTCATTTTACACATCCAAATTTTTTACAGTTTTAGCATGAGTCATAATAAATTCTTTTCTTGGTGGAACTTCTTCCCCCATTAAAATTGAAAATATTCTATCTGCTTCAACTGCATCTTCTATAGTTACTTGTTTCAAATGTCTGGTTTCAGGATTTATTGTTGTATCCCATAACTGTTCTGCATTCATTTCTCCTAAACCTTTGTATCTTTGAATTCCAATTTTATCATTTCCCATTTCTTTCAATATAACTTCTTTCTCATTATCATTAATTGCATACCTTATTTTATTCCCTTTTTTTATTTGATATAAAGGAGGTAATGCAATATACAAATAACCCTTTTCAATTAAAGGTTTTAAATATCTAAAAAAGAAAGTTAAATTTAATGTTGTGATATGTGATCCATCAACATCAGAATCACCCATTAAAATGATCCTATGATATCTTAGTTTACTAACATCAAACTCTTCACCAATACTACAACCCAATGCACTAATCAACATTGCCAATTTATCACTTTTCAAAACTTTGTCAACCCTTGCTTTCTCAACATTTAATATTTTTCCAAACACAGGTAATACTGCTTGATTTTCTCTAGTTCTAGCTTGTTTTACTGTTCCCCCGGCACTGTCACCCTCAACAATGAATATTTCACATTTTGCAGGATCTTTTTCTTGACAATCTGATAATTTTCCGGGTAATGAAGTTGATCCAAGCAAACCTTTCCTTTTAGTTAACTCCCTTGCCTTTCTTGCCGCTTCTCTCGCACGAGCAGAATTAACACAGTTTTGTACAATTATTTTTGCAGTTTTTGGATTCTCCTCAAAATAATTAGTTAAAAATTCAAACACAAAACTATCAACTATACCTTTAATCTCAGAATTTCCCAATTTTGATTTTGTTTGTCCTTCAAATTGGGGTTCAGGAACCTTAACAGAGATTATAGCAGTTAAACCTTCCTTGGTATCATTTCCAGTTAAACTCACATCAGCCAATTTTTTATCTTTATTATAATTATTAATTAACCTTGTCAATGCAGTTGCAAACCCTGTATAGTGAGTACCATGCTCAATGGTATTGATATTATTTACAAAAGAATAAATATTTTCTTGATAACCATCATGATATTGCATTGCAATTTCAATCTTCACCATACTATCTTTACTTAAAGTAATTATTTCATTATGTAAAACATTTTTTCCAGTATTTAAAAATTCAATAAAAGATTTTAATCCTCCATTATAACAAAACTCTAATTTTTTTTCAGTTCTTTCATCAATTAAAATAATCTTCAATCCACTATTCAAAAAAGCTAACTCTTGTAATCTTGATTTTAAAATTTCAAATTTATATTCTGTAGTTTCAAAGATTTTATCATCAGGTAAAAAAGTTATTTTAGTTCCAGTTTCTTTAGTTTCACCAGAAACTTCCAAAGGTTTTACAGGTTTCCCATATTCAAATTTTTGAACATAACTTTTTCCGTTTTGTTTGACTGTTACAACTAAACTCTTAGATAATGCATTAACACAAGAAGCACCAACCCCATGTAAACCACCAGAAACTTTGTAGGTATCGGAATCAAACTTTCCACCTGCATGTAAAGTAGTTAATACAATTTCAACACCAGACTTTCCTTCAGCATGCATCCCAGTTGGAATTCCCCTACCATCATCCTCAACAGAAACTGAACCATCATTATGAATTATAACAACAACTTGTTTACAATATCCAGCCATTACTTCATCAATTGAATTATCCACTAATTCATAAACTAAATGATGTAAACCCCTAACATTAGTATCACCTATGAACATTCCAGGTCTTAATCTAACTGCTTCCAAACCTTTCAAAACTTTTATTTTTTCTGCGTTATATTCTGCCATTCTTCACACTAAATCGTTGTTATTTTGATTAAATTTCACCCCAACATTTACCCTTAATATACTAAATCAGAATTCATTATTATTTATATGCCTTTCTCCCCTTAAAACCTTAAAATTATTAAGATATAAGGCTTGATTCAGCAGAATTGAAAATTTTGTTTCAAATTTGTTAAAACTAAAAATTAAATAATTTCCTTTATTGTAAAACTATAGATAACTATAAAAAACTTCTAATTAATAAAACCCTAATGAAGAAAATAATTTTAGATACTAATTTTATAATTTATTGCATAAAATACAAAATTGATATTGAAAAAGAAATAGATAGAATAATAACAGAAAGGTTTACAATTTATGTTCTAAGTGGAACTTTAGAAGAAATAAATAATTTGAAATTAAAAGAATCAAAAATTGCATTAGAATTTTGTAAGAGGTTTAAAACCATAGAATCACAAGGTCATGTAGATCATGCAATTAAAGAACTAATAAACGAAGATGTAATTGTAGCAACTAATGACAAAGAATTAAAAAGACAATTAGATAAAGTTATAATAGTAAGAAAAAAATCATATTTAGAATTAATTTAAAACAATTTCTTAACAGTAAAAAACAAATCAAAAATAAAACTATCAATATCAGGTAAAATAAAGAATTCTTCTACTTCCTCTTCCTCAAAAAATCCATTAAACTTTAGAATTACCATAGAAAATGATATTCTGGAAAAGCTCTTAAGCATTCCCTAATTAGAACCTAGTAATCAACAAATGAATCTCACAAAAATGATACTGAAACAACCAAAACCTTTATAAAAAGTTTACTTTACCTAATTGCAAGCATGTTTTACGAACTACAAGTTAAAAGTCACGTTAGAGTCCCTCCGAACAATATAGGAAAGAACTATGAAGAAGCTATCAAAGAGAGACTTAATACCGATTTTGAAGGATATATTTCACAAGAGATAGGTTACATCATCTCTATAAAAGAGATTGTGAATATTGGTGAGGGTATTATTATTTCTGGTGATCCAGGTATTCACTTTGAAACAGAATTTAAAGTTTTAACACTTATTCCAGAAAATCAAGAAATAATATTAGGAACTATTTCGGATATTACAAACTTTGGAGCATTCATTAATCTTGGTCCTACAGATGGTATGATTCACGTTTCACAAACTATGGATGATTTCATTTCATTTTCAAAAAATAAAACTCTAACTGGGAAAGAGACAAAACAAGTATTAAAAGTGGATGATAAATGTAGAGCAAGAATAATTGCAATAAGTTATAAAGATTTAAACAATCCCAAAATTGCATTAACTATGAGACAACCTTTACTTGGTAATCTTAACTGGTTAAAAGAAAAGAAAAAGAAAACTAAAAAATGAAAAAACTCTATGAAAAAGATATGCCCTTATTATCAAGGAAGAGAATTGTTTATGAAATAGATCATTCTAAAAAATCAACGCCTAAAAAAGTAGATTTAGAAGAGCAAATCTCAAAAGATCTAAATGTAGGAAAAGATTTATTAAAAATAAAACATATTTATTCCAAATTTGGAGAGAGTATTTCAAAAGTTATTGCTCATGTTTATTCAGATGCAAAAATTAAAACACATTTAGAAGACAAAAAAGTAAAAACAAGAAAAAAGAAGAAAAAAGGTAAATAAAAATGGGAAAAACCGGAAAGAAAAAAGTAGTAAAGAAAGGAAAGAAAAAAGTTAAGAATCACATCACTAGTAAGAAATTCTCAAAATATAAAATAGAATCAAGTGGAAAAATCACAAAATCAAAAACATGTTCTAAATGTGGCCCTGCATCATTTTTAGGAGAACACAAAGACAGGTTTCACTGTGGTAAATGTGGTTATACTGAAATAAAAAAATAATTCTTGTTACAAATTTATTCTTTTAATTAACAATAAACTTCATGAAGACAAATAGAAACTTTTATTTTTCACTGAAAACACGATTAAAACATCTCAGAACAATATCTATACTACAAATAAATTGAACTATTAAACCCAAGTAGAGATTCCCGAAAGAACCTCTCCCTGGGAAAAAGAGGTGATAAATTTAATGAGATCTAGATATTTATAAACTTTTCGGTATGTCTCTACGTTGAGAGAGTAACACTAATTTTTCAACTTAATTAATTTATGTTTATGATTTTTCTGCTTTTGACCATAATAAAATACAAAAAATAAAAGAACTATACCCACTAAAAATGTCAGAGAATAAAAACTTTCACCAGATTCATAAGGTTGATGTAATTCCTCTTTTAATTGAACAAAACTTTCATTTGAAGCAGAAACTATTGGAACTAAAAAAAGTAAAATAAACAACCACCTCATACTTTATTTAAATAAATTGAAGTATATAAAGTTTTACTAAAAACTAAAACAGAAACCACTTTTTTTTATTCACTTGCACTTTAGTTTTCTTTTTTGTTTTAGACTTTGCAAGTTTAATTAATTTCTTAACTTTAGAATCCTTTACTTTACCACTAGGTTTTCTTCCCTTAACATTAATTTTCTTAGCCATCTTAAATAGTACAAAATCCAACCTATCTGGACTCGGTGAAAAAGTGCCTTAAACATCAACCAAACTGAGCTTAACCTATCGGCTTGCTTTAAAGGTTATCTTATTCGCGCCATAGAGAAGCTTAAAAGATGGAGATTTCGTATGGTGAGTTATAGTCCAGACACCATATTAATAGCAGACATCAAACAGAGGCTTAATGGTCACATCCTTTCCAGGACAACCGAACTATCCTTGTCGGATTTCGTAGTTAATTTCATAATCTTAATATTATTTATAAGTTATCCACATTTAAATAGTAGTAACAAAATCAGTTTTAATATAAAAATAAATTATTCATC
>JAGVXZ010000015.1 GCA_018303515.1 Candidatus Woesearchaeota archaeon | reverse complement strand
CTACTTCCATAATATGTGAGAGAATTTCTCTTGAATCTTACATCATCAAATAAGATGAATAAATCTTCTCTTTTGAGAATATCTCTTAGATAAAAACCTAAGCAAACATGATTTAAGATATTATATCCTTTCTTGAAAGTGATTGCTTGCAGTAATTCTAAAATTGAAGTGTAATAATCCTCAAACACAAAATTGCAGTTTTTTTCATTTATCTCTTTAATCAAGCCTATTCTTTCGTTTGCAGTCTCTATTAAAGATTTTGCTCTTTTTATGTCTGGAGTGATAGTTTTAGCTGATTTATTGGTTAAGCAGTCATTCCAATTTACATCTTTCATTTGAAAACCTCTATGTAATTGTTCAGTGTTATTCCGTTTATAATATTATTTGCTAAGTGAGGGTTTGATATTTCATTAAGACTTTTGTACTGAAAGATTTGGATTTCTCTTTTTAGAAACTTTTTGAATTTTTCTAAATTTAATTGTTTTTTGGATGGTGTTTCGATGTATAAGTCAATATCGCTGTTTTCCGTATCTTCTCCTTTTGCAAAAGAGCCAAAAAGAACTATCGCAGGATTGCTTAATTCTATCTTCAGATAATTAATTAATCCTGATTCATATACCTGTTTTATGTTGAAAAGTTTTTTTTCTAAAAAATATGTTTCGCTTCTGCTTGCCGTGTAGAAATTAACATTTCCTGCTTTGTTTATTGTGAGGATGTTTTCTTGCTCTAATTCCTTGCAGTATCGTATTACAGAAGGAAGAGGGAGTTTTAATGTTCTTTCAATCTCCCTGACCCTAAGTTTTGCAGTAGGATTGATGAAGAAATATTCCTTTATTGTTTGCTTGATATATTTTCTTTTCATTTGATAACTAATAATGTCAGTTGATATTTAAAGTTATCGGTCTTAAATTTCTCCTCTTATTTTTGGAGTAATTACTTCTGTTTTTGGAGCTGTGGTTTATAGTTAAGATTATTGAGAATATTCAAAACATTCTCTTCAACGTGGGATTTAGTTATGGGGTGTTTCATGTTATACCATTATATTTTTAATCTTATTAACTTTGCTTTCTTAGTCCGTTTCACATTAAACTTCTCAGCTAATCTTATCTTAACAAGTTGTTTAACACCTTCTTCTGATTTGTAATTCTTATTTTTTTCTAAAATATTTTTGATTTCATCAGCTTTATCAATCGGTTCAATTTGAACTACAAGCGGTTCGTTTATCTTCTCATAGCCCTGTTTGTATTGTTCTAACATAAATGCTCCTTTCTCAAATAATAAATTCTCAGGATTATAAGAATGGCACAAATGGATAATAGAATTATTTAGATTCAAATTTGCGGTTTCAATTCCTTGCCTAGTCCAATTAAGATTAGGAATATTGTATATCTCAAAATCAGAGCCATAGAATAGATAATACTCTTTGTTCGGTTGAATCTCTTTTGCTAAATCAGAATGTATCTCTTTGATTATAATCTCCTTATCTTTCTTTTTATCGAATAATTTATTGATTAAATTTAAAACCTGCTTTAATTTACTATTTCCTTGTAATTCTCCAAAGTTCTTTCCAGTATCTCTGGAAAACGCTACATTTTTATCAAATTCATCTAAAAACCATTCCTTATCAAATAAAGTATATTGACCAAAGAATGTTTTAACTTCAGAACCACCTTTAATTTCTCCTAATTGCATGAATTGAGATATATTCTTTTGATTTTTCTCCCATAATTCTCTACAATCTTTAATAAAATTATCAACATGCTCCTTTTTTAGAGGGGTTTTAATAATATAATTTTGTTTGTCTTTCTTTATTGATTCTTTCTTTTCTTTAATCTCTTTAAGTATTTGCTTTTTGAATTGTACAAACTTCTCGTTACCATAATCAAAATATTTTGTAATAAAGTTTTCTGAAATATTTTCTAATTCTTTTTCAAACGAGTAGGAAACATCAGTGAAATTCTCATTTTCAAATCGCTTAATATCTATTTCTCCGCTTTGCACATATTTATAGAAAGAAAGCAGTAGTCTATATCGATTAAAGTTAAATGATGCAATGGCTTGTACACCCCCACTAAACGAGTCATAATTTAACCAATCTAATTTATCAAATAGTTCATATCTATAATACTGTTTATCAAATCCTTTTAAATTGTAGATTTTTAATGCTACTTCAAAAAAATCTTTAGTAAGCTCTTCCTTATCTATATTGTAGAGAATAAGATAAAATAGTTCAGATTGTTTTTCTTTAAGATTCTCCTGTTGTTTTTTGATTATTCTTATTTTATTATCAGCCAATTCTTTCTTTGATGAGTCAATGCTTCTATCATAATATTCATTTAAAAAATCGGTTTCGTGGAGATAATCGTAATGTTCTAAGACTTTATTTAATTCTCCTAATTGTGTTAATAAATATCTTTTTTTGGTTTTTTGTTCTATATCCAGCAATAGTACCGTTCGACACAAATCATACAATTTATTAATGGTGTTTGACATTAGAGTTTCATAATTGTTAATCCATGCCTTGTTTTCATTTTTCTTAAAATCGTCTATATATCGAATGTCTAAAAATTCTTTTAAATAAAGCCCTGAAGTGTTCAATCGTGTATTAAATTCCTTGACACGATAAAAGTTTTCTTTTACAAGATTATAAAGAAAGTCCTGATAGAACCTCGCTAAAATTAAATCTTTGTAATTTTCAAACTTCAGTTCATACAGCATAGATATTAGATTCTCGAAAAACGAGAAATTTTTTATTCTTATTACATCATTATTAAAGAAATCAATAAGAATCGTTGGTTTATCATTTGATATGCAGTATTTCACTATCTTTTTTATCGTTTTTACTTCCTCTATAAAGTCTTGATTATTCTTTTCTACATAAGAGAAGTTTTTTATTAGTGCATCTAAACTTACAAATTGGGTTTTACTATAATTCAATCTTGAAGAATCTTTACTAATTTCCTTTTTTGAATTGGTTTCTTTCTTAAAATGCTCAAATATTTGAGAATAAAGCCAACTTCTATTCAAACGTAAAATAAATAATCCTGCAAATATTAACGAATAGAAGAAAGTTATTATGAACAAGATAAAGATTATTGCATTTAGATATTCTGGCTCAAAATAATAAAGTACGCAGGTAATGATAAATGTTAATACAATATAAGTTAAGTATAAAATAACAAATTTACTTTTTAAGTAATATTCAGTTATTAGATCTTGCCTTACTTCCTTTGTCAGAGAGCTAGTTATCGATATGAGTGTAACCAAAATTCCAAGAATTGTAAAGTAGACTATCAAATAATCCTGCGGATTAATATAAAATTCATTTAAAGCACTTAATAGTTGTAAAAATAGAATCATGCTCTAACCTCAACTGGAACTCTTATTTTTCCCGACATTAATCTTGGGAGCAGGGAATCTCGGATTTGTGATAAATTCTGAGACTCAAAGCAATTTATAGATATATTCTTAAAAATAGAGCTCATCATTTTCTTAAATTTTAACATTCGTGAATCGTCAGGCAATAAAATATCCAATTCGTTTACATTCTTTTTATTTATATGCTGTTGTGCCCCTCCTGTTTGATGTGAAATCAAACCAATAATCCTATGTTTTATCAATAAGTAAATATATTCAGAGGAGATGTCTTTATTTTCTATAATTCCTATTACTGATTGATTAGCACAAGTATCAATCTCAATTCTACTAACTTGTCCCAATGTTGCACCTGTGATTGCCAAAACAGTCGTTCCTTTTGGCATTAATTTAGTAGCTGAATTATCAACAGCTTCTTTAGTGATATATGCTGTCGGCTCAGTAATTCTAAACTTATTTATTTCTCCCGAATTAATCCATGCAACATTTCCATTTTCCCAATAAGATTTATTTGTTGTGCTTGGTGTTCCACCGAGAATAGTTTCAAATTCTTTTCCTATCTTTGAAACTTTCCACCCTTTCGGAATCATCCCCAATTCAGAATCAACCATCTCTCCGCCAGAGCTTTTGTATGGCTTGCCTTTTTCGTTAGGAAATTCAAATTCAACAAACCAATGTTTAAATAAAACTTGCCCTATACTTTCTAGTGTATGATTTTGTTTTTGGATTAAAATCAATTTATTATCTATATTTTCAATAAACCTAACTATCGTTCTTTGTTCATTTAAGTTTGGAATTGGAATTTGAATAGTTTTAATTATATCAAAAGTTATTTGTGGGAAAGTTCCTGACCTAGACTCAGCTAACATTTGAAAATATCTGAGCATTTTAATCTCTGTTAATAAATAATACAAAAATTTTGGATAAATTATATTATTACATCTTATTACCATTAATTTTGTAGAAACAACAAACTCATTAGCATCAAAATCAATAAACGCATATCGCTTATTAATTGGTCTAATCTCGCTGAATAATATATCATTAATTTTAATGCGTTTCTTTGCCTGTCCGGGTAGATTTTTTATATCCATATAAGATTTTTTCAGAACTTGTCCATTGGATATGTCCCCCGTATTTAAAAAAATAATTTGATACTCATCTTTAAAATTATAAGTTTGCGAAATGCTCTTACATACATTTCCAATTGTATTAACTTCCCAATCTTCAGGAAGCATTCCTGTTTCAGTTTGTTTGAATTTTGGTTTTTTCATTTTCATTTTTTATGATTTTGAGATATTCACTCAAAAAAGAAGTAATCTCTGGAATTAGAAACTTTAATATAGGTACGTTATTAAAGTTCTCATTTTTTATACCCATATGATATGCTTGTAAAAAAGTTAGACCATCTAAAAAGTCGAAATTTCCTCCAGAAACAAAACCAACTCCTCCAATTATGCGATGTTTTGCATCTTTAGCATGTACCACTAACTGATCGCGCGGTTTCTTAATAAGTTCAATATACCATTTTGTTTCAGATAACAAACTCTTAAGTTCTTCTGGTAATTTTTTACTGATTTCATCTTTTATAATTGGGGTTATCTGCCCATTTTCATGTTTGAAATAACTAGAAAAAGAATCAACTAATTCCATTTTTTCTTTTTTATTGATTTTGAATAAAAAGGACGAGAGTAATGCTAATCTATCCATAAGTATTCTTGAGTGGATAAAAAAATCTTCGTGAAAAAAGCTTAATTCTTCTCGATGCTCAAAGAGGTAATTATGGATTTTAGGAATAAAACTTTCATCTTTTAATGAGCGGTCATGTAATCTTTTGCCTTCTTTTAAAATAGGGGAGAGTTTAGAAATAATAAATCCTACTTTTTGTATTTGCTGTTTAACTAAATTGAAATATTCGTACAGATTTGGTTCATCGCTATACAAAGGCATAGTTAATGAAGAAGAAAAGTTATCAAATTGGTTACATACTTCTAAAAAATCTCCTATCAATTTCTCGTCCTTAGATTTTTCTTTACTCATACCTTAAACCCAATCCCTTCCAAATTCTTCTTTATCTCTTCGTCCAGCTTCCGCCCTTCTTTCATCTGTGAAGACAATTCAGCAGTTAATCGTTTCATCTTACAATCTCCCAATGCCCGCCTTTATCAGAACCCCTTCTTTCAATGAGATTTTCATCTTTTAGTTTTTTTAACTGCCACTCAATTCCCTTTATTGACACTCCTGTTTTCTCTGCAAGTTCCTTTGATGTTATTTTTGGATTCTCTTTTATTAACAAAATGATTTTCTCCCTAGTTTTCTGGACGCCATAAAACCTTTGCTCGTAGCTTGTCTTAGAAAGGAGTCGAATTCGACCCCTTTAAAATTGGGGTTGTTTATTTTTTCCCATAGACCCAAAAATTCAATCGTACTCTTGCTTCGAAGCCAATTTTTAACAACGTCTTTGGGTTCATTAGGATTTTTATACCGGGCAATATCTGTTAAGGAGATATATTCTTCCGCATTTTGAGAAAAAATAACTATTTCTTTTCCTTTAACATTTATTATCTTTTTCATGTTTTTATGCCATTTTTTATCCGTGTGTATTTCGATACGGTTATCACACCTTAAACCCAATACTCTCTAAATTCTTCTTTATTTCTTGGTCTAATTTCTGTCCTTCTTTCATCTGCTCGGAAAGTTCAGCAGTTAATCGTTTCATTTTCTCTTCAAATGCTTCGTCATCTTCTTCTACTTCTTCTATTCCAACATATCTTCCTGGAGTAAGTATGTAGTTGTGCTTTTCAATTTCTTCTAATTTTGCAGATTTACAAAATCCAGTAACATCCTCATATTTGATCTTATTCTCTCCTCTCCATGAGTGATAAGTGGAAGATATTTTCTTAACATCCTCATCAGTTAGTTCTCTATGACGACGGTCAATCATTACACCCATATTTCTGGCATCAATAAACAATATCTGCCCTCTTCTGTCCCTAAACGAATGGTCTTTTTTATCTCTTGTAACAAACCATAAGCAAGCAGGAATCATTGTATTGTAAAACAACTGCGATGGCAACGCTACCATGCAATCAACAATCTCAGCAGTAATCATATTCTTCCTTATTTCTCCTTCATTGGAAGTATTAGAACTCATTGAGCCATTTGCCAGAACAAAGCCAGCTACGCCAGTAGGATTCAGATGATGAATAAAATGCTGAACCCATGCAAAATTAGCATTATTCTTTGGAGGCACTCCAAACTTCCAGCGTACATCTTCCTGTAATAATTCACCATTCCAGTCAGAATCATTAAACGGTGGATTGGCAAGAATAAAATCTGCTTTCAAATCTTTATGCTGGTCATCATGGAAAGCATCGCCCCATTTGATATTAGAGTCAATCCCTCTGATAGCCATATTCATCTTACAAAGCTTCCATGTTGTCTGGTTGCTTTCTTGTCCATAAACTGAAATGTCTTTTATTTTT
>JAGVXZ010000021.1 GCA_018303515.1 Candidatus Woesearchaeota archaeon | reverse complement strand
TTCAATCTCAATAACTTTCTTCTTTGAACTAAAACCAGAAACAATTTTCACTTTTTTCTTAAAATGTTTAGATAACAGTTTAACTAATTCTAAATTAGCTTTTCCATCAACAGGACGCGATTTTAACTTAACTAAAATATTATCACTCTCAACAATTTCACTAGAATCACATCCAGTTTTCACATTAATTATTAATTTCAAAATAAAGCATAAATAAATGGAGATATTGATGAACTCTGACCAAATACAATTAAAACCCCAACTAAAAATAACATGATTAAAATGGGTAATAACCACCACTTCTTACGAACCTTCATAAAACCCCATAAATCTTTTAACAAATAAAATCTAGTCATAAAACTAAAAATAGGATCAAGTATTTTAATCTTTTGCTAACCCTTCACTGTCCCACATATCTTTTGGATTCTCTGATCTTTTAATTAAAAATCTATCCAAAACTAAATAATCAATTCCTGTACCCATCATACATTTATAAGCATCTTTGTAATTGCAAACAATTGGTTCACCTCTAATATTAAAAGAAGTATTTATTAAAATGGGAATTCCAGTTAAATTTCCAAATTCTTTAATGACACCATGATACAATTTATTTTGTTCTTTAGTAATTGTTTGAACCCTACCTGAACCATCAACATGAGTTACGGAAGGAATTTTCTTATGCCACTCTTTTTTTATAGGATAAACAAATAACATATATGGTTCTTCATTAACACCTTTTGGAAATTCAAAATATTTTTTTGCATCCTCACATGTTACAACTGGTGCAAAAGGTCTGAATTGCTCTCTATGTTTAACCTTGGAATTTAATATTTCCTTCATATCTGGATTAGAAGCATTAGACAAAATACTTCTAGAACCCAATGCCCTGGGACCCCACTCCATCCTACCTTGAAACCAACCTACAACATTATCATCTAAAAGTAATTTTGCAGTTTTCTTAATCAATTCAGAATCGGATTTAAATTTAGTATAAACAATTCCATTTGAATCTAAATATTTTTTAATTTCATCTGTACTATAACCAGGACCGAGATAATTTGTATGCCAAACATATTTTCTTTCATTTCCTAAAACACAATTATAAATGTAAAAAGCAACTCCTACAGCACCACCAGAATCACCAGCAGCAGGTTGAATAAATACATTTTTAAAAGGAGTTTTATCAAAAATTTTACCATTAAAAACAGAATTAAGAGCAACTCCACCAGCCATACATAAATTATCTGATTTAGTTTCTTTATGTAAATAATTTAACATTTTAACCATTGTTTCTTCCAAAAACACTTGCAAAGAAGCTGCAATATCCTTATGCCTTTGGGTTAAAGGATCACCTTCACTTTTTCTTACCGGACCACCAAATAACTCACAAAGTTTTTCAGAGGGCATTCTATCTTTATAATGATAAGTAAAATATTCCATATTCATTTTATATGATCCGTCATCAGCAACTTCAACCATTTGCCTAAATTTCTCAACATATTTTGGATCTCCATATGGTGTTAACCCCATCACTTTATACTCTGAATTATTAACTGAAAATCCTAAATAAGCAGTAATTGTGCTATACAATAATCCCAAAGAATGCGGGAACTTTATCTCCTTAAACAATTCAATCTTATTTTCTTTTCCAAAACCATAAGTTGTCGTTGCCCACTCACCTACACCATCTACAGTTAAAATTGCAGATTCCTTAAATGAAGAAACTAAATATGATGAAGCAGCGTGACTCATATGATGCTGTGAAAAAATAACTTTCCCTTTATACTTAAATTTCTTTTTCAAAAGAGAAGGTATTCTTAATTTATTATTCATAAACTCAGGCATTGATTTAAAAAAAGTAACAAAAGATTTAGGAAAACATTCTAATTGTTGATACAATAATCTTTCTAATTTAATTAAAGGTTTTTCATAAAAACCAACATAATCAACTTCATTAATTGAAACTCCCGTTTCCTGTAAACAATATTTAATTGCATTTTCAGGAAAACCCTTATCATGTTTTTTACGAGTAAACCTTTCTTCTTCTGCAGCGGCAATTAAAACACCATCTTTAAGAATACAAGCTGCAGCATCATGAAAGAAACAAGAAATTCCTAGAATTATCATTCAAAACATCCTCCCGGAAGTTTCTTTATCTTCAGCAATAACTTTATTCTCATCCCAATAAGATTTTTTATTTCCATTAAGAAACAAAAAAGTTTTATGAACTAATTTAGAAATCAAAGAAGTCAATCCAATCCCAACAAAGTATACAACAAAAAGTAGTAAAAAATTAATTATATTCTGTATAAATTTTCCAAATTTTAAGAATAAATTCTTTAATTTAATAATTATACTCAATTTAAAAAAAGGAAAAATAGAAAGCTTATAAAGATTACTTAAATATCAAAATGAAACTCCCACTTCATATCAGAGAAGTATACCTTCTACGAAATAGAGTTTAAAAGAATAACCTAAATCCAAACAAATAAAAAATTAACCACAATACCTAAATCAATGAAAAAAACCACAAAAACAATAATAATAATTTATTTAGCAATATTGCTCTTTAAACTTCTAATTGCTTCAACAATTACTTCTCCATCTATTTTCGCAGACGAATATATTTATTCAAAAACAGCTAAAAGTTTTTATGATAACTTTGAATTTAAAGTCCAAAATATACCCACAAACACATATCCCCCATTATACCCTATTTTACTTTCAATCTCATTCATTTTCAGTGATAATATGATTCTAGTTTATTTACTTATGAAAATAATTAATTGCTTAATTTCTGGACTTATTATAATCCCTGGATATCTACTTTCAAAAGAATTTTTAAATAAAAAATTAAGTATAATAAGTACTATTTTAATTGGAATACATCCAGCCATATTCAATTTCTCAAATTATATCATGGCAGAAAATCTATATTATCCCTTATTTCTAACATCAATTTATTTTTTATATAAATCTATTAAAGAAAATTCTTATAAAACTAGTCTTTTTTTAGGAATTATTACTGGCCTCACAATTCTTACCAAATTTGCTGGAATAATTTTAATACCTATTATTGGATTAACAAGTTTATATTTAATTATTTATAAAAAACAACTGAGACAAATAGAAACAAAAGCAATCTCATTAATTATCGCATTTTTAACTTTAATACCTTGGTTTATAAGAAACAAATTAGTACTAGGTAACTTTATTGGACACTATGGAGAAGAATCACTAAATTTTATAACTGTAAATTTCATAAAAAGTATAATCATTTTTTCTGATTGGATCATTATAAATTTATTCTCTCTTCTACTCTCTTCTGGAATAATTTTATTCTTATTTAATTTTACAAAAATCAAAACTAAAATAAAAGACGAATTTTTTATTATTACACTAATCTCAATTATCACAGTAGTTCTAATAAGTAGTAATCACAACATAAATATATTAATTAAACAAACAACTTTAATTCCATGGCTAAGTGGAAGACCAATTGGAAGATATCTTGAAGTAGTAATTCCTCTTATTATAATAAATGGTTTAAGATCAATAGATTTTAAAATATTTTCAAAAAAAATAAAAACCCTAATCCTAGTAATTACTATAATTGGTAGCCAAATTACTTTTTTTCAGTTATTTCCTGTAAACAATATGGGATTAACGTGGATAGGCATAAGTAAATATCTTCTGGAGTTTTTAACTTTAAAAAAGGCGTCTTTTGAACCAATTTTCAATATAACTTCATTTAGTTTATTAGTATTACTTTTAATTAGTATAATGATGCTTACATTTAAACTAATAAAAAATTTAACTTCAAATCAAATATTAGCAACAATTCTTATATTTTTTGTTATTAGTTCATTAATCACAAGTTCAGCTATAATTTATAATAATAAAATAAATTGGGAAAACAATCCACAAATTCAAACAGGTAAATGGATTGAAAATAACTTAAAAGAATACAAGGTCATTAATCTGGATCAAGAATCATGTGGGAAAAATCTAAAAGTGAATCTTTGCACAACAAGCAAAATGCCACAAGTTATAGGATTTTTTGTAAACAAAAAAATCAAATTTTCAAATGAACCAAAAGAAATTTTTATAACAAATAAAGAGTTAAATTATAAAAAATTATATGAGAAAGATAAGATTTATATATATAACATAGAGAATTAAAAAAATGATAATTATTACAATTCCTGCATATAATGAAGAAGAAACAATAGGAGAAACAATTTCTGAAATAAAAGAAGTAATGCAAAAAACAGATTATAAATTTAAAATCCAAGTAGTTGATGATGGAAGTCAAGATAAAACAGGAATAATTGCAAAAAAAGAAGGTGCAGAAGTATTTTCTCATAAAACAAACTTTGGTCTTGTAAAAACATTTCAAACAGAAATCAAAATGTGTTTAGAAAAGAAAGCAGAAATAATTATCCACACCGACGCTGACAACCAATATGATCCATCAACAATACCATTTATGATTAGAAAAATAAAGGAAGGAAATGATTTAGTTTTAGGAAGTAGATTTAAAAATAAAATAACCTACAAAAATGGATTTTCAAAGTCATTAGGAAATATTCTATTTGCCAAAATCATAAGTAAATTAATCAAACAAAAAATAACTGATACCACAACTGGTTATAGAGCATTTACAAGAGAAGTAGCAGAGAAAATTAAAATTATTAATACATTTACTTATACTCAAGAACAAATAATTAAAGCCTCAAAACTAGGATTAAAAATTGAAGAAGTTCCAATTCAAGCGAGAAAAACCAAAAGAAAAAGTAAACTATTTAAAAATCCCTTCGACTACGCAATAAAAGCATGGATAAATATTCTTAGAATTTATAGGGATTATAATCCCTTAAAATTTTTTGGAATAATAGGTTTTAATTTAATGATTGCAGGTATAATTCTCGGCTTATATCTCGTATCAAATTTTATCCTGAGTGGAAAAGTTGGGCACATACCATTAACAATTTTAAGCATTTTACTCCTTATTATGGGATTACAATTTATCTTATTTGGATTTTTAGCAGATATGAAAAGCCATAATGAAAACTAAGAACCTAATTAAAATTACAATCACCATTTTAATAATGGGAGTTCTCCTCTATAAGATTGGATTTATTAAAATACTAGAAACTATTTCACAAACAAAAAAAATTTATTTTTTGCACTTAGTAGTCCTAACTTTCACAAATATTTATATAAGCGGAATTAATATTAATCTATTCCTAAAAACCATAAAAAAAGAAATAAAATGGCAAACCATGACAAGATATAGTCTCATTACATGGATATTTAGTTTAATCACTCCAGGAAAATTAGGAGAATTAGGATTAATTTTTTTAATGAAAAATCAAAAAGTAGAAATGGGAGAAGGAACAGCAATAGTGTTTCTAGATAAAATCATTTCAATGGTAATAATAATCTTTTTCTCAACAATTGGATTTTTCTATTTTAAATTTCAAAATCCATTATTAAGTGCAGTTTTAATAAGTAGTATCTTGATAATCATAATAATATTAGCTACTACAGAATTCACAAGAAGAGGGATTAGAAAATATATTTTAAGAAAATATTCGAAAAATTTTAGCGGTTTTCACAAAACATTAAATAAAATAAAAGAGCAGAATAAATTAGGAATATTAATCAATTCCATCTTAACATTCCTAAGAATTGGACTAACCTCACTAAGTATTTATTTCCTTTTTCTCTCTTTAAATACAAATATTTCTTTTTTAAATATTTTCTTAATTAATGCAATGATTACAATTATTTCTTATATTCCTCTTACAATACAAGGAATAGGAATAAAAGAATTTAGTGCTGTATTACTCTTTTCAAAAATAGGTATCCCAAGCAATATAACAATAGCAGTTTATATTTTATTTATAATCTACAAATATTTAATTGGGGCTCTCTCAGGAGTAATCATAGCAAAAGAGATCAAAACTATACTAAAAAATGAAAGAAATATATAAAAATATTTTAATGTTAATTATAGTACTAATAATTACTTTAATTGTTTTAGAATTTCTAACTAGAGCAATATACGGTCAAAATTTAAAATATGAATATACTAATGATACACTTTGGGAATTAAAACCTACACAAAAAGGTTTTACATATCCAAACAACAAAATTGCAACAATAAATTCATATGGATTAAGAGGTGAAGAAATAGTAAGCAGCAAAGAATCAATAATTCTTCTAGGAGATTCATTTATTTTTGGATACGCAATTGGAGATAATGATACAATTTCACATAATTTAGAAGAAGAAATAAAAACAAAACAAATAATCAATGGAGGGGTTCCAGGTTATGGAATTGAACAAATGATAGAACTATACAGAAAAAAGCTTAGAGATCTGAACCATGAGACTATAGTTCTTACGCTTATTAAAACAGATATATATAGACAAAAAAGCGCAAAGGATTATAACAAAAAAATGTTTGCAAGAAAGGCAATAAGAAAAAGCACTTTAATTAGCTTCCTAAAACCACGATTAGAGATCATAAGAGAATTATTTGTAACGGAAAAAGAAGAGAGTTTTAATCAGTTTTTAGAAAAAGACAAAAAGAGGATTATAGAATTTAAAACAGAATTAATGAAAAATGGGAAAAAACTTATAATCTTCCCTTATATCACCAAAAAAGAAGAGAATGAATTTTATAAAGAGCTAGAAAATTTTGCAAAAGAAAACAACATAACAATCACACCAAATAATTACAAACTATTAGAAGAATACAATGGTAATCCCTCTGATTTAAAAGCTGAAGATTCTCACCCATCTGAAATACAAACAAAAATAATTAGCAAATTTTTAAAGGAGATAATTAATAAGTATCAATAATCTTATTAAAAATAAAATCAAACAAAAAAATGGAATTAAAACAAGCGATTTGGGGAAGAAGAAGTATCAGAAAATTCAAGAGAAGATTCTAGAAGCTGGAGTTCAAGCTCCTTCATCATGTAATCAACAGATGTATTATTTTATTCTAATCGAAAACAATTTTATAAAAAAAGCACTAGAAGAAAGAGCCAAATTCAAATGGTTAGATAGAATACCAAACCCTATTTTTGTAATTTGCGATAAGAGATATGGAAATGAAAGATTTGCAAACTTACAAGGTGCATCAGCATCAATACAAAACATGATACTTTTTGCGTATTCAATAAATATAGGATCCTGCTGGATAGCAGGGTATGGAGATAAAGCAATAGTAAAGGAGATTCTAAACATACCTAGTTATTTTCACATTCTTGGTTGTATAGGATTTGGATATCCAGATGAAAAACCATTAAAACCATTAAAAAGAGATATTAAAGAAATTAGTTTTGTGGATAGAACAAATTTCCCCAAAGATGGGAGTAATAATCCAGACAAATGGGAATTTAAAGAAATAAATAATTTAGCAGAAAGAGCAATTTTTGCAAAATCACCAGACATTGGATATTACTCATTATTTGATTCACAATTTAAAAATGAGATCAGATTTCTTTCTAATAAAATAGGAGAAAAAAATTTAGTAGTTTATGATGTAAGTGGGATTTATTCAATTGAATTAGCAAAAAAGAACAACGCCAAAAGATTCACAATTCTAATCACGGGAGAAAAAATCAAGTTATGGTTAGAAGAAAGAATAAAATTATTACAACTAAAAAATATAACCTGTGAAAAAGGATTAATAGAGACCCATAAAGGAGAATATGATTGTATATTACATTTAGAAATACTAAACAGAATTCCAAAAAAAAATCATGAAATAATTATTAAAGAATCAAAAAGATTAATTAGAAAAGAAGGGAGAATTATAAGTTCATTTTTAAATAAAAAATCAGTTTATGGAGTTCTATTTAAGAAAGGAATTGGAAGAAGATATGGACCAGAAATTTCAAGAACAGAAAAAGAAATAAAGGAAATCTATCAGAAAATGGATTTAAAAATTAAAGAAGAGATTGGATTTAATATATTACCTTCCTTTAGATTATTTTTTAAAACAGGAATTCCAGGAAGATATACATTCTTAAATAGATATTTAAGATATCTTTCAAAATACAATTTACTTGAAAAAACAATTTCAAAAAACTGGCCATTAAAAAGTATTTCAACAAATATATTTTTAATTATTAAAAAATGAAGAGATATAAACAAGTATATGAAAGAATTATAAAGTTTTTATATAATTCACAAGTTATTGCAATAAATAAAGAAATAATCTTAGAAAATGGAATAGGCGTATTAAAAAC
>JAGVXZ010000037.1 GCA_018303515.1 Candidatus Woesearchaeota archaeon | reverse complement strand
ATTTTGTTTGTAATCCCACCTTAAAGAAAATTTTTCCAACTGATGATGGATAAAAACTTTCTCTTCCTAAATTAATTCTTTTCCCATATTCTGCAGCTTGAGTATAAGTAGGTAAATTTCCAGATTCATCGAAATATTTCCAAACCCAATCAAAAAACATTAAAAGTTTATCTAATGAATATCTTGCACCGCCCCTATGATTATTAGAGGAATATTTATTCCAATATTGCATAACAAATTTTTTTGCAAAAGGATGAGCATCCATTTTATTAAAAGATTCAAACTCAATTTGACCTAAAAGTCTTCTTCGTTGCAGCTCAATATCAGAATTTTCTAAATCACTTATCCTCTTTTCTTTCTTAGAATCTCTTATTTTTAACTTCCTTTTCTCTCTTAAAGACAATTTAGAATTCCATAAAACTTTCAAGTCTAAACGATCGATTAAATTGCTTATACTTCCTGGATTTAATTGAAGTCCATTACTATTACTTCTTGCTCTTATTGCAGAAGAAAGAAAATTTTTAAGTTCACCAAATGTAATTCCACCATTTATTAAAGGTTCTATCTCATCCTTTTTAAAAGCAACTCCACTAACTTTTGCAACCATAATATTTGGAATAACAAAAATCTTATAAAACCACCTAAATTAAAGAAATAGACCTCTCATTTGATGGTTAGTTCAAAAAAATATACATGAACACACCACTTTTCATTAGAAAAAATTAATCCTTGAATTACAATATTAATCTAAGTTATTAGAGTTCAGACTTTCACTAGACTCTCATCATTTAAACTCAAACTATCACCAATACCTTTACCAATAGCATAAGCTCCAGATCCAAATAGATTTAAGATTCCACTTTCTTTTTTATATTCTACAATCTGAATTTTATCTGCTCCTATTTTTTCTTTCATAAGATTCAAAGCAATTTCCCTATCACCAATTTTATCAATAAGTCCAATTTTTAGTGCTTCAGAACCTAAATAAAATTCCCCATTAGCATAATTTTTAACTTTTTCCAGATCCATTTTTCTATTTTTTGCAACCTCCTTTATAAAATATTCATGAATTAAATTTATTTTATTTTGTAAAACTACTTTTTCATTTACACTTAATTTCCTATAAGGAACGCCTAAATCTTTTCTTTCTCCAGCAACCAATCTTTCATAACTTACGCCATATTTTTCAAATAGATCTGAAAACTCAAGGTAAGAACTTATCACACCAATTGATCCAGTAATTGAAACTTCAGATGCAACAATTTCATCTGCAGCAGATGCAACCCAATAACCACCTGAAGCTCCAACTTCTCTTATTAAAGCAATACTAGGTTTACCAATATTTTTAACTGCATTTGCAATTTCTTGTGAAGCAACTACAGTTCCACCTGGACTGTTAATCTGAATAATTACTCCTTTTATTGTAGAATCTTTTTTTATTTGATTAAGGTCTTTTAAAATTTTTTCAATACCATTAGAGGATTTCAAAAAACTTGTTGTAGGTGTTGTAATTGAAATAGGTCCATCAAGATGAACTATTGCAATCTTTGGATCAGAATTAAAATTCAATTTACTCAAAAATCCCATTAAAAGTATAATAATTATTAGAGACAATAAAATCAAACCTATTTTTTTCTTAATATTTCTCTTTTTTTTTGCCACAAGATAAAAAATCAAAACTTACTTAAATACTTTTCTACAGATCTCAAGAAGATGAATTATTTTTGCCTTATTTACACTATTTCTTTTATAATAAGTATAAACTTCAAAACAAGTTAAAGGGAATAATCTTAATAAGTTTATTCCTTATCTAAGATAAGACCAATGGACAAATCAATAGCAATACAAATTTTAAATGAATTAGATAAAGGAAGAGAAATAAATATTGTAACTAAAGAAATTGCAAAAAAAAACAGATTAAAAAAAATTCCTACAAAAATTGAAATCTTACAATATCTAACTAATAATCAGAAACAAAAATATTTGGAATTATCCACAAAACCAGTAAGAACACTATCAGGTGTTGCTCCATTAGCTTTAATGACAAAACCAATAGATTGTAGTCACGGAAGATGCACATTCTGTCCTGGAGGTTTAGGTTCAGTGTTTGGAGATGTTCCACAAAGTTATACTGGAAATGAGCCATCAACTATGAGAGCAATAAGATCCAATTATGATCCTTATCTAATTGTATTTAATAGATTAGAACAATATATCCTACTTAATCAAATCCCTGAAAAAGTTGAAGTAATTATTCAAGGTGGAACATTTCCATCTTTCCCAGAAGAATATCAGGAAGAATTTATGAAATATACATACAAAGCACTAAATGATTTTTCCAAACTATTTTTTAATAAAGATAAATTTAATTTTGAAAAATTCAAAAAATTCTTTGAACTTCCAGGAAAAAAAGAAGATAAAGAAAGAACAAATATAATTCAAAATAGATTATTAAACTTAAAAGGGGAATGTAGTCTAAAAGAAGAAATCAAAAAAAATGAAACTTCAAAAATAAGAGCAATAGCAGTTTGTATTGAAACAAAACCTGACTGGTGTTTTGAAGAACACATAAATAAAATGTTAGAAATGGGGACTACAAGAATAGAATTGGGGGTACAAACAATTTATGATAATGTCTTAAAACATGTTAATAGGGGACACAATCTCAAAGATACTTTAAAATCAATTCAACTACTTAAAGATTCTTTCATCAAAATAGTTTATCATATTATGCCGGGACTTCCTTTAACAACAAAGGAAATGGACATAAATTGTTTTGAAGAATATTTTAAAGATCAAAATTTCAGACCAGATGGACTAAAAATTTATCCATGTATGGTCATGCCAGGGACTGTTTTATATCATAATTACATTAATGGGATGTTTAAACCACTCTCTACAAAAGAAGCATCAGAAATAATCAAGGAAGGAAAAAAATTTATTGAACCATATTGTAGAGTTTATAGAGTTCAAAGAGATATACCCACAAAATATATTGAAGCAGGCGTAGATAAAACTAATTTAAGACAGTTGATTAATTCCACTTGTAAATGTATAAGATGTAGAGAACCACAAAATAAAAAGATTGATTTTAACAAAATAACTTTAAAAAGGATAGATTACGATTCCTCTGGTGGAAAAGAAGTTTTTTTATCCTTGGAATCAGAAAACAATTTACTTGCATTTTTAAGATTAAGAAAACCTTTCAGACCATTTAGAAAAGAGATTACAAAAGATTCTGTTGGAATTAGAGAATTACATACCTATGGACAGGCTTCAGGAATAAAAGGTGATGGTAAAATACAACACAAAGGATTTGGAAAAAGTCTAATGAAAGAAGCAGAAAAAATTGCAAGAGAAGAATTTAATGCTAAAAAAATCTTAGTAATCTCTGGTATAGGAGTAAAGGAATATTATAAAAAATTAGGGTATAGAAAAGATGGAATTTATATGTCCAAAAAGATATAATAATTTGTTTTAAAATAGAGAAAAATATAAATATTAGTCTAACTAAAAATAAGAGGGGTAAAAATAATGCTTGAACTTGGAGGTAACATTCAATTATCTGGATTTTCTAATATAGAACCCTCAAAAATGATTGTAATAAAAAAGATGGTAGGAAATCACGTAAAGAAATTAGACTTCACCCAAATAAAAGTTAATCTTCTAAAATTAACCTTAAAAAATATACACTCTGAAAAACTATTTGAGATTCATGGCTATCTTGAAACAAATGGGAAAATCTATCAATCTGATGCTACCGATCATAATCTTTTCTTTGGATTAAATAAAGTTTTAACAGGTATTACACCAAAAACTAAAGAATAACCTTTATAAATATAAACTCACTTCTCAATCATACAATGCAACACACTGGTAGAACTAGACAGAAGTCAAGACACAAGTTTAGAAAGAATGTAAGATTAAAGGGAAAGATTTCCATTACAAACTTTTTCCAAGAATTCATAAAAGGTGATCATATTGTATTAAAAGCTGAACCAGCATATCAAAAAGGACTTTATCACGCAAGGTTTCATGGAAAAGCAGGAAGAATTTCAAAAAAAAGGGGCAATTGTTACGAAGTATTAATAAAAGACTTTAATAAATTAAAGACATTGATATTACATCCAATTCACTTAAAAAAAATAAACAATGACAGAAGTAAAGATAATTAAACAGAAGCCAGTAGCTCTGATAGAAGTAAAGGAACACTTAGATAGTTTATTAAAAGAAAAAAAAGAGTTAAACTTTAGAGAGAACAAGGTAAGTGCGTATTTACATGGATTTGAATTATTAAATTTAAAAGAAACTAATCAATTAAAGCAAGAATTAAATGAAATTGAGATTTCAAGGTTAAAGGAGACTCACATAATAAAAATAATTGATTTACTCCCAACAGATTTAGAATCATTAAAATTAATATTATCAGGTGAAAACCTAACATTAAAGCAAGAAGATTTAAACAAAATTATAGAGACGGTTAAGAAATATGCTTAATTTGAAAGAAAAATGGCACCAAAAGAAGAATATGCAATTATCCTGGACTTTCTACAACATGGATATCCTTTTGATGATAGGCCTGCCCATAAAAAAAATTCTATTGCTCAAGCAATAGGTATAAATTTTTTAGGTTTACTGGAATTAGTTCCAAAAAAAGACATTTTTTTACAACCAAATGAGAAAGTATATATTGGAGAGGGAAAGAGAGAAAAAATACATCACATTTCTGGGAGATTAAAACTCTCAGAACTAACTGAAACTGCAAAAACAGAAGTTGAAATAATTATTAAAGAATTAATAGAAGAAAATGAAATAAAATTTATTGAGTTTTTTAACAAAGCAGGTCCAATTAATATGAGAAGACATCAAATAGAGCTTTTACCAGGTTTTGGTAATAAGCACATGTTACAAATTTTAGAAGAAAGAGAAAACAAAATCTTTGAAAAATTTGATGAAATGAAAGAGAGAATAAAATTATTACCAGATCCTAAACAAGCTATAATCAAAAGAATTCTTATAGAAATGGAAGGTGAAGAAAAATATTATTTATTTGTTAAATAAGTAGTTTGTTTTCTAATTAATCTTTTATTTCTTTTTATTAATAACAAACACGAAGTTATAGCACCAAGCATATTAAACACAAGATCTAATGAATTATCTAAATATCCACCTATTATATTTGCTGAGTCAAGATGTATAACTGCAAAGAATTCAATTACTTCATTTAAAGCGCCCATCCCCTCAACCATTAAAAAAAGTAAGAAATAAAATAAAAATTCATGTTTTAGAAAGATATACTTATCAATATGTGGTTTAAGAATATTATGGACAACTATCGTACCTAATGAAGTTCCAAAGAAATGAATAAGATTATCATATCTAAAAAAACCAGGGATAAACTCATAATAATATAATAAAGTACCATCAGAAAGGAAATAATTACCTCCCAAAAGATGTAAAAATCCAAAAATAGAAAGTCCAAATACAACACCTCTATTAAGATTCAGTGTCTTATAATGGGCAACCGCAACATAAATCAAACAAACAATAACAAATGCAAAATAAGTAAAAGAATAATTTTTACTCCAAACAGATTTAAAAATAAAATAAGATACAGAAATAATATTAAAATATAGTAAATACCTCAAAAATCTGCTCCCTTTCATCGTAAAAATCAAACATTTACAAAACCTTATATATTCTTCTAAAATTGAAACAAAACCTTTAAAAACCCACTAAATTCCCAAAATCTAAATGACAGAAGAGAAGATTAAGCACTTTGTGAGAGTTTCAGAAACAGATTTAATTGGTCAAAAACCTTTATTCATGGCGTTAACAAAAATAAAAGGAGTTAGTCAAAATTTTGCAGATTCCATATGTAAAGTATTAAAAATTCCGCTTACTAAAAAAACAGGAACGTTAAGTGATTCAGAGATTGAATTAATTTCCAATTTTATGAAAAAGCCACATTCAATTCCCACATGGCAATTTAATCGGATTAAAGATTTTGAATCTGGTGAGAATATTCATTTGACAAGTTCTAAATTAAAATTAATGAAAGAATTCGATATTAAAAGGATAAGGAAAAATAAATCATATAAAGGTATGAGACACTCTTGGGGTTTACCAGTTAGGGGACAAAGAACAAGAGGTAATTTTAGAAAAGGAAAAACTGTAGGTGTTCAAAAGAAAAAAGTAGCGGGAGCAAAAGGTAAGAAAGGCTAAAAATGGGAGATCCTAGAAAAACAAGGAAAAAATATAAGGGACCAAGACACCCTTGGCAAAGAGAAAGAATAGATGAAGAAAGAAAAATTCTAAAAAATTATGGTCTAAAAAACAAAAAAGAGATCATGAAAGCAAATTCAGAAATTAAAAGAGTTGCAACCCACGCAAAAAAATTAATAAGAGACAGAATAAAAGGTTTAGAACAGGTTCAAGTTGAAGAAAAACAACTTATTGAAAGATTACAAAAATTGAAATTAATTGGAACTGATGCAAAGCTAGAAAATATATTAGATCTAAGTTTATTTGACTTACTTGAAAGAAGATTACAAACAATAATTTATAAACTGGGACTCGTAAGATCTTTAAAACAAGCAAGACAATTTATAATACATGGTCACATTTCAATTGATGGAAGGAAAACTAATATTCCTTCTCTTTTAGTTGGTAGAGAATTAGAGAATAAAATCAATTTTGTTTCTTCATCTTCAATTGCGGATCCAACCCATCCAGAGAGAAGTAAATCTGAGAAAAAACAAAAGAGAAAAGGTGGAAAAGAAACGCAAGAAGAATTAGGAGACGAGTTTAAAGAAATTATCACTAAAGAAGCTGAAACCATTGAAGTTTAAAAATGAAAGAAGAAACTAAACAAATTATAAAGGAGAGAACCCCTAGATACGAACAAAGAGAAGTTCAAACAGGCCCAAAACAGAAGACTCAACTTAAATGGGGTATTGCACACATTTATGCTTCTTATAACAATACAATTATTCACATTACTGATATTACCGGTACTGAAACACTTGCAAAATGTTCAGGTGGTATGGTAGTTAAAGCTCACAGAATGGAATCAAGTCCAACTGCAGCAATGACATGTGCAAAAAATGCTGCTGAACAAGCAAAAGAAAAGGGAATTGATGCTTTACATATCAGAATAAGAGCACCTGGGGGACATAATGGTCCTATGAATACGGGTCCTGGTGCTAATGCTGCTGTAAGAGCTTTATCAAGAGTAGGATTAAGAATTGGAATTATAGAAGAAGTTACCACTACTGCACATGATGGTTGTAGAAAAAAAGGTGGTAAAAGAGGAAGAAGAGTTTAATTACT
>JAGVXZ010000036.1 GCA_018303515.1 Candidatus Woesearchaeota archaeon | reverse complement strand
TGACTGGTTCAGCTTCTGATCCGAAAGAATGGCAACAGCACATAAGGAACAGGAAAAGAAGAAAGCAGATAGGCGACAATCTGAAAGATGATAAGCATGAATTAAAGTTAATGATTGTTAGGGATATGTTTTTGACAGGTTTTGATGCTCCCTCTCTTCATACCATGTATTTAGACAAGCCCATAAAAGGGCATACGCTAATGCAGGCAATTGCCAGAGTAAACAGAGTTTATCCTGGAAAAGAAGGCGGTTTAATAGTTGATTATATGGGCGTTGGAGTTGAACTCAAAAAAGCTTTGATGAATTATACTGAAAGTGGCGGAAAAGGAAAACCGACTTTTGACCAAGAGCAAGCAGTTAAGCTAATGATGGAAAAATATGAAGTTGTAAAAGATATGTTCTATGGTTTCAATTATAAAAAATTCTTCCAGCTTAGACCAGAAGAGAGAGTATCGTTTGTTCCGTCTGCAATGGAGCATATTCTCAAAGAAAAAGATAAAAAAGAAAGATTTGCAAGAGAAGTAACTGCACTTCTAAAAGCGTTTTCTTTAGCTGTTCCGCATGATAAAGCAATGAAAATAAAGGATGAAGTGGGACTTTTCCAAGCAATAAAATCTGCAATTACTAAAACAACAGAGACAAAGAGAGAATTACAGGATAAATTTGATTCAGCAATAAAGCAGATTTTGTCAAAAGCAGTAATCTCTGATAGAATTATAGATATTTTTGAAGCGGCAGGAATTCAAAAGCCAGAACTTTCCATTTTATCTGAAGGATTTTTAGCAGAAGTCAAAGAAATGCCCCAGAAAAATCTCGCATTTGAAGCATTAAAGAAATTACTCAATGATGAGATAAGAATCATGTCAAAGAAAAATATGGTTCAAGCTAAGTCATTTATGGATTTGTTGGATAAGACAATCAAGAAATATACAAATAGAAGCATAGAAGCAGCACAAGTCATAGAAGAATTAATTGAATTAGCAAGAAAAGTCAGAGATGAGAAAGGCAGAGGCAAAGAGCTTAATATGAATGATGATGAAGTTGCATTTTATGATGCTCTTGAAGTCAATGATAGTGCAGTTAAAATTTTAGGTAATGATGTGCTTAGAAAAATCGCATTGGAACTAACTAGAATGATTAGAAATAGTGTAACAATAGACTGGACTCAAAGAGAAAGCGTGCGAGCAGGAATTCGTGTGGAAGTAAAGAAGATTCTTAAAAAATATGGATATCCCCCAGATAAGGAAAAGAAAGCAATAGACACAGTATTAAAGCAAGCAGAATTAATTGCTAAAGGTTGGGTTGGTAAATAATAAATTATAAATATGTACCGACTTTAAAGAAAATTAAGTATTCGTTATAGGCTTCTTTTGATATGTTCTTAAAACTTACAATGACTTGTTTAAAAAATGAATAATCTTCAAAGTCACCAATAAATAATATTTTGTCATTCGCCCAAGAACCAACATGCGAAGCAGTTTTAGGTTTATTTTTGATTTGTAAATAGGAAATTAAACTATAAATAATTGGATCCTTACTAAGTTCTAATAATTTTGCACCACGCTTTAGATCATGCGGATGAATATACTCTCTTTTATCTAGGTTTACTATAATAAAATACTGTCCCATCCAATAAAATCTAGGTTCTAAGTTTAATATGTGTTTCCTAGAAAAAACCGAAAAGTTTTCGGATTTTTTGTAATATTATTCAAAAAAGGAGGTAATATTAAAATGACCCGTTATTGCGACAGAGAGATTAATACTTAGATTTATAACTAAACATTTATTAATTAATTATCATTAGGAGGAGGAGTTTCTGGATTTTCTGCAGCAATGTATTCTGGAAGATTAGCTATGAAACCTTTATTGTTTGGAGATCTTATGGGCGGAATAATAACTACAACTGATGAAGTTTCTAATTATCCAGGTTTCAAAAAATTAACGGGGATTGAATTAGCTGATAAAATAAAAGAACACGCAGAAGAGTATGATATTTGGGTTGAACATAATAAAATTGTAAAAGTTGAAAAATTAAAATCTCATTTTAAGGTTAAATCTGAAGATGGAAAAATGTTTAAATCTAAGACCATTTTATTCGCAACTGGATCTAAGTGGAGAAAGTTAGGTGTTCCAGGAGAAGAAGAGTTTGCAAATAAAGGGGTTCATTATTGTGCATTATGTGATTCCTTCGCTTATAAAAATAAAGTAACTGCGATTATTGGTGGATCTGATACTGCTGCTAAAGATGCATTAGTCTTAGCACAAGCTGGAAAGAAAGTCTATATGATTTATAGGGGAGAAAAAATAAGACCTGAACATGTTAATCTAATTAAAATTGAAAATATGATAAAGAAAGGAAAGATTGAAATTATTAATAACACAAATGTTGTTGAAATAAAAGGAGATTCTAATGGAGTTACTCACATAATTTTAGATAAATCTTACAAAGGATCTAAAGAGTTTCAACTTGATGGTGTGTTTATTGCAATTGGTCATATTGCATTATCTGATTTAGCAAAAGATTTAGGTGTTAAATTAAATAAAAAAGGAGAAATAAAAATAAATAGAACTTCTGAAACTAATGTCCCTGGAGTTTACGCTGCTGGTGATGTTGGAGATACTGTTTTTAAACAAGCTATTACTGGAGTTGCTGAGGCTGTTTTGGCATCATATTCTGCTTATGAGCACATTAGTAAAATGTGAATTCTAATAATCTTGAATTTTTTTAGTTTTATAAATTAATTAAAGAAAAAAATTAGGGTATTGATTGCAATAAGGTTAAAATAATTAACTGCTTAATTTTTGTTGATTCACACAAAGAAATATTAATTTAAGTTATTAATCATTATTTTTATTTATAACCAAATTTCTTATTGTATTTTTTGTGATCAAGAATGTCAAGTACAAAATCAATAACTTCTACTTCATTTGATTGAATGAAATATTAAATGTGAGCCCGGGAGGATTTGAACCCCCACCAACAGGTAGCTCCTAAAGGCATGAAAGTTAATACAACATGGTATTATCCGAAGCCTATTACGCTATCCAGGTTACGCCACGGGCCCAGTAGATGTGTTCTAAATTTATTCCTTAAAAAGATTATGTTTATATATTAAATTAATTTTTAATTAATTTAATGGTTAAAAATAAGAGAGTTAAGAATTTATTGATTTTTTTTGCGGTTATAGGAATTATAACTTCAACCTATTTGACATATATCCATTATCAACCTAGTGCAGACATTTTTTGTGAGGAACTCGGTGGTGGTTGTGATATTGCCTCTGGAAGTATGTATTCTACAGTTGATGGAATCTTAAATAATTTTGGAATTTATGTTAATTTACCAATACCTGTTGCGGTTTTGGGAATTATTGCTTTTATTTTCATTATATTAATGGTTAAATTAATTGAATATAGTCATGAAGAAGAACACTTTAATAAATTATTTTATTCTGTTTTTGTTTTTTTAATATTCTCTGCTTACTTAACTTATGGTGAGTTTATTGTTTTGAAAACATTTTGTATTTATTGTGATATTGTAAAATTGGTATTATTAATTATCTTTTTTATCTTATGCTATTATAAATTTAATAGATAGTCCCATTTAAATATTTGATTCTTTTTTCTTTAGAGAATTTTTCTATTTTTTTAGTTGTTCTATTATTTTTGTTTTCACGGGACTAGGGGGATTTGAACCCCCGACCTCAAGCTCCGCAAGCTCGTATTCTATCCAAGCTAAACTATAGCCCCATATAAAAAAAGATTAGAATCTTAAACTTAAATTAGTTTCGTAAAAAGAAAAACTAAATAAATACATCAATCTTAAAATTAAAAAATGAAAAAGGGGTATTGGAGTGCTGTAGCATCACTAGTTGGAACTACAATTGGTGCAGGAATATTAGGAATACCCTATGTTATTTCTAAATCCGGATTTTTCACTGGTGCGTTAGACATAATCCTTTTATTTATCTTAGTAACTGTCGTCTCTTTATATCTCGCCGAAGTTGTGCTTCGGACTAAGGATAACCACCAAATAACTGGACTTGCTGAGATTTATCTTGGTAGGTCCGGTAAATTTATTCTGTTATTCTCAATGGTAGTTATTGTGTTTGGTGCTATGGTAGCTTATACCTATGGTGCTAGTGAAGCATTAACAAAAATATTTGGAGGTAATGAATTTTTCAATTCAATATTATTCTTCTCGGTTTTATCTTTGATATTCTATTTTGGAATCAAAATTTTTGAAAAATTTGAATCAATGATTACTGTAATGTTTATTTTAATCATATTTCTAATCTGTTTAATTGGAATTTCTTCATTTAGTCTTAATAATCTAACTGAATTTAATATTACAAAAATATTTGTACCATTCGGTGTGATATTATTTGCAACTACAGGATTTTTAGTAATCCCCGAAATGAAAAAAGAATTATCAAACAAGAGAGATTATAAAAAATCAATTATTTTGGGTGTGGGAATTTCTTCATTTATTTATTTAATTTTTACTGCTCTTGTATTGGGTGTAAGTGTGGACTCTGTAACAACTGTTGCAACTATCGGATTAGGTAATTCATTGGGAATGTTTGTAAATTATTTAGGTAATTTATTGGCAATTTTGGTAATGGGAACTTCCTTTGTTTCAATGGGATTTGCATTAAAAAATTCTTTTAAATTAGATTACAAAATAAGTCCTCTTAAAAGTTGGATTTTAGTTATTCTTTTTCCATTGATTCTTATCTTTTTTAGGTTAGGAGATTTCATTAGGGTAATGGAATATTCTGCTATAATCGGATCTGGGCTTTTAATTACTTGTATTCTTATAATGCATAGTAAATCTGTAAAATATGGTAAAAGAGATCCTGAATTCCATATTTATGGTCCTGTATGGCTAAAAGCCTTAATACTTATTTTATTAATTGCAGGTGGAGTGATGATATTATGAGTGTTATATTACTTGGGTTATTACTTGCATTATTTTCAACCATCTTAATACTAGTTCATAAAAAAAGTTTAGTGAAGACTTCACCTTTATTCATGGCTGCATCTTATTCATTTATTAATTTAATTTTTGCATTAATCTTAATACCATGGGTAAACTTTAATTTTGATAAAAGACTTTTTTTGTTAGTCTATTCAATCTCATGGTTAGGTTTAGGCGGATTTTATTATATTTCAGCTGCAATTAAAAAAGGAGAGATTTCTTCAGTTGAACCTTTAGGAAATCTTGAACCAATACTGGTAGCTTTCTTAGCTTTTGTAATACTCGGAGAAACAATTACAAGATTACAAATCTTTGGAATTTTTTTAATTGTATTAGGCAGCTATAATTTAGAAACAAGACATTTTACACATTTTAAAGAAACGATTAATCATATAATTAAATCCAAATATATTTATTTTATATTTGTAGGATTATTGCTCTATGGATTTTCTTCAATAGGTGATAAAGTTGTTCTTGGTCACAATGTAACACCAATAACTTATTTATTTATGATCAATTTTTGTATTGGATTTAATAATTTGATTATTATATCTTTAAGAAAAAATGGATTTAAGGAAATAAAGAAAACTTTTAAAACTTGCGGAAAATGGATATTATTCGCTTCATGTGTGTCAATAATTTTAAGATTAACTCAGTTTATAGCTTTCACACTCGGTTCCATTGCAATAATTTTAAGTTTAAAAAGGGTAAGTGGATTGTTTTCAGTAATTATAGGTGGGGAATTATTTCATGAACATAATTTGAAAAAAAAGATAATTTCTTCATTAATAATGATCTTTGGAGTAATATTGGTTACAGTAGGATAAGTTTTAAATAGATGCAAGAAGTTTAATTCACTTGATAATGAAAAAGGTTGTGATATTCTGTATTGTAATTCTATTTTTATCTAGTTTTGTTTATGCAATTTCAAGCTTAGGACCGATAGAAGAGAGTAATAAGACAGGATTTGATTTTTCAGAATCAACTGGATCAGTCACAGGTATACACCCCTCTACTTTCAGGTATGAGAATACAATGGCAATGTTGATTTTAGCTTTAATGGGATTAGCATTGTTTAGTGTTTTAACATATTGTAAAAGGAATATTTGAATACATGTTTTTCGTTTGGGATTTGTTTATATAGTTTTCATAAATTGATTTGTGTAAAGAGGTGAACTTTTCTTGGATGATCTGAGAAGCTCAAGGATCTTAAAATGGTACACGTTGTTTTTGAAGGGGTAGATTTTGGAGGAAAAGGTATTTGTCTTAAGGCAATTAAAGATTACGAATTAAATAAAGGAGACAAACATATATTTGATATTGATGAATTTCAAAACAAATTTGGAAGAAATCCTGTACCCGGAGAATTTCCTAACTCTCCACTAGTTGTTATTTATTCTGAACCAACTTTTGCTGGTGTTGGAAAATTATTAAGGGATCGAATTTTAAAAGATAAAGATGTTGATCACTCTGTTGATATAGAGGCTGAAGCTTTTGCTCTTGATAGAAGGATGCTATTTGAACAAACATTTAGAGGTTTAATTACTAGAAGTGAAAAAGATCTAAGTATTTTAGGTTCAAGAGGTATAATTTCAAGTTTAGTTTATCAAGGTGGAAGGATTGTTTCTGAAAGTGGTAATTCATATAATGAGGCTAGAGATGAAATTTTATCCATACCTGGAAATTATTATGTATGGACTAATTTTATGCCTGATGCTGTAGGAATTACTGTAGTTAATGATGTTAATCAATTATTAAAAAGGGGAGAAGAAAGAGAAAAGAAAGATGGAGCAAAGTATGAGACTGCAGAAAATCTCATTCGAATTAGTAAAATGTATACAGATCCAAAATTATTAGAAGATCTTAAAAGAAAAACAACTATTGAGATAATTGATGCGGAACAAAGTGTTGATCATACTCAATCACAAGCAATAGATATTTGGAAGAAATATACAGAAAGATAAATTTTTAACTGCTAAAGAAATTTATTCCATTGATGAAAGAAATAATTTTATGTAGATATGGATCAGGATGTTTTGGTTGTTGTGGTACTGAATTTGCTAATTCTAAAGAACAAGTAATTAAAGAAATAAAAATTAATACTCGAGAATTAAAGGATTATAAAGATCTAGATCAATTTAGAATGAGGCATGGGGCTTTATTTAAAGAAGAAGGGAACCCCTTTAAAATGTGTAGAAACATAACTAAATTATCAGATGGTTATGTTGGATGTCCATTACATCCTATCTTAAATGAAGGAGAGGATTTTAGGAAAAATTATTGTTTTGCGGATTATTGGTGTCCTACTATGAAAAAATTTAGAAAATGGAATGATAAAGAAAAGAAAAAATTTTTAGATTTTTTGGACTTTAAAAAATTAGATACTTATGAATATTCAATTAAGATGGATTCTGGAGAATTACTTAAAGAATTTGAAAACCAAATCTTTCCATTAAAAATAGAGTAAGATTTATATAGTTTCAAAAAACTTTACTTTTATGATAGAAATGATTAATAATGAGTGGTTATTCCTTGGTGGATTTTTGTTCGTAATTTTTTTAATTTCTAGATTTACGAATTCACAATCTAAAACAAGTAAATCCTTGGAAGAGCAGTATAAAAGAGTTTTAACCTCTGAGAAATATAAAGTAAAATAAAAAAATAATTTTTTAAAAGAGTTTATCTTTTCTTAGCAACTTTTCTTTTAGTAGTCTTTCTTTTTGTTGTTGCTTTCTTCACAACCTTTCTCTTTGTTGTTGCTTTCTTCACAGTTTTTCTTTTTTTTGCAGCCATTTGTCTGTCACCTCCCTTTGAATTAATCAAGAATGATAAATTAATTTTGTTTTTATTCTTTAAAAAGTTTTCTTTTTGTTCTAACTAAGATACATATAACTCATTGAAAAAAAAATATTTATTAAATTAAAAATTAATTATGGAGAAAATCTTAACATTGTTCTTGGAAATGCAATTGCATCTTTAATATTTTCTAATCCACAAATCCAACTTATTAATCTTTCAACACCTAAACCATAACCACCATGTGGAACTGAACCATATCTTCTTGTATCTAAATAAAATTTATAGTTCTCTAAATCTTCACCTTCATCTATTAATCTTTTTTTTATTTTCTTTAAATCTTCTTCTCTTTGTGATCCACCAACCAACTCACCATAACCTTCAGGTGCCAATAAATCAAAACCTAAAACTGTTTTTGGATCTTTAGGGGTTTCTTTCATATAAAATGCTTTCACAATTTTTGGATAATTAGTAACTAGAAGTGGAGTATCATATAATTCCATGATCTTATCTTCTTCTATTGTTCTTAGATCTTTTCCCCACTTCACTTTAATTTTCTTTTTTTTCTCTAAAATTTCTAAAGCTTCAGTATAACTAATTTTTGGAAATTTTTTATTTAATGTAGGTTCTAATTTTTTAATATCTCTATTTAATATTTCTAATTCCATTTTATTATCATTTATTACTTTTTTCACAACGTGTTTTATCATATTTTCAGCATAATCTTGTAACTCCTCAAAGTTAGTCCATGGTAATTCCATTTCTGCCATCCAGAATTCTGTTAAATGTCTTGAAGTTTTTGATTTCTCTGCTCTAAATGCTGGCTCTATTGTATAAATTTTCCCTAAAGAAAAAATCATTGCTTCTGCATGTAATTGCCAAGTTTGTGTTAAAAATAATTCTTTATCAAAATATTTTACAGAGAATAATGTAGAACCACCTTCACATTGAGTAGATTGAAATATTGGTGAATGATGTTCATAAAAACCTTCTTTATCAAAATATTCTCTTATTGCTTTAAAAACAGTTGATCTTATCTTCATTATTGAAGACATTTCTCTTGATCTTATCCATAAGTGTCTATTATCAGCTAATAATTCTTTAGACTGATCTTTTTGAATTGGAAATTTATCTGATTCTCCAACAATATTAAAATCTAAAACTTCAATTTCAAATCCTGTAGGAGCCCTCTCATCTTTTCTGAGAGTTCCTGTGATTTCCATTGATGCTTCTATCTGAACTTTTACTGCTTCTGAAAATTTTTCTTCAGAGAAATTCTCATTTTTTATTACACATTGAACAATGTTCGTTGCATCTCTTAAAACAATAAATTTTAATTTTGCAGAACCTCTTTCTCTATATACCCAGCCTCTAATTGAGA
>JAGVXZ010000035.1 GCA_018303515.1 Candidatus Woesearchaeota archaeon | reverse complement strand
GTTACAACACCAATAAGTATTACTCCTGAAATGTTAAAAGGAGAATTTAGTTTCCTGGCTTCTACCTTTGCAGATAGTAATGAAAAATTTATGGTTAATCTTGATAAAAAAATTGCCTTTAAAACACCAATAAATATTCAAAAAGAACAGATTGATAAAGTGACGTCTGAAGTTACAAGAAATAAAGCTACAGTTTCTTTTTCTTCTCAAGGAGAGGCTGTTGCTGCTGCTTCTTTAAGTTTCGTTCCTAAACATGGTGTTTCTGTTCCAAGTTTAAATTTTGATTTTAAATCCTCTAAAGGTACTAGTAAAGCTTCTGCTGTAGGAATTACTTCTCCAACTGGTGCGTTTATTACACCACTTAATGAGCTGTATCCGAATGTAACAGATTTAATGGTAAAGTTAATATTAGTAGTGTTTGTTTTAGTTGGGTTATTATTCTACGGGTTTTTTGTAGGTCATATAAAATTAAAATTTAATGGAATAAAAGGACAAATGTTTGTTCTTACTGCCATTGTTGTTATTATGATGATTTGGATGGTGACTGCAACTTATAATTCTGCGACTGTTGAAATTGCTTTAGAAGATTTTAATGAATTAAGTCAGAATTATATGTCAGAGAAACCTAAAGTTGAGAATTATGCAATTCTAAATGATGAAGATCGTTCTGAAGCTATTGCATTATTTTCAGGTAAGTATGTGCAGTACGTTCGCGGTTCTTCACAACCTAATTTTGGAGTTTTCAATGTTGTTAAAGTTGATGGTGGATATGAGATTCAGAATTTTTTACCTGGTGACTATGTGATTAAATTGGAAGGTAATAATATTGAAGGAAAAGAAATTCAATTAAATGTTCTTTCACATGATCAAGATACAGAAGGAACAATTTCTTTGGATGTTGCAGGACAAGTGTTTTATAATAAAGTTAAAACGGATGTAGTTAATTTTGATAGGGGTTATGCGAAAGCTACTATGGAGCAAATACATCAAATTAAAATTAGTATTCCTGGTGCGGATGAGCCCGTTCCGATAGATGTTTTTCGTGGCACACCGCAGGGTCATGGAACACTCTCCGTTGATGGAGAAAATATTAGAGTTAGTATTTCTCGATTAGATAATTAAAGAGATAAAATTTTTTATTCCATTATGAATTTTAATGGAACTGTTGTTCTTTCACCTTCGTCATCTTCTACAGTTAATTCTGCATCATAAGTACCTGGGTTATGACGTAATATACTTATAATTGGAAGTGGTGACCAGCTAATAACACTGCCACTGTCTAGTTCATATCCTACAACATCTCCACCATCTGGATCATAAGGTTGTCTGTGACTTGTACAAGGAAAATCTTCTCTAATATCTTCTGCTTCACAATCATATCCCATGTTGAGAGTTACACCAGATCTTGCGGATTCCCACCCTGCTAAACCCCTATAAATACAAATTCCATTTTCATCTTTTTCGTGGTCTTCGTCACAACCGTAAACTACAGGAGGTAAATTTCCTTGAGGTTCTGGTTCTTCGCCCTCACCTTCACCTTCACCCTCAGAAATAATTTCCGGTTCTCTGTAAGGTTCTTGTTCTCCTTCTGCAGGATCAAGAACGTTTTCTCCACCAGTTACAACGGGTGGGTTATATGGATTTCCAGAATTTGAATCTTCTGGAACATCTAAGTTTCCTGGACCAAAATTTGTTAATGGATCAGGTGGTAATGAACCTGTTCTTGTTCTTTGTTCTAAATTTGGTTCTTCTTCTCTGATCCCTGGAACATTTGAATCTTCTCCACCACAAGATAATGGTGCAGTAGCTAGACCTAACGTTAGTGCTAACCTATAGAATGAGTTCATTTTTACCTTCATATTTCTTAGGTTTTAAAATATTTAAATCTTTTCGTCATTAAATGATAGTTATAATAATTAATAGTAGTGTAAAGTTTTCTATAGATTTAAAGAATAAGATTAAGTTTTATATTTATGTAATCATCTTGACTGGAAGGAATTGATAAGAAAATATTTTGAAAATAGTACTCCTTAAAAAAATGAATATAAAACAGATTTTGAAAATTCTCCTAAAAAAGTATAATTGTAAAAAGATTCTCTTGCAAGGAGGTGGAAAAATAAATTACTTCTTTTTAAAATAAAATTTAGTTGATAAAATAATTATTACTATTTGTCCATTTTTATATGGTTCAAGTTCTTCCCATTTTTTAGATGGTGTTTTGGGAAAAAGTATCAAAAGATTAGAACTGTTAAGTTTAAAAAGAATAAAAAATGAAGTTTTTTTAACCTATGTTGTTAAAAAGGAGAAAAGGATAAGATGAAAATTTTTTTTGTAAGACATGGAGAAGCAAAAGAAGATGGAGGAAAATCTCCTTTAACAGAAAGAGGGGTTTTGGAAGCCAAAGCCGTTGCAAAAGAATTACAAAAATACTCTTTCTCAAAAGTTTACTCTAGCAATTCAGAGAGGGCAAAAAATACAGCAAAGGAATATTTGAATTTAAATAAGGGAATAGAATATTTGGAAACTGAAAAATTAAAAGAAATTTATAGGGTCTTAATTGGGGGTCCAGAAAAAGAGGGTACATCAAAGGAAAGGGCAGAAGAAAATAAGAAAAGAGCAGATGAAATATGGGGATTCTTTTTAAAGGAAAAAAACAATATTCTTGTATTCTCACATGGAAATATTATTAGGTACTTTTTAAACAAAGTATTAAAAAAAGATGAAGATTTATGGAAGAATCTCCAGATAGATTCTGGTTCAATTTCTATTTTAGAAATAACTGGAAAAAATGTAAAAATTAATAAAATAAATTTAATAAATCATTTACCGAAGGAAGAGTTGAAGGGTTCAATTGAAAAAATATATATTGAATAAATTTTGTTAATAAGCCACGAAGGGTTCATTACGACATTTGTTTATGTTGCTCTACAATTAGAAACATTTGAAAGAAAATTTGTAAAATTTAAACCCGGATCAATTACAACTTTAGAATTTAATGATAAGTTTGAAATTGAAAAATGGAACTTAGGTAATGTAGATCATTTGATTAGGAGAGAGTAAATGATCGAGATATCTTTTTATTAAATCTTGAGACTAAAGTTTAATCCTATTCTTAAGATTAATAATCTATTTAAGTGGGTGTAACATTTATTTTATTGAATAATAGTATTTCAAAACACATAATTAAGAAGATAATGCAAGTTCAAACACAAGCTCCACAAATAAGAACACTCTTAGATTCTTCTAACAACTTTTATCAAGATTTACTCGGTTACAAACCAGAACAAACTTCTTTAGAGAAAATTTCAGAATCTCAATGGAATGAATTTTCAAAAACAAGAGGATTAAATCCAAATTCATCAGGAGTTTATCTACCAAGAAATCAAAAATCAATAATTCGAGAAGAAAATCCTTTAAGTTTATTCCATGAATATTTTGGACACGGATTATATTGTGAACAATCTTTAACAGGAAGAAGATTAGTTGAGCTAGAAAAAAAATTGTTAGAAGAAGAAAAAAAAGAATTTTCTAAAGGCAAATTTACTTTAGAAGATATTAAAAAATTTAGACAACCAAATCAAACTTTCCAAGAATTAGATGAATTCGAAAGACAAAATTTAGAACTCTATGAAGTATTTGCAATCTGGACAGAATACTTACTTTCGGGAGAATATAATTTAAGGGAAGACTTTGAGGGAAAGTATGATTCTTTATCAGGACAGGAAAAAGAAGCTGTTGATTCTATAATTAATTTTTCTAAAAGTTATGGAAATTTGGCAACATTTTATGCACAAGGAATGGCAAGAAGAACGACAGTAGCGAGAGTTAAGAGGTTATTGGAAGATATTTACAAAGATAAACTTAAAGATGTAAGATTTGTTTTGCTTTATGGTTCAAGAAAAGAGTTTAGTGATATTGATGTTTTTATGGTTGGAAATGAAATTCCAAGAATAAAAAATGATTGGATTGATGTTGTTTCTTATTCTGAAGGAGAGTTTGAAGAAAAAAGAAGATTATTTGATGTTGAAATTTCAGACCCTTTATTTTCTGGAGAGATAATTTTAGGAGATAAAATTTATTTTGAAAGACAAAGAGGTTTATTGGTTCAACAGCCAATAACAGATAAAGCAATAAAATATAATTTACAAGAAGCAGAGAACCAAAAAAAATATGCTTATGATTTTCCAGAGGATTCAGAAGGGAGAAAAATGGGGTTGTCTTATACCGCAACTTCAAGATTTATGGCTGAGAATTTAAGGAAAGGGAAAAGAATTTTTACCAAAAAAGATTTATTATACTCAAAGCGAGCGTTAGCAGAGGACGACAAACTACTGCAATTGTAATGAGGGAAAAAGAAATGAGACAACAATTGGAAAGTATGATGGATTCATATCAGCCAATGGTTTCTGAACAGAGACAAAGAACTTATTTTGTCGTAGGAGATTTAGAATCTTTGAGTGCTAGTGTTTTGTATAGTCCGAAATTAACTATTAGGCCCCTGGGTCCGAATAGTTCGTTAAATATCCATGAGGGTCAGGGAGGAACAGCCCATATAAAAACAAGGCTAAAAGTAGATGGATCTCAGTATCATAATTTGAATAGTTATGAGGCTGCCATGATGGATTTATTGTTGGATACGGCAAAGATGCCAAAGATTCAGAAATAAGGAAAATGGTAGAATACAAAGAACCAAAATTGAGAGAAAAACTTTTAAAAGTTTATAGTAGGTTCATAGAGGATCCCTCTGACAAAACAAACCTTAAGGAAATAGAGAAATTAGATAATAGATATGGTTCTTTAGAGGCGATTAATGATTATCTTAAATCTCGACCGATTCCAAAAGAAATTGCAAATGCTACAGGATATCTTTCTAACCTTTGGTTAAATTCTTTTGACTTTGATAAAAAGGAAATTGAGTCTGAAGCCAAAAAAATATTAGAAGATCTTCGCAAAACCTAATAATTTTTTTCTTTATTTTTTATATGTAAATATTTATAAGTATTCTTTGATTTAAAAAACAATGGTAACAATAGATGAAGAGTATCCAGAAGAAGTGAGTAAAGTAGAAAATAAAGAAATCTTGCAAAAAGACATAACCCCTTTTTTTATTGATTTTATAAAAAAGCAGTTAAGGGAGATAAAAGAAGGCAAAATGGAAGATATGGATATCGGAGATGTGTTTCCTCTTTATGCTATGGCGGCAAATAAGGGATATAAATTTGAGAAAGAAATGGAAGAGTTTATCATAAAATTAGGAGATTATAAATTAGAACTGCATGGGAAATATGCCACTGAATTAAATTCTATTGGGGATGTTGAAAAAGAGTTTAATGAAGTTCTTAAAGGGCTAGATTAAACCACTGCGATTATAAGGAGGTAAAAAGAAATGAGACAACAATTGGAAAGTATGATGGATTCATATCAGCCAATAGTTTCTGAACAGAGACAAACAACTTACTTTGTTGTGGGAGATTTGGAATCTTTAAGTGCAAGTGCTTTGTATAGCGGGAAGATAAGTGGAAGTTCTAGTGGAGGTGCTTCATGGGTTAGAAGTACTGATTATGTGAAAAGTATTCCGCAGGGAAAACTCCATGTACACGCACCAGAAGGAATTGTAACTGGTGCAAATCTCAATGGGGAACCTATTTCGAATTATGAAGCGGCAATGCTAGATTTACAGAGGGGGAAGGTTCATAAAAATACGGGAAACTTTTAAGATGAAATCTATGTTTGAAGAATTTAATAAAACTCTTAGGGCAAAATTAATCTCCCTCTATGAAAGTTTCATTCAAAATTCTCAAAGTGAAAAGATTCGAGAGAATGCTGCAACAATTACTCAGAAATATGCAAATTCAGGAAGCCATGTCTCTACCGAATTAGCAAGGGCTTTAGAAAAAGCATATGAGATTGAATTGGGAAATCTCTCTACAGAAGAAGCTAAGAAAATTTTGGAGGACCTTCACAAATCCTAAACAATTTTTATTTTTTCTTTCTTTTTTTTATTTTTCCGCAAATTATTTAAGATTCAAAATCTAATAATTATAAGGAGGGAAAAAGAAATGAGACAACAATTAGAAAGTATGATTGATTCATATCAGCCAGTGGTTTCTGAACAAAGACAAACAACTTATTTTGTTGTGGGAGATTTGGAATCTTTGAGTGCTAGTGTTTTGTATAGTGGGAAGATAAGCGTTCCAAGAGTTGGAATGGCTCTCCATGGTGGATTGACCATAAAAGACATTACAAAAAACACAATTATTTTACAGGAAGATTTGGGCGGAGTTGGAAAAATCTACACCGCACATCCAGATGGTGGTGGAGCCACTAGATTTTATGGTTTAGGAGAAGGAAAAGCAAGAGAAACTAAAGATGTGTGGAAGAAATAAATTTTTTGGGAATGTTTATAACCTTCCCTTTTCTTTTTTTAAAAATGTTTTTTGCAGAGAATGAAGAAAAAGAATTTCCAGAAGAAATAAGAAAAGAGATAAATAATCTGGAATCTAAAGATAGAGAAATCTATGAGCTAAATAAAAAGAATAAAAATATTGATATCAAAGTAATTCATTTTGTTATAAATGCTTTAAATTTATTTTTAAAATATAATGATAAATTGGACAAAAAACAAAAGAATTTAATGACGGAGGCAATAGGTAACATCCCTATTACTTTTTTCATACTTGACAAATTAAAAACAAATAAAAGGATTAAAGAGGTTGTTAATCCATTAGTGGATATCGTTGATTCGCATTCAAATTTGCATATAGATAGAGAAAAGTTAATATTAGAAGTTTTAAAGGATTTAAGAAACTTGCAAAAGAGTATCGAGAAGGCTTAATTTATAAAGTTTAAAAATCTTTTAAATTTGCCTGAGCAGAGTGTACCAACAAGCAAAAGAGCACTAACGGTTCGGCCGAGCTCCACTTTTGACGAGGGTTTGAACTCTGCAGGGGCACTAGTTTCTTTTTTATTTTTCTATAAGAAAAGTTTTTAGGTTTCATGATAATTTTAAAGAATGTAAATTTACATCTAATTTTTTTCTGTAACGTAAAATTAAATTTATTTACTTTCAACCGATTGATTTTTATACTCTTCTAAATTAATGAGATTAATATGAAATTTAAAGAAGGACAAATAATAACAATTGGAAAAGAAAAATATGATGTACTTAAAATATTTTATGATATAGACTGGTGGGATTCTAATAAAAATGAAATTATCGGAGAACATACTGCAATAGAACTACATAGAATTGGAAATTTTTCTTTATATCCAACTCATTTGATGAAACTGTACTATAATAAAGAAGATGAAGCTGTTTTATTTAGAATTGAACAGGAAAAACCTTCTAAGGAAATTGAAAAACCTAGACAACGAGGAGGAATGTTTAGTTTGAAAGATGAAATAATTATAAAA
>JAGVXZ010000039.1 GCA_018303515.1 Candidatus Woesearchaeota archaeon | reverse complement strand
AAACCATAATTTAAAGGTAAGTCTTTAAAAAATTCTGTAAAAAATCTAAAAGAAGAATAAAATAAAAAGAACAACCATGTTAAAGTTCCTTCTTTCAATTTAATATATTTTCTGATACCAAAGAGGATTAAAAAATTAAAAAAATTACAAACAGATTGATATAACTGAACTGGATGTCTTAACCCGGAATAATTATCAAACTTAAAGCCTAAAGAAGAATCAGTAACCCTCCCAACTAACTCTTGATTAATAAAATTTCCAATTCTAATAAATGATGCTGCTAAAGCAACAGGTATTACAACTAAATCAGAAAGGGTATAAAAATTAATTTTATTTTTCTTACTAAACCAAAAGGTTACTAAAAAAGCACCAATCATTGCTCCATGACTTGCAATTCCACCTTCCCAAATATAAAATACTTTAATAGGATTACTAAAATAATATTGAAAATCATAAAATAAAACTTCAAATAATCTAGCACCAATTATTAATCCCAATGCTAAATAAAAGAAATAATCTTCTAAAACTGATTTTTCTATTCCCTTTTCTCTTCCAAATTTAATTAATATAAAATAACCTAAAATAAAACCTAAAACCATTAACAGACTATAATATCTTATTTCCAAAGGACCTATACTAAAAAAAACTGAATTAATCATAAAATAAAATTAAAATAAGTAATATATTAACATTACTTAAAACTAAATAATAAAATTTAAACTAATACCTCATTTTATTTATATAATACCAAACCCCTGCACCAACTATAACTAAAACAATTAACAACCACAACCACCAGGGAGTTGCCTTAACAGCATCTTTAACTTCACCATCTGCAAGTTTGCCTAAAGCATTTCCAACACTATTTATTGTATCATCATTAGCTTCCAATGCTTCATCCAATGCAGCACCTCTTTTAACCACTGGCCTATCACCATATCTTATAAAATTCAATAAAGCATTTCCCTTTTCATTAATCTCAATTAAAGTGACTCCAATTTCCGCTTTTCCATCATCAGTCAAATCAACATCAACTGTTTCTCCAACTTTGATTTTAATTTTTTGTGGCGTTGATGATACCTCAACTTCAACTTCTTGTTTTTCCTTATCAACACTTAATACTTTCGCAGTATGTGTTTCTTCATTTGGTAATTCAAAACTAACTATTGCACCAGCGCTCATTTCTCTATTAGTTCCAACAGCACTTAACCTTCCAATTGCTTTCACTTCACCAGATTTTACAGTAGCAACTGTTGAACCACTACTACCACCACCTGTACCAGCAGTACTAGTTGTTGTCGTTGTTGTTGGATTACATGTTGCAGCAGAAGTATAAATACTAAACACTACATTACTTGATTGATTTACATTATTCGCAGTATCATTACTATAAACAGTCACATTATGTTGTGCACAATCATTTGTCACAAAAGTAGTATTACTTAAACATGTAAATGAAACATTTGCTGTCCCATTCAAACTATACCAACACGAACTAACACCAGATAAACTTCCAGTTCCAAATCTATCATGTACTGAAACGTTTAATGAAACATTAGTGGAACCATAAGTTACATTTGCGGGACCATTTACAATCAATGAAGGTTCTGAATTGTCTAATAACTCAAAACCATAAATTTTACCTCTATTAGTACCAATTCCATTGTAATTTCTATCACCAACTATAAGTTCATTAATAGAATCATTATCATAATCCCACACTTCAACTGCTACACCAAAATCAACAGAACCTTCGATAGCCGATCCATTTATGGTCATATTAGATTGATTTACATCTTGTGTTACAACACCTGTAAAACCATGAATACCAAAGACAATATTTGTTTGATTAGTACCCAGATTTATATTTGTACCCCTAGGATTTGGAATTATTAAATCATTAATGCCATCATTATTTATATCAGCACCTATAACTGTCCTAGAAACATGACCTAAGTTAGATTGTACAACTACACCATTAATTGTTAAATTAGCTACCTCAGAGACCTTAGCATCTTTAGCAACCAGTCCATGCTGTCCGAGCATAATCAAAATCCTACCCGCAGCTGTTAGACCATTAATATCTAAAAGGGGTTCAGCAAAAGCCATATCATCAATAGTATCATTATTCCAATCTCCAATATATCCATTAAGTACTAGGTGCAGACTATTTGCTGACCCATTAATTGTAATATTTGCACTCTCAGCATTAATAGTAATATTTACTGTTGGATAGATATTTGTAAAATTACCTAAATAGATATATACTTCACCTCTCTCATTTCCACCCCCATCTCCATCATCAAAACTTATTGCTAAATCCTCTAAACTATCATTATTTATATCACCAACAAATAAAGCCTTCATTCTCATACCACTTTGCCCAGCTGTTGTATTATGAAAAGGACTAATGAAAGTAATATTTGCAATTTGTCCTATTGTTGTTGCATCACTTCTACTACTCAGACGATTTACACCATAAATTAAGTGCAGAGCCTTTGTATTTATTAGTCCAGAATTGTTATCAAAAGCTGTCTCTGGAACAATAATATCAACAATTCCATCTCCATTAAAATCTCCAAAATCCCTTTTTGAAAAACCTAAAGCAACTGAATTGGAATTATAACCTCCTCCCAAATAACCATCATCAAAAGACCCATTAATTGTAATATTTGCATTTGCAGCATTCCAAGCAGAAGGTGGACCAATTGGGTTGGAATTTCCAAAGAAAATATACACCTGTCCATTATTTGTTAATCCACCCACATCTGCACTTGATGCAGAAATCATAACATCAGCATAAGTATCATTATTCCAATCTCCAATAAATACTGCACCGTTTTGGTCATTGGTAGGGGTACTACCAAATTCAGAATTTGAAAAAGAACTTTGAAATGTTACATTAGTCACATTTGCAATCGCAAAATGATCTGTAACATTTTTTGGAAACCCACCAGCAGAACCACCATACATTAAGAATACATCCTCACTAGCCCCACCTGCAAACAAAAAATCATTATAACCATCACCATTAAAATCATATCCACCATGCATAACAAACCCAATTTGTTCAGAATCTTGACTACCATTTATATGAAAAATTATATCCTGAAAAACACCAGCAGAAACTAAAGGTATTAATACCAACAAAGATATTACAAATAAAATTTCTAGATTATTCTTCCTAACCAATCATGCACCTCAATTATTTCAAATTAAGTTATTTAATAAAAACGATATAAACATTTGCTGTCACAGTTAAGTAGGCCCAATTTAAGATTATACAATAAAATTTTACTCTCATAAAAACAAACTTAAAGAAAATATTTAAGTTAACACCTGAAACTATTCTCCCTCATAACAATTACAAGAATGCAATTTTTTATTACAATCACTACAACCTTCACACATAGGACATTCGGAATGTAAATGTAACATCTTATACCCACACTTAATACAACTTTGTTTCATTTTAATAAATTGTTTATTTCCTTTATTATCTCTTTTGAAGTCAACCTATATTTCTCCATTAATTCTTTAGGTTCACCTGATTCTCCAAATCTATCTTTAACACCGATCATCTTAATATAAACTGGAAATTCACTTGAAAGTACTTCAGCAACTGCACTCCCTAAACCCCCTATAACTTGATGCTCTTCTGCAGTTACAATTTTCTTACACTTTTTAGCAACTTTAATTAAAGTTTTTTTATCGATTGGTTTTATAGTATGACAATTAACTACACAAACAGAAATTCCTTTTTTATCTAATTCTTCTGCAGCAACTAGCGCTTCATAAACCAATGATCCACAAGCAATAACTGCAACATCACTTCCATCTCTAAATATTTCAGCCTTACCAATTTCAAAAGGCGTCTTTAAAGTTGTGATTAAAGGTACTTTCTCTCTTCCAAACCTCACATAAGCAGGACCAATATATTTTCCAACTGCAATAATCGCTTTTCTACATTCTTCATAATCACAAGGTGCGATTACAACCATATTTGGTAAAACCCTAGTCAAAGCAACATCTTCTAAAGCTTGATGAGTAGCACCATCTGGTCCAACAGAAATTCCAGCATGAGCACCCATGATTTTCACATTAGTATTTCCATAAGCTATATGCAATCTTATTTGGGCCCAATTTAATCCAGGAGAAAAAATTGCATAAGAAGAAATAAAAGGAATTTTTCCAGCCATTGCTAAACCAGCACCTAATCCAGCCATATTTTGTTCAGCAACTCCAACTTCTATGAACCTTTCAGGAAATTTATCTGCAAACCATTTTGTTCTGGTAGAATCAATTAAATCACAACAAAGAGCAACCACGTTTTTATTTTGTTCACCTAATTCCAAAAGTCCTTTTCCATATCCATCTCTAAAATATATCAATTCAACATTTTTTAAATTCGGAACTAAATAATTTTTCATAGATCTTTCCTCAAGTGTTGTAATTCTTTAATTGCAATTTTAGCCTGCTCTTTTGAAGGTGGTTTTCCATGCCAGTTATAATCATTTTCCATAAAACTCACGCCTTTTCCTGGAATTGTATGTGCAATTATCATTGTAGGTTTATTGTTAATTGCTTTTGCTTCATTACAAGCATCAATAACCATTTTAATATTGTGCCCATCAATTTCAATTACGTTCCAATTAAAAGATTTATATTTTTCTGCTAAAGGTTCTAATGGCATTACATCTTCTGTAGTCCCATCAATCTGAATATTATTCCTATCCATAATAAATGTCACATTATTTAACTTATTCTTTCCAGCCCACATTACAGCTTCCCATGTATTTCCTTCTTCTTGTTCACCATCACTTACAACACAATAGACTCTATTTTTTTTCCCATCCATTCTTAAACCATAAGCCAACCCGCAAGCTAAAGAAGAACCCATCCCTAAAGGCCCGGCAGGATTTTCAACACCAGGTAATGAATTTTTATGTGGATGCCCTTGTAAACCAGAACCTAATTTTCTCAAAGTACTCAATTTACTTTTTGAAAAATAACCTGCATTAGCCAAAGTTGCATACCAAACAGGACATATATGACCACAAGATAAAATGAAATAATCTCTCTCATCCCACCAGGGTTTTTTAGAATCATGTTTTAAAACCTCAAAATACAATGCAGTAAATACATCTGTCATTCCTAAAGGCCCGGCAGAATGTCCTGAACCTGCAGAAACCAAAGATTTTATAATATCTTGTCTTATATCATTTGCTAAAAGGTTTAATTTTTTAATATCCTTCATTTTATAATTCAACCAAAGCTTTCTTTACTTCACTCTTAAAATTATTAATTGCCAACTCAACATCATAATGATGAGTTATAGCTTTCCCGGCAACAATAATATTTGCACCAGAAGCAATAATATCTTTTACCAAAGATAACCTAACACCACCATCAACTTCAACATCAATGTTTGGATTTAAAGCTCTTATTGTACTTACTCTTCCAAAAGTAGTGTCAATAAAATTTTGTCCACCAAATCCAGGCCTCACACTCATTATTAAAATTTGATCCACTTTTTTTACAAAATCCTGAATTCTATATATACTTGTCAACGGACCTACTGCTAATCCAACTTTCATTTTATATTTCTTTACTAAAGAAATCGCTTTTAATAAATCTTCTTCCTCTTCAAAACTTTCATAATGCAAAGTAATCATCCACGCAACATTCTTATATTTTTCAATATATCTCAACGGATCAACTACCATCAAATGTACTTCCAGTTTCAACTTAGTCTTAATTCTTGAAAGATCATCATTGGTTCTATTATTTGCAAACAATCCATCAATTATATCAATCTGAGCTCTCTCAACATAAGGCTCTAACATTTTCAGTGTATCAACTAAATCTTCTTTTGTCTTAGTAAGTATTGCTGGAACAATTTGTATTCTTTTTTTCATCCTACTTCTTTAATTCTCTTTTTATGTCTAGACAAATTACTAAACGATGTGTTTAACCACAACCAAAGTAACCTTTTTTCTAATAAAGAACTAAACCTCCTTCCACGCAAACAAATAATATTTGCATCATTATCTCTTCGTGACATAATAGCTGAATAATTATCAAAAACTACTGCAGCCCTAACACCTTTAAATCTATTTGCAACAATACACATTCCAGTCCCAGTTCCACAAATAAGAATCCCCTTCAAAGTTTTATTCTTTGAAACTTCCTTTGATATGACTTTAGCATAATTAACATAATCATCAGATTTATTATATATTTCAGGACCTAAATCCTTTACTTTAACTCCCTTTCTTAATAAAAATATTTTTAACTTCTCTTTTAATCCAAATCCAGCATGGTCAGATCCTATCACCACTTTCATTTTAAACCTCTCAATCCTGGCAATTCTTTTCCAATTAAATAAGCTAACATAGCACCACCAGATAAACTCACATAAGAAAATTTATTTTTAGTTAACTTAAATCTTTTGATTGCACTTAAATTATCCCCGCCACCAAGAACACTAAATTTAGCTTTAGATAAAGAAATTAATAGTTCCTTTGTTCCATTTTCAAATCCTTTTTTCTCATACATTCCTGGTGCGCCTTTAAAAAAAACACAGTTAGAACTTTCAATTATTTTTTTAAAATTGATTATTGTTTCCTTCCCAATATCCAAAACTCTCCCCTTAGTTTCAAGTTTAACATTTTTTCTTTTCCCATTTATTTCAAGAGCATAATCTACAGGTAAAATAATTTCCTTAGAAAATTTCCTGTACAGTTCATCTAACTTAGGTTTCAACCCATGTTTCATTATCTCCTGAATCACAGGCCCTAAAATCCCCGTACATAATATTTTTCCTTTTTTATTTTTTAAAACATAATTCATTAATGGATACAAATCTTCCAACTTCACCCCACCTAAAACATAAACAGCTTTTTTAGTTTTCAATTTAGATAAATTTTTAATTTCATTAATAACTAATTCTCCTTTATATCCCTTTAGATATTTCTGAAAAGTTAAAGAAGTTTGTTCTCTATGAGAAACAGAAAACGCATTATTAATATAACAATCAAACAAAGGAACTAGATTTGAAACAAATCTATTTTTACTTAAATCAAACTCCTCATCATAAAATCTAACATTTTCTAACAATAAAATATCCCCTTTTTTTAATTTCTTTATTACATTTACAGCTTTAACACCAAATAAATCATCAACAAATTTAACTTTTAATAATTCAGCATGTTGTTTCAATGAAATAAAATCTTTAGAACCTTTTCTCCCCTGATGTGCTAACAAAACCACTATATCATTTTTATAGTTATTAAGTATTTTTCTAACAGCTAATATCCTTTCACTCTTCATAACTTTTCCATTTACTAAAGAACAATTCAAATCCACTCTCATTAATATTTTCATAGTATTTTACATACATCTTTTAATCTACTTACATACCCAAATTCATTATCATACCACGCAAAGATATGAACTAATCTTTTCTCTAAAACCCTCGTAAGTAAAGAATCAACGATTGCAGAATGAGGATTACCTACAATATCAGAAGAAACAAGAGGTAAATCAGTATATTCAATAATACCTTTAAATTCTTTTTTAGATTTTTCTAAAAAT
>JAGVXZ010000006.1 GCA_018303515.1 Candidatus Woesearchaeota archaeon | reverse complement strand
TCCTTTCAATTGTGAAATAAACTTTTTTAATTTTAATTTCTGTTTTGTATCCATCTTTAATCAGTAATTTTAAATTGTTTATAAGGTTTTAGTTTAGAGCAAAAATGGATTTAATTTTTCTAAACAGTCTTTTGGATTCTTAACTTTTATCGTCCTTATACCCAATTTTTTTACAGGAAAATCATTTCCGCCTTCTTCTAATTGATCGCCAAAAAAAATTATTTGATCTTTTAAAAGTTTATTTATTTCCATGAATTTTTTTAAACCATATTCTTTATTAATTCCTTTTAATGTAATATCTATTGAAGTTGTACCACCAATCTTTAGATCATATTCTTCGTTTAATCCATTGTTGTTTAAAAATTGAATAAATGATTTTCTTTTTGAAGTGTCTGGATCATAATTTTTCTTTTTTTCAAGCGGAGCATTTCTTCCAAGAATGGAGAATGTTATCTGGGAACCCCTATCAAGTATCTGATCTTCTTTAGAGGTTATTGGAATCAGATTATATTCTTTTGATAAAAGATTAAGAGAATTCTTTATTTTTTCTTTATCTTTTTCTTCCAAAGAATCTTTCCAAAGGTTAAATGTCTTTTTTGATTCTATCTTATCACATATTGAACCGGAGTTAGAAATAATGAAATGGTCAATGGATCCTAATTTACTAGATACCATCCTATTAAGTTCAGTTTTATTAGTCCCACTAATAAATACTAAAGAGAATTTATTGTTTAAAGTGAGAAAAATCTTTTGAAATTCTTCTCCTAATTCTTGGGTACTCTCAACGATCGTACCATCAACGTCAAAAACTAAAAATTTCATTTTAAAATTCAATGTTTAAGTTTCCAAATTTGATTTCTTTTGCATTGTGCATAAATTGAAATTCTTTTGATATTTTTTCAAAATAGTGTGGAATTGTTAAAGATGTTAGTCCATCTTTTAATGATTTATTATTATCTCTTTTTGCTTTCCAAACAAAACTGTTTAATTCAACTATATCTTTAGTTTCAAAAGCAGATTTTACTTTATAGTTTATTTTAGGATATTCTAAATTATGAATATCTTTATTGTTCAAATAACTGTATAGTTTGTAAGTTATTATTGGTATTGCAGGAGAGAATAATCTTAATAAAATATCTAAACAATAATGTAAAGTCCATAAAGCAGATTCTTGTTCTTTATCAGTGAATTTATTTTCTTCATTATATGCTCTAACCTTTACCATTTCAATGTAATGTGAGGCAAATATCTCCCAAAGGAAATTTTTTAATTTTATCATAGGATTATGAAAATCATATTCTTTGAAACTATTATCACATTCTTCAATTAAATTGTTAATTTCTCCAATAATCCATTTGTCAGTTTCTGTGAAATCTGTATTTTCTGGATTATCAAACATTGAAATGAATCTTGCAACGTTCCATAGTTTTGTTAATGTCTTACCTGCACCTTCTATTCTCTCATAAGAACATCTTAAATCTGTAGAGTCAATATTGCCTTCAAGAACACACCATAATCTAAATGCTTCTGCTCCATATCTTTGTAAGATTTTTTGAGGATCAATAATGTTTCCAATTGATTTTGACATTTTTTTACCATTTTCATCTACAATGTGATAGTGAATCCAAACATCTTTGAAAATAGGTTTGTTTGTTAATAAATAATCTTTAAGTAATGTGTAATACAACCATGTTCTTACAATTTCTTTTCCTTGGGGTCTTAAAGAACATGGAGAATTGTTTTTGAAAAACTCTTCATTTCGGGAATATTTTAAAATATATAAAGGAGAAATTGAAGAATCAAACCAGGTATCAAATACTCTTTCATCGCCTTGAAACTCTGTTGAACCGCATTTACATTTTTTTACAGATGGATTTTCTTTCCAAGGTTTGTAGTATTTTCCTTTTTCTGGTACAAAGGTTTCGTTACATTTCTTACAATACCATAATGGAACTTCGGTTGCATAATATCTTCTTCTTGAAATTGGCCAGTCAATTGAAACTGAATCTATCCAGTCTAATAAGATTTGTTTTGATTTTGGAGAATAGAAATTAATTTTGTTAGAAAGTTTTTTCATATCTTCTTTAAATTCAATTTGTTTTAAATAAAATTCTTTCATGGAAATGAATTCAATTTCATCTTTACTTCTTTCACATATTGGAGTTCTGTGAATAATTTTAGATTGCTTTACAACTAATCCTTTCTCTTTTAAGGATTCGATCATTTGTGATCTTGCACCTCTTACTGGTAATCCTTTTAAAAACCCTGCATGTTCGTTCATTGTTCCATCAATATTAATTGCGATTGTTGGAATTAGATTCATCTCTCTAAAAAATTGAATATCTGATAAATCTCCGGCTGAGCACATCATTACTAAACCTGTACCTTTATCTATCTGTGCTAAAGGGTGTGCTTTAATTGGAACTTCTTTATTAAATAAAGGGGTTATTGCAGTTTTTCCATCAAGATGTTTGTATCTTTCATCATTTTGATTGAATATTATCATACCACATGTACATACAAGTTCTGGTCTTGTGGTTCCAATAATAATCTCTTCTTTTGTTTCTTTTACTTTAAATTTAATATCATTAAATGAGGATTCAACGTCTTTGTATTCAATTTCAGAATCTGCAATAGTAGTTTGGCAGCCGGTACAAAAGTTATTTATCCTGTCATCTTCGTAAATTAAACCTTTATTCCATAAATCAATGAAAGTTTCTTGTGTTAATTCCCTGTAATCATCTGAATCTGTTTCATAGATCTGACCAATCTGTGTTCCAATTTCCCATGAGTTGTAAGAGTGTCCTAACTTTTGAAATGAATCAATTGATTCTGTTGAAGCTTCATCTAATAATTGTTTACATTTTTTTATGAATTCTTCTCTTGAAGTTTCTGTGAATTTGATTTTGAATTTCTTTTCTGTTGCAACTTCAATAGGTAAACCGTTTTTATCCAAACCTAAAGGAAAAAGAACATTGTAACCTTTCATTCTCTTATATCTTGCAAACATATCCATCATAGTATATGTTGAAGCATGACCGATATGAACGGGAGTGTTAATGTAAGGGGGGGGAGTGTCTATTGAAAAAGTTTGTTTTGTGCTTGATAATCTAAATTTGTAAGGCTCTTCCCTTACCCATTTTTTTGTAATTTCTTCTTCAAATGAAATTTTCCATTTCTTATCTTGTATTTTAGGTTCTGGCATTGAAATTCTGGATTTTATAATATATATAAAATTAGTGTTCGAAAGATTTAAAAGAAATATGATATGCTTCTTCTGTGGGACTGTAGCTCAGCCTGGGAGAGCACTAGACTGAAGATCTAGGTGTCGGGTGTTCAAATCCCCCCAGTCCCAATTAATTTTTAGGTTCAAATGTTTTGTAATTTTTACTGGATAAATTTGTTATTAAATGAAATGTTCAACTTGAAACTAATTAAAGTTTAATAGTTAAATTTAAATAAGAATTAAAACAAATTTAGTTTTATGACAAAAAAGGGTGCAATTGAACTTTCTATGACTACTATCATTGTAATTGTTCTAGGTGTTACTCTATTAATATTAGGATTTGCTTTTATTAAAGGAATTTTTGGGAAATTAGAAGGTATTTCAAGTACAACATTTGATAAAGCAAATACTTTGTTAACAGGATTAGAAAATGTTGAAGAATTTCTTACTGTTACTCCCACAATGATTAATGTTGAACAAGGGAAGGATGAAGTTGTGAAAGTTATAGTTGCTAATCTTAAACCAGATATTCCTGAGTTATTGGTTTCTTTACGTGTAAATGCTAAAAATAGTGATCCAAAATTAAAATGCATGTTATTCCATGAAACTGCAAATGAAGATGGGAAAAGTACTTCTCCAAAGAGTATTTCTTCTGGTGAGCAAGTTGCGTATTCATTAATAATTAAGGAGACTGGTGGGGATTTGAGGACAACAGGATGTAATATTGTTGCTTTGGGAGAGGGAGTTCCTGATGATGATTCAAGACAAGTTGTTGTAAGAATTGTTAAACCAAGTGGATTATTTGGATAATTTCAAGTTGATTAATTTATTTCAAGAGTGAATCCTATTAAACATTTCTTCTGCTTGATTAAAGAAATCTATTGCTGAAGTATAATCTTTTTTTTCTAAATCTTTTACCCCTTGTTTATACAAATCATAACCCATTTCATAAAAAGAATTATCTTCTTGTAATAAAGTCTTATTCTTTTCTTCTGAAGTTGCAAAACTTTTTTTCTGTTCTTTGATTTTATTCGTTAATCTTTTTTTTTCTTTTTCTGCTTCAGATTTTTTATTAGTGGTGGACTGAGGAGTTTCTATGATTTTTTCTGAAATTTCTTCCCCTTGTTCTTTTATTTCCTCAGAATAATAATCCTCTAAAAGAGAATTATCATTTTGTTCTTCCTTTACTTCTTCTTTTGTGCAACTAACTAAAAGAAGTATTATAATTAAAATAAATCTTTTTTTTATCATTATAAATCTTGAATTAAAATTAGAATATTTAAATTTGTTTAGTTTTTATGTTGTAATTATGTTTAAAATAGTACTAACTAATTAAAAAAATCCGATATTTTTATAAACCTAATTAAAAAGATCTTATCTAGTTAATGTTTATAGTTAATTGATGGAGGAGGAGAAATCAAATGAATAATAGTCTTGATAAGAATATCCTGATGGTTGCTGTTGTTGGGATAGTGGCCGTGGTAGGATTGTTTGCTCTGCTAGGTAGTGATGAAGGATCTACTGGTCGTGCAGTTTATGGTGAAAACTTATATCAGCAATGTCTTGTAAGGTTTAGTGATGCTTTAAATGTTGAAGAAGTATGTGATTGTAAATTTCCATTGAGGGAGAATGGTGGAAGAGATTCAGAGAGTGCATGTTTGTTAGATGCTGTTTATCCTGAAGAGGAGCAAGAGATTGTTTATGAAGGAAGAGGCGGGGAAGGTTCTGGAGGAGCTTTTGCTACTTCAAGAACACAAAGAATCTTTGCAACTTCTTTAATGGATAAGGCTTTAGCTGGAGGATATTCATCTCCAGAAGATTGGGTAAAATGTAAACTTGATGGTGGAACTGCAAATGATTGTGAGATCTATAAGGCAGACAAGCAAGAGGCTATACCAATTACAGGAAATTTTGTGAACATTTACAAAGTTTGTTTAGCAAAAGAAACAAAAGTTGGAAATCCTAATGCTGACTTATACTGTATGTGTAGGGAAAATAATAATAGGGACTGTAGAGAAAGGTTTGGATCTGATGTTGAATTAAGTATAAGTAGATCTGAATTTGATTCCTGTGTAGAAGAGTTAAATAGGAATGCTGTAAGAAAATCAAGTCTAATAAGTTCTCCATCAACGAAAGGTATATGGAGAGCTTGTGGAAATAAATTAACGGCGTAAAACCGTTATTTTTTTTATTTTAAAAAGGGTGTGAAAAATGTCTGAAAGTATAGATAAGAATTTAATGTTGGTTTCTACTTTTGCAATCATTGCAATTTTAACTATGACATATTCTTTTTCAGCAACTCCTTCTGGTTTTGCTTTATATGAACCTCTTGAAGGCCATAGAGATCTTGAGACTATAAGAGGTGGAGTGGAGTCTCAAATGGAATTATATGATTCAATACAAGAAAGAGAATTGAGAACTAAAAATTTCATTCCAAGAAGAGATGATCTTGTACAAGAAGTAAGTACTGGAAGTGGGAATAATGCAATGGTATTTAGGAAATGTGTTGAGAAATTTAGTTATCTTGAAAATGTAGAGGATTATTGTGATTGTAGAGTTGAAGATAAATCTAAGGACTGTGCTATTCTAATAAAAGATGGTAATTAAGAAAAAAAAGAGGAGGCAATTGAAGAGAATTACAATTGGAATGGCAGTTGTCTGTCTTGTTTTGAATCTTCTTCCAGGTCTTGGAACTTTTTTATCAGGGAAATATAAAATTGGATTGATTCAGTTGGGGATTTTTGTGTTATCAGTAATTTTTATTGCAACAAAAGTTGGAATTTTTATTGGAATGCCTTTAGTAATAATTGATTTTATCTGGGCATTTATTGGTAGTATTCAAACATTACAGAAAGCATTATGAGAAGTAGAACTTATTTGTATGCGTTTCTTTTGCAAACTATATGGTAGAAAGCTTTTTAAACATCCCATTTTTCTAGATTTTATATGGCTACAATATTTGATGCTGATCTAGTAAAAGTGTACAAAGGATCTTCTAATGAATTAAAAACTATGATTAAAGAGCCTGAATGGGTTCAGTTTGTTAAATCTGGACATGGGAAGGAAAGAAGGCCTAGTCAAGAAGGATGGTGGTATACAAGGGCTGCTTCAGTATTGAGGCAAGTTTATATCAAAGGTCCTATTGGAGTTTCAAAGTTAAGAATAAAATATGGAAATAAAAAAAATAGAGGTCATAAACCTGAAAGGTTTGCTAAAGCTTCAGGGAAAATTATAAGAAATATTTTACAACAAATGGAAAAAGCTGGATTAGTTAAAGCTCAAGAGAAAGGTGTACATAAAGGGAAAATTATAACTCCTAAAGGGAAATCATTAATGGATAAGGCTGCAAAATGAGTAAAGTAACAACTGCGAGGAAAAAAAGATTAGCAAAATTAGGTAGACAAACAAAATGGGCACCAGTTTGGATAATTCCAAGAATTTTTGGTGTAGCTAAAAAAGTTCATCCTTCCAAGTTTACAACAGTGAAAAGATCATGGAGAAGGCATACAAAAACTAAAGTTTAAAATGGTAGAAAGACAATATGTTATTCCTTTAAGGAAAGAATTTAGAAAAGCTCCTTCATATAAGAGAGCTAAAAAGTCAGTTACTGCAATTAAGGAATTTATTTCTAAACATATGAAAGTTGAGGATGTTAAGATTTGTAAACAATTAAATCATAAAATATGGGAAAGGGGAGGAAAAAATCCCCCACCAAGAATTAAAATTCATACTAAAATTGAAAAAACCAAAGAAAGTTCTTATGCTTTAGTTGAATTAGAAGGTTTTGATTTTCCAAAAATTGTTGAGAAGAAAGAAGATAAAAAATTAAAGAAAGAGGAAAAAGTAATTGAAGCTGAAAAAGTTGAGACTCTAGAAGAAAAACAAAAAGAAGAGTCTAAGAAAGCATTGAGACATCTTTCCCAAAAAACTCATACAAAGGCTTCTATTGTTGCTGAAAAGCCAAAAACAATTAAGAATACGGGTGCTGTTTCTTCTACTGGAAAAAGTGTTTAAGTTTTGAGTTTAAGGATTTAAACTAGTTCTGTTGTTAAAATTATAACATTTTCTAAAGGTCTATCCATTTTACCAGTTTTAACTTTAGCAATCTTATCTACAACATCCATGCCTTCAATAACTTCTCCAAAGACGGGATGTTTAGAATCTAAAAAATTATTGTTTACTAAATTAATGAAGAATTGAGATGATCCTGTATTTGGACCTGAATTTGCCATTGAAATTGTTCCTTTATTATTCTTGTGACCTTTAAACTCATCTTTAATTTTTGGTATTGATGAATCACCGTAACCTGTTCCTGTTGGATCTCCACCCTGTATCATAAAATTTGGAATAATTCTATGGAATATAATCCCATCATAAGTTCCTTTTTTAACTAAGTTTTTGAAATTTCCCGATGTAATTGTCATGTCTTCGTATAATTTTATCTTAATATTACCATGATTTGTTTTTAGTAATACTGTGTTTGAATCCTTACTCGTGTCTATCATTTTGTATCCAACTATTGCTAATAAGAGAAGTAATATAAGAATTATTGTTTTTCTTTTCATTTCAAATGGAAGTATTTATTGATATATTTAAGAGTTATGAGGCTTATTAAGGATATAAATATTTTTCTGAAATAGATAATAGAATCTAAATGGAAGAGCATATTAATAAGTTGGGTTTGAGATCTAATATGAATAAATCCATTGAAATGGAAAAATTAAAAGAGAAAATTATTTTAGCTAAGATACCTTTACATGAAAATGCAAGAAATGTGGTTATGGGAAAAGGAAATCCTAATGCTTGTATTTTATTTGTAGGAGAAGCTCCAGGTTCTAATGAAGATTTACAAGGAATTCCTTTTGTAGGGGCAGCAGGAAAAAATTTAGATAAATTGTTAAATTCTGTAGGATTAAGTTTAGAGGAGATTTATGTGACTAATATTTTGAAATATAGGCCTCCTGAAAATAGGGGTCCTAATTCAGAAGAAATGAAAGCTCATACTCCTTTTTTAGTGGAACAAATTAAAATTCTTCAACCTAAAGTTGTTTGTTCTTTAGGAAATTATTCAACTAAATTTTTCTTAGCAAATGGAGATGTAGATTCTATGATAAAACAATCCGGAATAACTTCTTTACATGGAATGGTTAAGTTGATTGAGTTCCAAGGTTTAATGATTCGATTAATACCTTTATTTCATCCTGCTGCTATAATCTATAATAGAAGATTAATTTCTGAATGGGAGAAGGATATGACAGTTGTAAAGGAGGAACTTAATAAGATAAATTTAATTTCTTGAAATAAAAATTTTAGTGATTTTGAAACAGTAAATATTTTTGGAATTAATCCTGTTTACTCCTGTAAATATTTCTGTATTTTGAATATTTATCAGTAGGAGAGAATTTTGCGGGTGATCTTATAAAAGTTTTTTCTTTACAGTGTGTTTCTTCTAAAGTATATTCTTTACAGATATTGCAGAATAAAATTTTATGCGGCAATTTTATTAATCTCTCCTTCAGTTTTTAACTTCTTTGCCTCTTTTAAGATTAAATCTGAAATTTCTTTCAATCTTGATTCTGCTTCTTTATAATTCCTTGCAACAAGTTCTATTTTATATTTTGGTGCACCTAAATAAAATACCCTTACATCATCACCTTTAATTTTGGAAAGGATTTTCTTTATTACATCAATACCATCTGGAGAATAACTTTTTAAGTTTAGGTTCGCCGCAATTTTAACTTCAGGAACTGCAATTTTTTCTTTTACTAATTTAATAAGCACATCTAAAATGTTTTTTGAAATTTTCATACTTTCAATTGAATTTGGGCCGTTAATTACAATTTCTAAGAAAAAATTATTTAGAGAACCAAATTTTTCTATAGCTTGGTATCCCACTTCTTTATACATTGTTTCAATGTTTTTTTTCAAGCCTTTTCCAATGAATTGTAAGAGCTTTTCTGCCTTCATCTCTTGTTTCATTTCAGTAAGCTTATTTATTTTCTGAGTTGTAGAAACTCTTCTTAATGATAGATCAATATTGCCTTCTCTATTTATCCTTAAAACTTTACAAACAATAGTTTTTCCTTCCTTTACAAAATCTCTTAAATTTCTTATTCTTCCAGGCGAAACTTCTGAAATATGGACTAATCCCTCTTTATTATTATATTCATCTAAAGTTACAAATACTGAATGAAATAAGATTTTATTTACTGTACAAGTGACTATGTCACCTGTTTCCGGAATTCCTTCTTTCTTATAGAACATGATTAGGATTGGATTTCTCCAAGAATTTTAGCTTTTCCACCTGTTGGTGTTGCTAATAGTTTATTACAAACAAGACATTCAACTTTTGTTGATGCTTTATTAAATATGTTCTGTTCGTTATTACATCCACTACATTTAACTTTTACAAATTTTGAAATATTTTCTCTAAACATTTTTATTGAATCTCTACTTTTTTTGTTCTAATCCCTTGTCTTTGTTGGGAATATTTTTTGCATTCTGTACATTGATATCTTAAAGTTGTTTTTTTTGATATCTTTGCACCAGTTCTCTTGAATTTTGAAATTGGAGGTTTTGATAATTTCCCATGGTTTCCAAAACCCTTGTGTTTTCCTCTTTTTTGAATCCTAATTTTTGAACCTTTTGATAATGAACCCCTTTTCCCAACAGATTTGTATTGATCAACCTTCTGAATTTTACTTGTTTTGCATTTGGGACAAAATCTTTTAATTTGTTTGGGTAATTTCATGATAGATTGGGATTTGAGAGTATTTTTAAATGTTTTCATAAAAGTCTATAATCCATGGTCTTTAACAAGATCTATTAAATTGGAGTATGGCTCTACTGACTCGTCTAAGAGTTCTGTTTTATCTTCTTTTTTAGCTCCATTGGACCATACTGCTTTCCAGGAAATTGGGGAATATCTTCCAGGAGTATCTATAATTTCATATCTTAAAACTAAACCATCTTCTCTTATTCTTGTAACTGAGCTTACTCTCTCAAATTTACCGTCTGCATCAGAATCAATTATTCTTGTATGAATAGATGTATTACTATCACTTGCCCTAACTGAAAGAGTCTTGGTATCTTCCCATCTTGCAATGGAAGATCCAAAAATTGCATATCTTCCTTGTTCATCTTCAGAAATCTTAAAATCACTATAATTCCCTGAAGAATATCTGGATTTGCGGCAGAGTCTAATTGATAGTCTATTCCGGCTTGTACACTTGTTAACCAAGGAAGTGTATTTTCTTGTTGTTTAGAGTTTATTGGTTTTTCTAAGATTATGGGTGTAGCACAACCTGATAATATCAGTGATAAAATTAGTTCTTTCATTTTTGTATCTGGTTGAAAAAAATAAAAGTTTATAAGAGCTTCTAAAGAAGGTTAGCTTTATTCCTTTGGATTAGTATCTCTGCAGCTTTTTCAGGAAGGTTAGCAATTTCATCTTGTTCAAAAGGACCATACGACTGTAAATCCTCTGCTAAAAATTTTGGAACAGGTTTTGAAAAGTGAATTAGTTTATTCTCTTCTTTTTTTAATATTGTTTCTTGAATCTTATCCTCTGGTATTTGTGGAATCTTTGCTTCTAATAAATTTCCAAGAATATTCTTTCTAAAATTATCTAATTCGGATGTTATCTTCTTAAACAATTCCTGTTCTTCTTTTAGAAGTAAATCTGGATCTTGTAATTTTGAGTTAGTTTTTGAAGAAAATAATGCTATTTGAATTATTTTTGTTTCTCTTCTCTCATATAATTCTTTTAAGATTTTATAAATATTTTCTATTTGTTTTTGTGTTTTTTGAATTTCTTGTGCTGCAAAAATGCTTTCTTTTTCTTTTTGAGATTTTAGAATCGCTTTTTTTTCTTTTAAATATTTTACAACATCCTGGAAGAAAGTAGGTTCTAATTGTTGTATCTCCTGTCTAAACTTTTCCCTTCTTAAAGTTTCATAAACAGTTTCGTAGGTGATAATAACATCTGGCATAAGTGAGATCAAACATTTGAAACTAATAAAGATTTATATGTAACACTACATTATGTGAGAAATGTAATATGCACAAAGGCCAAATAAAATTACAATTATTCCAACAATAAGAATTAAGTTCTTTATTCTTGCTTCTTCTTTTTTAGCTGTTATTTTTCTCTTAATGATACATCACCCCTTAGAAATTATTTGGTTTTTAAGTTATTTAAAACTTTTTGTTTAACAATTCCATAATCCCAAGTTTTTTTCTTTTGCAATTTTCTCTAGTTGTTTTAGACTATTATAATCTAAAGATGGAAATTCATCAAATACTCTTGCAAACCCTTTCTCTATCATATGTGAATTAACATTAATTCCTTTTACATAGACAACCCTTAATAATCTTCCATATTTGTCTTTGTCTGCATTATCTATTTCAAGTAGAATAACTTTTCCTTCTGTAAGTTTTTTTAATTCTTCAGTTGCTTCTTTGTAATAACATTCATTCTTTTCTGGAGTGTTTATTCCGATTAGTCTTATTCTTTCACCATTATTTACATCTAAAGTATCACCATCAAGAACTTTGGTCACTTTGTAAGGCCCTTCTGGTTCATAAACTGTAGAACCTGTCATACAACCTGTAATTAAAATGAAAAACAGTAAATAAACTATTTTCATTTCAAAAATTCACCTTATTCAATACATCTTTGCCTAATAATGCTCCTAAGGAACCTTTTTTTGATTCTTTTTCTGTAAATCTTTCTGTGTTATCTTTTTCTTTTCCAAACCAAAGTAAAGGAACTGGATCTTTTGAATGTGATTTTAGTTTGCATGGTGTAGAATGGTCACCAGTTACTACTATTTCTAAATCTTTTATTTTTCTTAGTTTTTTAAAAAATTTCTTATCTAAATATTCAATTAATTCTTTTTTTTGTATGGGATCTCCATCGTGGCCCGGAATATCTGTTTGTTTAATGTGAATGTAATAATTTTTGAATTCTACTTTTTTGATATATTTTAAAGAATTTTTAATTTCAAGTTTAAGAGATTTTTTAGTCTGTTTTTTTATATCTCTTTTTGCTTCTGGATATTCAAAAGGTAATATTGTTATTCCAGATAATTTTGCGATTCCTTTTTCTAATGGCATTCCAACTACTGCTGCCCAATTTGATTTTTTTGGAAATTTAGGTAATTCAATCCCTGCATCTCTTAATGTGATAAAATTTGCAGGTAGCAAATTATTTTTAATTCTCTTCCTGTTGATAGGGTGATTAGTTAAAATTTTATTAGACTGCTTTACGAATTCATTTATTATTTCTGCTGTATCCTTTGTAAGTTTTTTAGAATCTAAGGGTTTACATTCTGGCATTTTGGTTTCATATTCTTCTTTTGCAATTCCAAAGGATCCTTCTTTTTTATATGCAGGATCTACATTTGAAACATTATTTGAAAATTGACCTTTAATTAGTAATATTCCCCTATGACCAATTGTTGCTTTGAAAGTAAATTCGTGAGTTAGTTTTACTTTTTTATTTATTTCTTCAGCTAATTCTTTTGCTTCCTTTGTAGTTAAAGTTCTTCCTGCCCTTCTATCTACTAAAATTTGATTAATTAAAGTTGCAAAGTTTGCTCTTAATGCTATTGATTGTATTGGTAATGTTAAACCTGCTCCAACTGCTTCTAATGGGCCTCTTCCAGTATAATATTTATAGGGATCGTAACCTAATAAAGCTGTTACGCCTACATCACTTTCTGGTGCAACCTTTTGTGAAACTGGATAAACATAGCCCTGACAACCATTTTTTGCAAAAAAATCTAAGTTTTTTGTTTTGGCTGCTTCTAGTGGAGTTTTATTATTTAATTCTTTACAAGGTAAGTCTCCAATACCATCAAGAATAATTAATATTTTTGGCATAATGAGATTTAGATTGTTTACTTATTTAAAGATTTTTGCAATGAGAAGAGTTAGTAAAGTTAATGGATAATACTTCAATTTAAACGTTATTAATTATATAAAGGTTTAAAGTTCTTTTGTAATTCTAATTTTATATGCAGATTAAAGAAAGACCAGAAGACTTTATTGTTGAGGAGATTATTAAATTAGATTGTTCAGGAGGAGATTATATTTATGTTAAATTAACTAAAACAGATAAGAATACGGTAGATGTTATTGAAGAAATAAGTAAAAAACTAAGAATTCCTTTTAGTAAGATTGGATTTGCAGGAAATAAAGATAAAATAGCAATTACAATACAATATATTTCAATCCCTAATATAAAGGAGGAAAAGATTCAAAACTTGAAATTAACTGATGTTGTTTTAGAAATAGTTGGAAGAGGAAATAAACCAATATATCTCGGGATGCTGGAAGGTAATAAATTTAAGATCAAATTTGAAACTAAACACAAAATAGATTTTATTGAGAATTATTTTGGGCCACAAAGATTTTCTAAGAATAACCACATAATTGGAAAGTTAATTATTCAAAATAGGTTAGAAGAAGCGTGTGAATTGATAAAAGAAAAAAAGATTAATTCTTTTCTTAAAATACATAAGAATAATTTTGTTAGTGCTTTATTACAGATTAGAAAGAAGAGACTATTGTTGTATATTCATGCCTATCAAAGTTATTTATGGAATAAAGTAGTTGAAGGGTATCTAGGTTGTAAATTTGTAGATAAAAGAATTGAAAATGTTGAAATACCTATGATTAGTTTTGATATAGAGTTTAAAGATCCTAAAATAAAGGAAAGTTATCTTAGATTATTAAAAGAAGAAGGTTTTAATCTGAAAGATTTTATTATTAGAAGTATTCCTGAAATAACACCAACTTGTAGTTTTAGAGATTTAATTGTAGATGTTAAAGAATTTCAAATTGATGGTGAGTATGTTTCTTTCTTTTTACCTAAAGGAGCCTATGCTACAGTTGTATTAGAGAAATTGGAAACTTTTAAAAATAGTCCTTAAATTTGCTATTATGTGATAACAGAACTAAAAAATAAATTACAGAAAAAAAGGGTGGATGAGTTTGAAAATTTACTTAAGTTAGCATATTCTTATATTAGAGATAAGAAATTTGAAAGTGCAGTTAAATTATATAATGTTTTAGAAAAAAGATTTAAATCATTACCAAAATATAAAAAAACAAAAAAATTACACCAGGATATATTGGTATTATACAAAGAGATTAGTTTGTATTTGGGAATTAATGAAGCTTATTTGTTATCACAACAGGGAAATTTTTCAAAAATGAAGGAGGAATTAGAGAAAATTACTTCATTAAGCAAAGAGATTAAAGAATTACCTGATGTTGATGCATTATTAGAATTTACAAACAAGCATTATTTATTTTGTCTTGAAGTTTATACATATAATACTACACTAAAAAACTATGATTTTCTTTATAATGAGATTAAAAATGAATTAGAGCATAATGATTTAGAAGAAGCTATGAAACATTATTCTCAATTACTAATTGTATATAATAATTTATTAAAATATGAGATTTATGAAAAAAGGATGGAATTGTATTATAAAACCAAAGATTTGTTTAGGGATTTAGAGATTAATTCTTTAATAACTAAGGCTTACAAGAAAAAGAAAATAGAAGAGCCAAAGTTATTAAGAAATGATAGAAGAAATATGGATTTTGTTCCAAGAAAATTGCCAAGCAAATATGATGATTCTAAAGAGAGTTTAATAAAAATAAGAGAGTGCTTAGCTAATGGAAATTATTCTGAAGTCCATAAAATATACAAAAAGGTATAAATAGGAACAAATTTCTTAATAAGTATGTTTAAGTTTTTAAAAGAAAAAATAAAGAATACAGTAAAAATATTTTCTAAAAAGGTTGAAGAAGAAATTAAAACTTTAGAAGAAGTTGAAAAAGCAAAAGTTAGACCTGAAATTCTAAAACCTTTAAAGAAAAAAGAAGATAAGGAAGAGATTAAAACTCTAAAGGATATTGAAGAAGTTGAAGCTAAAAAGGGGATTTTTTCAAAAGTTGTAGAAAAGGTAATAACTAAAAAAATAGATGAAAAACAATTTGAGAATCTGTTTTGGGATTTGGAAGTAACATTACTAGAAAATAATGTGGCTGTAGAAGTTATTGAAAAAATAAAAAATGATCTTAAAATGGATTTAATTAATACACCAATTAAAAGGGGAGAAATTGAAAAGGTAATACATAATAGTCTTAAAGAAAGTATTGAAGAGTTATTTGAAGTGGAGAATTATAATTTAATTTCTAAGATAAGGGAGAAAAAACCTTATGTAATTGTTTTTGTTGGAATAAATGGAGGCGGGAAAACAACTTCGATAGCTAAGATAATTAAGTTGCTCAAAGATAATAAATTAAGTTGCGTTGTTGCTGCTGCTGATACTTTTAGAAGTGCAGCTATTGAACAACTAGAAGAGCATACAAATAAGTTAGGAGTTAAACTAATTAAGCATGAATATAAAAGTGATCCTGCTGCTGTCTGTTTTGACGCAGTTGAACATGCTAAAGCAACTGGAAAGGATGTTGTGTTAATTGATACTGCGGGAAGATTACATTCTAATTTAGATTTGATGAATGAAATGAAAAAAATAGTTAAAGTCTCCAAACCAGATTTGAAATTATTTATTGGGGAAAGTATAACTGGAAATGATGTTGTAGAACAAGTAAAACAATTTAATGAGAGAATTGGAATTGATGGGATTATTTTATCTAAAGCAGATATTGATGATAAAGGTGGAGCAGCAATTTCTGTTTCTTTTGTAACTAAGAAACCAATCTTATATTTTGGTGTTGGGCAAGGTTATTCCGATTTGAAAAAATTTGATAAATATGAAGTTCTTAAAAATTTAGGGTTATAGTTCTCTGTCGCAATAAAGGGTGATGATTCTTAAGCAAAATGTGGGTGATAAGCTGTTTTTACTGGAATTTTACCTTTTTTGAATAATATTACAAAAAATCCGAAAACTTTTCGGTTTTTTCTAGGAAACACCTATTAAACTTAAAACAGAGATTTTATTGGATGGGACAGTATTTTATTATAGTAAACCTAGAAAAAAGAGAGTATATTCATCCGCATGATCAGAGCATAAAATACAAAATGTAAGAAAGACAAAAATACACAATTATAGAATTGAAACAGTATTTATGAAAATCAAAGATAGAGTTATAGATTTTAGGGGTTTGAAAGCCTTATGGTCTGCTCCAATTCTGATGACTGCAATAATTATCCAACATAATTTTATAGAAAACCATTCCACTACCGATGAAGTGCCGTCTGAAAGAGCAGGGGTTAATTTAGAATTAGGAGAAAATAGATGGCTAGATTTGATTAAACTTAGTTCATCCTAATACTGCTTGTTCCAAAAATCCAAATTTATTCCTGTCAGAATCTAACTCAACCTTAACTCCTAAAGGAATAGTGATAATCGGATCTGTGTGTCCAATATTAACATTATACAATATCGGAATATCATAATCTCTGGTATTATACAGAATAATCTCTTTTAATTGTTTAATCTGCTCCTCTGTATATCCAAAACCCCTCCCAAAAACAATTCCTTTTATTTGTTTGAATACTCCTAAGTTCCTTAAATCGCCTAAAGCGGAATCTACATTTGCTAAACTTTCTCCTTTTCTAAAATCTTCTCCCTCTGGAGTTTCCAATAACAAAACTTTCTCTTTAAAGTTTGGCCAATATTTTGTTCCTGCTAAATGTAATATAACAGGCAAACATCCGCCCAAAATTTCTCCTTTGGCTTTCCCCTCTCTTAACCATTCATATCCTTCGCTTTCCTTATACTTTCTTTTTTTCTTTAAATCATCTTTGCTTATCCAATCTACACTTTTATCATCAGACCATTGTTTAGAAGGTTCAACTTCCCCAATATCTCCTGTTACAGCTTTGAAAAAATGTGTAACAGTGAATTCATCAGGTTTTGGATGTTCCCCAAATTGTGTAATGACTGCAGGTCCATAAAAACCAACCAACCCTGTTTGAGAGTATAAAGCTAAATGTAAGCTTGTAATATCTGAATATCCACAAAGAATTTTTGGATTTTTCTTAATAGTTCCAAAGTCCAAATACTCTAAAGTCTGATGGGAAGTATTGCCACCGATAGTAGTGATGATAGCTTTGACATCCTCATCTCTAAATGCATCCATGATGTCTTTAGCTCTGTTTTCGGCAGTATCAGAACTAATTCCAGAATTCTTCTTAGCAGTTGGAAATATTTTGACCTTATAACCTAATTCTTCAAAAAATCTCTTTCCTTTTTCAAGTCTATGTGTGGTTAAAGCCGCTAATCCTCCAGCTGGAGCTATGAAAGCTATTGTATCTCCTTTCTCTAATACTTGCGGTTTTATCAATTTCATGCTCAAAGTTAATTTTAGTAGCTATAAAAAACATTCGGTTGAAAAGGTGACGCTTACTTTACAGCTCACGTTATAGTAAATTATTTAAAGTAGTAATTGTGAAATCAATCTATGGTAAGAAATCCACCTAAGTTTAATCTTCCTAAAGAAGTTATTAAAACTATTGATGATGTTAATAGAGAGGCAGGTGAAGTTGTAAGAATTATTGGTGCACAAAATAAAAAACTAAATGAGCCAATTATTCAAATGTATAAAAGATATCTTAAAGCTAGGAAACCTAAAGACTTTGAGTTTACAGAAAGAGAGTTTCAAGAAATAAATATTTCTGTTGCGGGGCATTTTCAAATATTTAGACAAATTTTGGTTGGTATGGATGGGGGAAGAAATAATCTCCAATTTGAAGGTGCGAATAAGAGTAGAATTGTTAGTTTTTATGAGGAGATATTTTTTCATATTGTAGACTTAGAGGATATTTGGCAAAAACAATATGATGTTTTAATGTCTGGTGCTAGTATGAGACAAAAGACTTCTGCCTTTATTTCTTTATTTGACGAAGAAAGAGATGTATATAAAGCAATTTTAAAGAGTACAAAAAGATTTCCAACTATTGAGGAAGTTAAGAAAGATTTCTGGGCTTCAATTAAGAAATTTGATTTTCATGGAATAAATGGAAAAATATTTGCATTGTGTTCATTCTCTGTGACAATAATTCTTTTATGGAGTGGTGATGCTGACGCTGCTGAAAGTGTGGCTACAATTGTGGATAGGATAAATAATGTGTATGGACTTGGTATAGGTAGAGTTGCTTATCTTGGAGGGGTTTGGGTTGTTTTTCAATGGATAGCAGATGGTGCAATGGCAGCTGCAGCTAGGTTTCCTGGAATATATGGGTTAGTTCAATTTCTTTCATTTTTACAGTTGATTAAATCTAGCAGGCGTGGAATTTCTGTAGTGCCGTGGAGATAAATAGTAAATTTATTAAGTTAGAGTTCTTTTAATAAGTTTGTAAATGGTGTTAGAAAAATTAGGGTCTTCACTGAAAGAGACTTTAAGTAAAATTGCAAAGTCTGTTTTTGTAGATGAAAGATTAATTGATGAATTAGTGAAAGATATTCAAAGAGCTTTATTACATTCAGATGTTAATGTTAAACTTGTATTTGAACTCTCTAAAACTATTAAAGAAAGAGCATTAAAAGAGAAATCGAATTCAGCAATAAGTCAAAAAGAAAATTTAGTTAAAATTGTATATGAAGAATTAATTAAATTTTTAGGTGGAGAAGGTCATAAATTTGAAATTAAGAAAAAACCATTTAAAATAATGTTAGTTGGTTTGTTTGGAAATGGAAAAACTACAAGCGCAGCAAAAATAGGAAAATATTTTTCTAACAGAGGAAATAAAGTTGCTGTGATGCAAACAGATACATGGAGACCTGCTGCATACCACCAACTCGAAACTCTTGCAAAGGAAAATCAAATTACTTTTTTTGGTGATAAGGAAATAAAAAGCCCACTTGAAATTTATAAAAAATTTGAGAGTAAACTAGAGAAGTATGATATTGTGATTATTGATACTGCAGGAAGGGACGCACTATCTGGAGATTTAATAAAAGAAATTGAAGAATTATCCGAAAAAATTAAACCTGAAGAAGTGTTATTAGTTATTGCAGCGGATGTTGGGCAAACTGCACAAAAACAAGCTGAACAGTTTCATAAATCATGTGGAATAACTGGAGTGGTAATTACAAAATTAGATGGGACTGCAAAGGGTGGAGGTGCTTTAGCTGCTTCTTCTGCAACAAATGCTCCAATTAAATTTATCGGAGTAGGAGAGAAAGTAGATGATATTGAAGAGTTTAATCCAAAAGGTTTTGTTGGAAGAATTTTGGGGATGGGGGATTTAGAAGCATTATTAGAAAAAACTAAACTTGCAATTAATGAGGATAAAGCGGAGGATTTAGGTAAAAAGTTTTTGAAGGGTGATTTTAATTTCTTAGATTTGTATGAACAATTACAAACTATGAGTAAAATGGGGCCATTAAATAAAATTATAGATTTAATTCCTGGTTTTGGAAATATGAATATCCCTAAAGAAATGTTAAACGTACAAGATGACAAACTAAAAAAATGGAAACATATAATGCAGTCAATGACAAAAAGAGAGTTGGAAGATCCTGAATTAATTGATAGAAATAGGATAGAAAGAATTGGTCAAGGTGCTGGTGTTGATATAAAAGATGTTAGAGAACTATTAAAACAATATAGACAATCTAAGAAAGTTATGAAAATGATGAAGGGACAAGACCCAGAAAAATTAATGAAAAAATTTGCTGGAAAAATTAAAGTATAAGATTTACTAATTCTGGGATTATATCTTTTCTAGTTCTTGCGTAAACAGTTTTAGTTCCTCTTGTGAATTCATACCAACCTTGTTCATTTTTATATGAGTCTACACTAATTGGTCTTTTTTTTCCAAACCCTACAAAAGAAAAGTTTGTTCTTTCTCCTGGTTTAATTTCAGCTAAAGCTTCTAAAGTCGAAGAATTTCTTCTGAGGCTTTCATTTACCATTGCTTTTAATCTTTGATATTTGGTTCCTGATCTAAGGCTTATAGCTTTAAATTTATTCCCCATTTCAGGATTAAAGATATAACTAAAATTCAATCCAACTCCTTCTGTTGTATTTGTATATGAATGCTTTTCTAAATTTTTACTTGATGAAATTCTTTTATCTCTCATTTTATTTTTTATAATGTTAGTTTTAAAATTTCTTCTAGCAAATCAGATGGATAAGTAACATAGGCTTTATTCCCCCCAGTTCCTTCAGTATATCTTAATTCGCCGTTTAGAGAAATATTATTTAGACTAAAACCTTCACCGTCAAAATAAACTCCAATTGTTGCTCTTTTTCCAGAAACAAAGTTAATATAATCAATAGAAATTACATCACCTTCTTCAAGTTTAGAAATGGCAGCAAAAACTCTATCATTATTTTCCTTTAATGTTTCATAAATATTAGCCGCAACTGAAATATCTTCCATAGTTTTAGGAATCCTTAATGGTTTAGGATTTAAAATATAACCTTCCTTGAAACTAAATGATCCTAATGTTCTCCAAGAACCATCTGAATGTTGGTATAAACAAGCAAATGGTAATTTCCTTTTATCTGAAACTCTTTCGTTTTTTATATCGGAATAAGTAGATTCCAAAGGTTCTAAATTATATCCTATACCATTTCCCATAATTAACCACCAGTTATACGACTAGTAGAGAGGATTTTTAAAGTTTTCTAAAACTATTAAAATATGGAAATTTTGGGCAAAGGAGCTGAAGCGGAAATTTACAAAGAAGGAAATAAAATCATAAAGGATAGAATTTCTAAAGGATATAGATTAAAAGAGTTAGATGAAAAAATAAGAAAATTGAGAACAAAGTCTGAAAAAAAATTGTTAGATAAAGCTTCAGAAATTGTTAATGTACCTAAAATTCTAAATCAGGAGAAATTTAAACTGGAACTTGAGTTTATTGAGGGATTAAAGCTATCAGAATATTTAGATAAACTTGAAACTAAAAATGAAGTTTGCTTCAAAATTGGAAAGGAATTAAGTAAATTACATGAAAAGGAGATTATACATGGAGATTTAACTACTTCAAATTTAATTTTAAAAGATAAGAAAATCTATTTCATTGATTTTGGATTAGGGTTTGTTAGTTCCAAAATTGAAGATATGGCAGTAGATATTCATTTATTCAGGCAAGCTCTTGAATCTAAACATTATAAGATTTATTTGGAATGTTATGAAAGTTTTCTAAAAGGTTATAGGACATTTAGTAAATATTTAGAAGTAATAAAAAGATTAGATAAGGTTGAGAAAAGAGGAAGGTATAAAGATAGATTATAATCTTTATTTTCATAAGAAAAAATTCCGAAAAGTTTAAAATAATAGGGTTAAAACCAAGAGGTATACATAGCCCCGTAGTATAGCGGCCAAGTATACTGGCCTTTGGAGCCAGGGACGGCAGTTCGAATCTGCCCGGGGCTATTTAAATTTTTAAATATAAAGAAGAGAAATAGTTGATAAAATATTTTTGTGGAAAAAATAAGATAAAAAGCTTTAAAAAAGAGGAGATATTCCAAAAAAATAGAGTAAGGCAGTAATGGGCTTCCTTACATCAGTAAAAATATGGCACGTATGTATTCAAGGAAGAAGGGTAAGTCTGGTTCTAAAAAACCATTGAAATCTCAAGATTTAAAATGGATAAAGTATAAGCCTGCTGAAATTGAACAATTAGTTGTTAAATTAGCCAAACAAGGAAATGGACCTGCAAAAATAGGTTTAATTTTAAGAGATTCTTATGGAATTCCAAGTATAAGAGAAATAACTAAAAAATCAGTTTTACATATTTTAAATAAAAATAAGCTGGTTGGAAAAATTCCAGACGATTTAGCTAATTTAATAAGAAGGGAAATTGTGATTTATGCACATCTTGAGAAAAATAAACATGATCAACCTTCTAAAAGGGGATTAACCTTAACTTCATCAAAAATTAGAAAACTAATAAAATATTATATTAAAAAATGTGTTTTACCTCAAGGTTGGAAATATAATAAAGAACAAGCTAAATTGCTTGTAAATTAATTTTATAATGCTAGAGTTAGAGGTTACTAAGTTTGTTAGTCAGTTTAAAGAAACTAAAAAGTTTCCTATAAAAATTGTAGCAAAGAATAATGTTAATGGAATACTTTCTTCAATTATTTTAATTAAAGCATTTCAAAAAGAAAAATATAATTTTAGCCTTTCACTTGAAGATGAGATTAAAGATCAAAGTTTGTTAGAATTAAACTATGATTCAAGTAAGTCAATTATTTTTTTAGGATCCGGGTCAGAGAAAATAAGTCAGATAAAGTCTTTAATAAAAGATAAAATAATATTTATAATTGATAATTCTGATAAGGTAGATAGGAATTTTAATATTAATATTTTAAACCCTTGTTTAGAGAATAATTTTATTTCTTTATCAGGTTTGAGTTACTTATTTGCAAAAGAATTAAATAAAACTAATTTTGGAATGGGATATTTGGGATTTATTGGATCTTTAATTGAACCGTCAAGTTTTGATACTTTTTTATTAGAAAGTGCTCTGAAGTCAAATAAATTAATTGTTGCAAAAAGTTTACAAGGATTTTATGGAAGAACATTGGATTTAAAAGATGTATTGATGAATTCATATTTCCCATTTTTTCCTGAATTATCAGGATCTGGAAATGAAGTATCAAGATTTTTAAAAAATAATAAATTAGAGAATAAAAAATTTATGGATTTAAGTGATGAAGAATTAAAGAGATTATATTCTGCGGTATTAATAACCATGTTGGGGAAAATAACTAAAAGAGAGATTTTTGGATCAGTCTATTTATTAAAAGAGGAAAAAGATGATTCTATTATTAAAGATGTGCATGGTTTAATTGAAGTTATTGATTCTTGTTGTAAAATGAATAAAGGTAGTTTTGTTATCAGTTCTTTTTTGGGAGATAAAACTTTCAAGAGAGAAATTTTATTTTATTTTGATTCATTTAAAGAAGAAATGATTAAATTTTTGAAATGGATAAATAATAAGAGAAAGGATGAGAAGAATAATTTAATTATACTTAATTTAGAATCAAATTTTAAAGAATATATTATTGAAAAGGGGTTGGAGATTGTAAGGAGATCTTTAATTTTTGAGAAGGGAATTTTTTTGAGTGTTATAAATTATACTATGGATGGTGATGCAAACATAAGGATTTTATTATCAACAATTGAAAATGAACAAGATAAATTATTTGAAAATTTAGCTAAAGATCTTGGATTGAAAGACTATATAATAAATGAAGGGCTGTATTTTACTATCTCTCAAAGTTATGAAGAAGAATTCATGAAAAAGTTAGTATTAAAGCTTGAAAATAAAAAAATTGAGGAGATTGTTAAGTAGTAAGCTTTATAAAATAGGGTTGTTTGCGTTAGAAATATGGCTGTAAAGAAGATTAAAAAAAGGTGGGTTGAGATGTTAGCCCCGAAAGAATTCAATTCAATTGAGCTTGGACCTTCATATTGTATGGAACCTGAAGATTTAATTGGAAGAAAAATGCAGGTGAATCTAATGCATTTAACAAGAGATATAAAGAAACAAAATACGCGTGTTACTTTTGAAGCTTGTGCAGTTAAAGATGGATGTGTTCACACTAATTTTAGTGGATTAGAAATAATTCCTTCACACATAAAAAGAATAACAAAAAGGAATAAAACTAAAATAGAAGATTCTTTTAAATGTGTGACAAAAGATAAAATCAATGTTATTATAAAACCGGTTATAATTACCAAAAGTTTAGTTTCTAACAAAACTGCAACTGATGTTAGAAGAAATGTGAAGGAATTAATCTCTAAATATGTATTAGAAAAAAGTTATTCTGGAATTGTTAAGTCTATTTTAAATTTTGAGATTCAGAAAATGTTAAGTTTCGAGTTGAAAAAAGTGACACCAATTAGTGTTTCTTTAATAAAAAAGTTTTGTATTACTAAGTAATTTTTTAATTCTTATTGGTAAGTTTTATAAGTTAATTATATTCTTTGATTTTGTTAAAATCATTGCCTCAATAGCTCAGTGGTAGAGCATCTGCCTTGTAAGCAGAGGGTCGGGGGTTCAAATCCCTCTTGAGGCTTTAACGAATCTCTTTTAGGTTAAAGGATTTTATTCAAAGAGAAGAAAGAATTTTATTAAAAGAAGTTTCATTCTGAAATTGTTTATATTCTCTTATTAAATTTAAAGAGATTCTAATCTTGTAATTAGTTTTTAAGAATTGTAAGAATTGTGTTACATTTTTTGGTTTTTCTGTCTTATAAGTTCTTTCAAAATCAATTAGATTTATTTTTTTATTAATTATAATATGTTTCAAAGGGTGATGCATTTCCATTTTGTTTAGTTTTAGCTTGTCTAAAATAAAACATTGTCTTAAAATTTCTTTTGTCTGTTCTTTATTTAATTTTATATCCTTTAATAATTTTCCATCTACAAATTCATAAACAATGTAATCTTTACCTTTACTAACTAGTTTTGGTCCTATTCCATATTTATTTAAAATTTTAAGATATTTTGCTTCATTTTTTAATCTTTCAATTGCTTCTGAGTCTGGTCTTTTAATCTTGAGAGAATAATCTTTTTTATCTTTTTTAAATCTAAAAATAAAACCTCTTTTTCCTTTATCAAAGTATGTAGGATTATATTTTTTATATTTTTGTGGTATCAATTTATAATTTCTTATTAGAAAAGCTTTTAAATAAATTACTCTTAAAAGGATTATATGAAAAAGGTGGTATTGATTGTTCTGTTAGTTATTTTTTTAAGTTTAATTGTTTTTGCACAAGAGTTACCGGAACAACCAGTATTTAATCAAAAGAATACTATTGAATGGTTAGTGAATAATACTAATGAAAATATTGAATTTCAGGATTTGGTTTTTTCTATTATAGCATTAAATAAAGTTGGGAAGAGAGAACAAGTTGCTTCTTTATTAGAAAGATTAAATGGTTTTCAATCAGAAGAAGGATGTTTTCCAGAGTTGAATTGTAATACAATTGATACATCATTAGCAATGTTAGCCTTAGGGTCAACTGGAAATGATGTAAATAAACAATTAGAGTGGTTAAAAGGGAATTTAAGAGGATATAGTGAGGGTGAATGGAGAATACAAATTGAGGGAGAAGGACCTGAAGGGGCTGAGTGTATAGTTTCATATTCTGAAGATCCTGAAATTGAATCTGGGGAAAAGAGGTTTACATTAAAAGGTAATAGGATCAATGGGCCTGCCGGTGATATTGGTTATTTTATCAATATTGCGGCCCATTTGAATAATGGACTTTTAAATTCACAGAAATCTGTTATTGTTACTGATTGTAGAGCATTACAAAGAGCAGTAATATCTTTGATACATGTTAAGGGAAATAATTATTATATTCTGAAAGAAAAAGAGGGAAAGGCTGATTTTAAAATACCTAATGGATGTTTTGCTCAAAGTGATTTGAGAAATAATTGTGATTATGAAAGTTCTGTTTATGCAGCCTTTGCAATAAAAGAGATTTTGGGTAATGAAAAATTAGAGGAAATGGGGGTTAAAACATATTTACAAAGTAACTTACAAAATGATAATTTGTATAGAGCAATTTTGGGTAGAACTTTTGGAGAAAAAAGCTTTTTACAAGAGTTAGTTGAAACCCAATCATTGAGGGATGGATCTTGGGATAATAATATCTTCAGTACTGCTATGGCTGTAATCTCTTTACAAGGATTTGGAGAGAGTGATAGTTTTTCAAGAGGAAGAAAGTATTTGGAAAATACAGTTTCTATTAATGGTGCGTGGTTTGAGAAGATAAGGGAAACTTCTATTTCTTTAATTGCACTTATGGGTGGAGATTTTGGAAAAGGGAATGTTGCTCCAGTAGTAACTACTTCTGGTACTAGTATCTCTGGCACAAGCGATAATGAAATTTGTGATAACGAACTTGATGATGATGGAGATGGATTCTTTGATTGTAATGATGGATCTTGCTTTAATTTTCCTGGATGTGAATGCTTTAATCTAAAATTAGATGTTGGTGAAGAAGGAATTGATTGTGGTGGAGGTTGTGACAAAACATGTAGTACTTTTGATGGAGATGGAACAAAAATAAGCCCAGATTTTCCTGAGCCGGGTGGAGATTTTGGATCTGCAGATGTTGGTTCTGGTATTTATGAAGAAGAAGAAAGTAGTTTATGGTGGCTATGGGTTATTTTAATATTAATAGCTCTTGTTGGTGGATACTTTGGTTATCAAAAATTCAAAAAAAATGGAGGTTTATTTAAGAAAAAATCAAAGACTTCATTTGAACAATATCAAAGACAAATAAGTCAAAGACCGAGACCACAAGTTAATAGCCCTCAACCAATTCAAAGGCCTATAAGACCAAATATAAGATCAAAAGAAGAGGATGAATTAGATAAGTCATTGAAGGAAGCTGCAAAATTACTTGAAGGAAAAAAATGAGGAGATTAGTTTTTGTTTTGATAGTGGTATTATTCTCTAATTTAGTTCTTGCAGAGGATATTGAAATTAATTTTATGAAAGAAAATTATAGCAAAGGAGAAACTTTACAATTTGAAATTGAAATAAATAATGTTCAACTTTCTGGAGATTTAACTACTGCGAATATAAAGTTAAAGAAGGATAGTGAAAATCAAGGAATTTCTGTTAATTTAGTGAAGATGAGCGAAACAAAATATTTCGTGAATTTTAATTTGCCTTTAATCTCTGGAGATTATAAACTTGTTCTTGAAGATGTAAAATATACTAAAGGAGATAATTTAGTTAAAGTTTCTTTTGAAAAAAGTTTAGTGATTAATGATCTAACTGGAATTAGCGTAAGTCCAGGAATAATTTATATGAATTTAGAAAAGAAGGATAATCCCATTCTTAATTTTAAGTTGGTAGGAGAATCTGCTGTAAAATTAAGTATTGTAGGGGATTTTTTACAATTGAGTGAAACTGAGTTTACAGTTTCAGGAACTAAAACTATTGAATTAAAAACAGATGTGAAAAAAAATTCAGAAGGAAGACTTAATATTGAATATGGGAATTCTAGTTATTCCATTCCAATTTATTTATTTAAAGAAGAAGTGAAAGAAGGGGATGTTAATGAGACTGTTGAAGAAGATAAAGATGCAAGAATAGAATTTAATAAAGAATTAAATGAAGTTGAAATTATTGAAGTGAGTTTAGAATTTGGAAAGGATTTACAAGGTCCAGTTTATTTTAAAAATACAGGTTCTGTTAAATTACATAATTTAAAGGTAAATTTAAGTGAAAGTCTTATTGAAGTTGTTAGTTTTAATTTAGAAAAGAGTAATTTAGATCCTGAGGAAGTAGGAGAAATAAATGTAATTGTTAATCCAATGAAAGATAAAATAGGGCATTATGAGGGAGATTTAACTATTATTACAGAGGAAGGTGTTTTTGCTTCTATTCCTTTTATTCTTGATTTGAAAGGGCGAGAGATTGATCCAGAACCTACTTTAGTTGAGATTAAAGAGCCTGAAAAAATTATAATTGATGAGGAACTAAAAGAAGAGGAGAAGAATATAGGGATATGGATTTTTGGAATTATATTAATAATTATAATATTTCTGGTCTTTGTATTTTATAAGAAATCTAAAACTGGAAAAAGAATGGGTTGGTGAATTTAGTGTTTCTCTTGAGGAGTAATTTCTTCTTTTAATTTTTCATGTGCAGCATGTAAGTTTGCTATTCCAGTATGATATCTATGCAATCTTAAAAGCATATCATTTAAACCATTAGAGAAATCTTTTGTTTGGAGATTTAATTCTGTTTTATCTAAAATTTCTACTGATGAAGGAAGATAATCAAAACAAAATAAGAAAAGGTTTTGAAGCGTATCTATCTTTAATTCAAGTTCAGTAAAAGCTGAGAAAATCTTTTCATTTTTTATGGGCTCTTCTTGATATGAACTTACTACTTCATAATTTTTAGTAGTTTTGATTTTTTCTACTACTTTTTGAAGAGTCGAATTCACGTGTTCTTTTGGGAAACCCACTATTTCTATTATTGTTCTTATTGTAAAACTCATTTTTGATTCCAAAGAGTGTTATAATTAATATGAGGGTGCCAATAAGAATATAAAGACCATACTTTTTGGAGACTTCTCCAGAGGATTCATATATTGCATTTGTTGTAATTGAGTTTAATGCACTGGGTTGATATTTTTCAGTTTCAGTATATTGTTCTGCTGCTTCTTCTTCTTTTAATAATACATTTATAGATTCGGTTATTTCATTGTCTTTACCATCTATGGTATATTTTATTTTTAGTTTAGTATTGTTTTTAAATTTGAAAACTTTATTTTTTAATTTAATTTCCTTTTGAGAATTTGTATCTATTTCAAATTCTTGTTTATTTTCTTCTCTTTCTCCTGAAATTGAAATCGGTCCTGAGTAAACATAACTATAAATTGAAATTTTTTGTTTAGTAAATTTTTGATTATCTATTCTAAGTTCAACTTGGAATTCTTGATCTATTTCTATTTCTTTGGGATAATTAATGAGTTCTAATTTTATATTGCCTTCTTTTATTTCTTCTTGTGATTCTTTAATCTTATTCGTGTTGTTATCTTTTTCTTTCATGATATTAAAACAAATTTCTTTTCTTCCAGCAATGTTTACTTCAGTTTCTTCTATTAAATCAAATCCTTCAATTATCAATCTATATGTCCCATTTTCAAACTTATTTTGGCAATCAAATGGAATATTTATTGGAATTGAGAGTTTATATTCCTGATAATTTGTTTTCAAGTCTAGTTTTGATTTTTTTGTGATTCTATCTTCTCCTCTCTGTAAATAAATATCTAATCTCCCATTTGAGGAATTACCTTTATAGATCTCTAAATTTGCCCACAATGTGTCACCAAATTCTAGGGTCTTATCTATTTTACTTATTCCGATTTTTGATTCTTTTATTTTATTACCTTTGATAATAATCGTTTTGTTGGTTTTGGTGTTATTATTTGTATTATTACAATCTATAAAGATTAATTCATTGTGGATCATAAAAACCTGTTCAGTTTCAAAGATATAAGGTGTGAATGACTTTTCGTTATTATTTGAGGTGTTTTTTGGTTCTTTGATTAAATTATTGAATAAGTCTGTGATGTA
>JAGVXZ010000005.1 GCA_018303515.1 Candidatus Woesearchaeota archaeon | reverse complement strand
GTTATGCGCAATTTTCAGTTGCCACAATATTTTTATATTGCCAAACGATACAGAACTGTATGTATAGAATTTATGCCACAGATACACTTAAAGAAATATATCAGACATTAGACAAAAGTGAACAAGACTGGATTAACAAAACTAAAGATAACCTTAAAGAATTTCCAACGGGCAAACCACTTGGTTATAAATGGTTTAAAGAAAAGAAGTATCTTAACAAAAGGCTATTTTTTCTGATTGATGAAGAAAGTAAAAAAGTATTACTTGTATCATTTGCTTCAAAAAAAGATCAACAAAAAGTAATTGGTTTTGTTAAATCAAATATGAAAGAATTATTACATTATCTTAAACACCTCTAGAATTCACTAACCCTTCCTAGACGTAAATCTTCAAGACTTAATTTAAGTTGTACTATTGCATCATCTGCAATTCGTGCTTTTTTCTTAAGAGTATCATACTCCTCTTTAGTAATAGTTACAGTTTTTAATTATAGTTAGTTACTTATATAGTTTGTGGCAACTAAAAACTCTTCGGAAATCAAAGATTTCCTCGCAGACTTCGTCTGATACATAACCTCATTATGTTGAATTAATCTTGAGCCTCTAACACAAAACTTTATATTATTAACAACTTTTACTTTATCTATGGAATATTCAATGAAACTTTTAGAAAGTCCTTATGAAAGAATTTCATCTGGCAAAAAAACAATAGAAATTAGACTTTATGATGAAAAACGTCAAGAGTTGAATGTAGGAGATATTATTGAATTTTCCAAATTGCCAGATTTAGAGGATAAAGTGAAATTTGAAATTGTTGCTCTTTTAAGATACAAATCATTCAAAGATTTAGTAAATGATTTTGGAATGGAATATTATGGCTATCCAAAAGATTATTCTGTTGAAGATTTTGTAAATAGCATTTACACAATTTATTCTAAAGAAGAAGAGCAACAATATGGTGTGTTAGGAATTAAAATAAGACTTCTTAACGGGGCTCAAGATTAACTCTGAAATTTCCCTTCGGGACGTTGCACTAAATTTCAGCCCTTCGGGCAACCTAACATCGTTATGTCAAATATGGAACTCGCCCGTTGTAGTCACTGAAGCTCCTGTAAATGGATTATAATAAACAAAGAACTAAGCCTCAATTTTCCTAAACTTCTTTCCTACTTTCTCAAATTCTGAACCAGTAGGAGAATCTAATAAATCAATAAAAGAATCATCAATATTCAAAATAGCACCTAAAGAAACAACCATTACATTCTTAGAATCATTAAGATATTGATCGGTCTCATCACCAACATATAATTCCCAACCACTATCATCTTTATTATTTGGCTTTACTCGACGAATATATCCAACTTTTTTCTTATCAAAAACTTTCTTACTAACAAGACATCTTTTGATATATCTTTCAACAATGTTATCTTCGTCATCAATATCAGTAGAAATAATATGCTTTGCTTCAAATTTGATTTCATCATTATGTTTCAAATCTTTTATTTCAACAGGATCATTATCTAAATTTCCAATAAATGTATTCCCTTTTCTTTTATTAATTTTAACCCACATTTTTTCAGTATTAGGTGCTGTTTTATCTTTTATTTCAAAAAGAAGTTTTACAAAATTACCTTTTTTTAATTTATCAATAATTTTCTTACTAGGAACATAAAAAGTATATGGGTATTCTTTTTGCCTTTTCTTAGCAATTCCTAACCCCCATAACTTTTTATTTAACATAGGAAAATTTAGACTGGACGGTTATATAAATCTTTCTCGACGAGTTCCAGACTTCTCGTCACTACGTTCCTCGACCCCCACATAAAGTGGAGGGAGCATAACATCGTTAAGTTTAATAATTTCTGGTGGTAATAATCTCTACAACGACAATTTCTTTTAACTAAATGTGGCCAATCTCTTAAAAATTATACTTTAACTAGACTATTTCAGCACTAAAAACAAGTAGGGAGGGAAGAAAAAAACTAAAGTTCGTAAATTCCAACTAACGAGCCGTCATCTACCATTGATGGAAATCTCTGTGTAAGTGCATAAGTCTTTGAACCAACTCGTAGTATTTCCATTTGATGGACATCAGAATCGGTGGGATGATATCTTTTGCTATCCTTATCAAAAACCATAATTCGTGGCGTACTAATTTCTTCTTCTCTATTATTATAGATATGGCCTGGCCAAATACCACCAAAGCCAACAATTAAATTATCATCAATCTTTTTAACAGGCCATGCGGTGATACTTCCTGGACTTGGATCTGGTTCATCTTTAAACTTCATCTCTCTGAATAATCTCACTCCATTAGAATCAACAACATACTCAACAATTCGATGCAAATCAGTAACATAAATTGAACTTGTCCCATCTGAATTTGAGCAAGCTGTCGCTCCCATTGAAAATGTTGGTCCAGTTTCATTCAATGGCAATGGTACTTTCCTAAATTCTCCATCCTCATATTCAAATAAATGATCATCAGCAAAATCATTTGCAATGAAAAGCATTTGTTTACCTCCACAGGAAAATGGTTCAACTGCATAGGTCTGAGCATTACCAGCCTCTAATAATGATTTCCATGGTCTCTCAAATGTAACTTCTTCTAAAGAATCACCCGCCAATTTAAAAATTCTATTGTATGGACGTAAAGGCCTTTCACCGCCTGTTGCAAAGTCGGTAGCAAAACTGTCATTATAATTGCCAAATGAGTATGAATCATCATCTGAAAAAGAGCCTTGGGGAATATCACCTCTACCTGAGAAATTATCTCTCCCAGCAAACGAAAAAGAATTGCCTTGTGCAGATAAACTTTCACCAGAAAAATTAGCTTTAATTGGAGCCTGTACTCCAACAAAAATATATTGTTCCCCATTAAGATCAAGTGTTTTTATTCCTGTTACAAAACCTGGTCCATCTCCAACACCTTTGTGTAAAATTTTTTGATCAAGAGACCAATTTCCTGCATTTCTGCTATAAACTCTTAACTCTCCCTTATCTAAACCAGCAATTACTTTTCCATTGTTACTCAATGCAACAGCCGTTACTCCCTGACCATCATAATCTAAAATTTCTGAAAGAACAAAGTTATTGGTATCATTTGTAAATAAACCTAATCTTCCGTCTTCAGTTACTCCTAGGATATCTTCCAAACCATCACTTGTAAAGTCAAACGGAGCATAGACACGAAGAATATTTTCATCAAAAGTAGGCTTAGATTGTTCGGCTAAAGAACCACTACATCCGGCTAACGCTAACCCTAACCCTGCAAGACTCCCTCTTAAGATTTGTCCAAAACTTCTTTTAGTCACATTTCTCATATCAACTAATAGGGACAATTAACACATAAATCCACCTACCAAAAAAAAGAACAATTCGTCAATTTTTATATTAAATTTGGCGAAATGTTTATTAATAAGTTCATTCTTATCCTATTATGGGCATAAAAATAGTAAAACCTCAACTTTTGTCTGAAGAGATCGTTAAAATAGATAAGTTAGATAGAAGAATACTGTTTCTACTTCAAAAAGATGCTAGAATCTCATTTTCCCAGATAGGAAAAAACCTCCATCTTTCCAAACAAGCAATTAAGAACAGAGTTGAGCGGCTTGAAAGATTAGAAGTCATCAAGCAATATTTTGCCTTAATAGATATTTATCAGATGGGGTATACGTATTATCGCCTAGATCTCCGTTTCCAAAATATAGGTAATGCACGAGAGCACGAAATCATTAACGATATTTTAAAACTTCCAAAACTGTTGTGGCTTGCAGAGTTACATGGAATATGGGATATTGCTGCAATATTTCTTACAAATAAATTAACAGAAGCAGAAGAAAATATTGATTATATCAAGAGAAAATATAGTACAGAAATTAAGAAACATGCTTTTTCCATTTCAACAACTCATTCGCGCTATACCTACGGCTTCCTAACAGGGAGTAAAGATGGATATGGAATATCTATGGGCCGAGAATTGCGAGGAGTAGAACTAAATCCAACTGAACGTAAAGTTTTATCTATTCTCGCACAGCATGGGAGAATCCCAGTGACAAGTCTAGCCGCTAAGTTAAAAAAGCCTTCAAGTACAGTTCGTAACATAATTGCACGCCTAAAACAAAAGAAAGTCTTATTAGGTTTTAGCACACTTATTGATTTAAAAAAAATTGGATTCATCCATCATAAAGTGTATTTTGAATTCAGAAATGCAAAGAACCAAGATATTAAGAAACTGATTACATATTTCAAACTGCACCCCAACATTGTATTTATGAACAAATCTCTTGGTCCCGCTGATTTGGAATGTGAAATTGTTACAAAAACTCTTTCAGAATTCAAGAAAATATTAAGTGATATCAAACATGAACATATTAATTTTATTGAAGATGCTCAAAGCTATATTGTAATAGAGGAGTATCAAACTAATTATTATCCTGTGTACTAACTTTTTCTTCCCGCCTTTTTCCCAATACTATGGAGTTCTGAAATAAACTAAAGTAAAACTCAAAGTAGAGATTGCCCTCAATGTATTAACTGAAAAGCCCTTCAAGCTTAAAATAAAAGAAATTGTCTAAAGAGATCTATTAATCAAATTGCTCACTGTGTTCGTTTGAGATTCCACCTGAAATTACTCTGCGCACTACGTGCTTACATGGGCGTAAAGCCCCTGAAACTTAACATCGTTGTGTGAGATAATGCTCGGCGATTCTAAACTTTTCTCCTTAATTTATCATATTCATCCCTAGATAATTTGATTTAAAATCTCATGCAAAAGTCCTCTTCCTATATCTTCATTACCATGAACTGGAATAACAGTCAATCTACCATCTGGATGCCTATAACGTATATGACTACCTGTTTGTCCAATTTTTTCAAAACCTATTTTTTCCACAATTTTGCATAACTTCTTACCAGAAATTAAAACTAATTTCGCCATTATTAGGATGAGACTTCAAGTTGTTGAATACCAACAAATTTTAGTGGTTGATAATTATCCTTATTCTCAGATTGAAGACAAACTTGTACAGCTTCTTTAATTCTTTCCATAACTTGTTCAACAGTTTTTCCTTGTGTATAACAACCAGGAATGTCAGGAACTTTTGCTACATATATCCCACCTTCATCTTGTTCAATCAAAACAGTATAATGTTGAATTCTTTCCATAATAGTACTAAAAAATAGATATTTATAAACGTATTGAAAACGAATCGCCTGTACCTTACCCAAAACTTTCACTTCGTTCAAGTTTTGTCGCTAACGCGATCACACAACATCATTAGGCTCAATTCAGCAACTAACTTTAGAAAGATTATTAAATATTAGAGAATTAAAAAATAATAATGGATTGGAAAACCTATTTTAAACCAAGTATAGTTAAGATCTCACTTACACTTATATTATTTATTACAATAAATATACTAACTCCATTTTTTTTAGATAATTATTTAAGTAGTGATTTTTCATTATTAGGTAAATCATGCGGAACATCTTGTAGTGGTGAGGGTCCATGTCCACAAATTTATGTCTGTGAAGGATTTTATATTAAATTAAATATTCTTGAAATAGTAATGTTTTTAGTAATCTATTATTTAATTTCTGTTGTCACGATGGGTTTTGTAAGAAGATTCAAAAAATAGAATGTTGGTTGCTAAACTCCTCGCCTTCGGCTCAGCCACTAACATGGGAGCATAACCCCATTATGTTCAATCGCTACGGTGGCAAAACCTTATTGCTCATCCTTATGATATAAATCCAAGAAGATAATCTTGTCTTCCTCATACAGATATGAAAGTCGAAAAGGCTTGATATAAACCTCTCTTGTTCCTTTTCTGGAAAACCTCATAGGTTTTCCTGTTTCAGGAGAGTTTATTATCTTTATAATCTGTTTTTTGACCTTTTCTTTAAGCAGAGTGTCCTTTATTTTTCGAACTTTCTTCTCAAATAAAGGGTCATAAACAACATTTACCATTTTGCTAATTCTTTCAAGAAATCTTTAGATTCCATCTGCTTAAATTCGCCTTTTTCATATCTTTTGAGAGCTTCTTCTGTCCTTTTGGCAAACACTAGATCTTCAGCAAGATTCTTATCAAGATTTGTAGCTTTCTTCATAATAATCTGATGATTATTCTTAATTATCACAATCTTATCCCCCTCTCGGATATCACCCCTCATATCAGTAGGTATTACAACCTGTCCTTTTGAGCTCATTTTGGTCATAGCAATTTCCATATATATCACCAAGTAAGATTAATCTTACTAAGTATATGAATGTTTCGGTTTTGCCACCTACGCGACTCTTCGCTCGAATCGCTATCGCGAGAGCCTAACATCATTATGTTGAATTGTGGTTGTCAATCAATACCTAAAACAAACAAAGTGATTGTTAAAAAATAATCATAAAATAATAAAATAATTTCCTGAAACAAAATAACCTCAACTCTCAGTCGCCTCACCCTCATTTCATTCGGGCAACATAACATCATTAGGTGAAATTGTCTTCCGTGCGCCTAAAACAGATACTTTTAATAATATCAATAACAAGACTCTCTTTATGAAGTTCAAAATAGCTGTTGTGCAATTTGAGATTAAGCAATTTTCCCCAGATGAAAACTTGAAAAAAGCTGAGGAATTTATTAAGAAAGCCGTATTTTCAAAAGCCCAAATTATTGTTTTTCCCGAAGATTTTATAACAGGTCCTATTGAGGGAAAAAGAGAATTTGCTGATTCTAAAAATAAGTATAGAAACCATTTCCAGCAACTCGCTAAAAAATACAAAATTGATATTGTTCCCGGCTCAATAATTGAAGAAGATAAAGTTGGTTTACATAACACCACTTACTATATTGACTCAACAGGAAAAATAAAATCCAGATATAGAAAAGTTAATCTATGGCATCCTGAAAGAAAACATTTTACTCCAGGACATGAAGTTTCAGTATCTAATACAAAATTTGGTAAGATTGGATTAACTATTTGTTGGGATTTGATTTTTCCTGAAATTTACAGAAAGATGACTAAAAAAGGAGTCAATATAGTTATCTGTCCAAGTTATTGGTGTTATGGAGATGCTGGAAATGGAATAAAATATGATGCAAATTCTGAAATTAAACTTGTTGATTCTCTATGTGTTGGCAGAGCTTTTGAAAATGAAATAATTTTTGTTTATTGCAATGCCGCGGGAAAATTGCGACTTAATAAATTCCAGGATACCCTAATTGGACACTCTCAAATTGCAGTTCCTTTCAGAGGCACAATCAAGAAACTTGACCATAACAAAGAAGCAATGTTTATTCAAGAGATTGACACAGCTATTTTGAAAGATGCAGAAAAAGCTTACAAGATCAGAGCTGATCTGAAAAAGAAGCTTTTATAAAAAACGAATCATTTAGCTTTTAATATGGACAAACCAATCACGACTTTATTCATGCTAGTATCTGTTGATGGAAAAATATCAACTGGTTGCACAGATAAATTAGATGTAGATAAAGATTTTCCTAAAATAACAGGAATCAAAGAGGGCTTACAACAATATTATGATATTGAAAAAACTACAGACCTTTACTCATTAAATTCGGGATTAGTTCAAGCAAAAGTTGGAGCAAATAAACCTCAAAAAAATATTGCAAAATTACCGGTACGTTTTCTGATTATAGACAATAAACCACATCTTAATAAAATTGGCGTAGATAATTTCATTAGAAAAAGCAAAAAGTTATTCATCATTACAACAAACAAGAATCATCCTGCTTTTTCACGAAAAGATACTGATAATCTTGAAATTATCTACTATCCTAAAAAAATAGATTTTGTGGATTTGTTCAGAAAACTTAAACAAGATTTTGGCGTTAAAAGAATGACTATTCAAACTGGCGGAACACTTAATGCTATTTTTTTGAGGGAAAAACTGATTAATAAATTATCAATTGTTGTTGCTCCAACTTTAATTGGTGGAAAAGATACACCCTCTTTGATTGACGGAAAATCTTTATCTTCTATACGTGAATTGCCTAATGTAAAAGCATTAAAATTAAAATCTGTGAAAAAACTAAATGATTCTTATCTGCATCTAAAGTATGATGTCATAAATGACACTAAAATTAATTAAATAAAGAGAGTCTTGTAAAATGGATGTACGGCGCACTACAGACAACTTGCTCCACTTCGTTCCGCACCACGCTGCGCTCTCCTCCTTTCAGTCGTCGGGTCATATAACAGGGATTATGTTGAATTGTGGTTGTCAATCAATACCTAAAACAAACGAAGTGATTGTTAAAAAATAATCATAAATAATAAACTAATTTTTTAAAACTAAACAACCACAACTCTCACTCCACTTAATTCTAGCAACATAACCTCGTTAAATGTAATTGGCGGGCGAGCTAAATAACAATCAAATCAAAGATTTGAAGAATAATTAGGGGTGGGTTTTCTAGAAGATTTTCGATTTAAAGTAAAATTCGACTAAAATAAATAGAAGATACATCATTATTAACATTACTGATTCTGTTATTGATAAACCTTTTTTACTTCTTATAAAGATCATAAATAAGAATGTAACAATCGCCATAAAAATTGCACTAGTGAGAAATATAAAAAAACTGTTTGTGATAGGAGAAATCATTGCTGTAACACCCAAAACAAGAGTAGAGTTGCAAACAACGCTACCCATTGCATCACCAACGGCTAAATCTCCTTTCTTTGCTAAAACTGCTCTTGTTCCAAATACTAACTCTGGCAAAGAGGTTCCTATTGCAACTAAAAACAATCCTATTGCCATGACTGGAAGTAATAGCTCAATAGCTAATTGCGTGGCATATTTTACAACAAAATGTGCGCTTAAAAATAGAATGCCTAGATAAGATATAAAGAAGAAGATAGTAAATGCAATAGGTTCTCTTTTGTTTTCTATAAATTTTCCTTTTACTTCTTTTCGTTCTTTAATCAAATGCCACATATAAATTATGAAAATAGAAGTCAGGATAATCCCATCGATTCTAGACAAAGTCTGGTCAAAGATCATTAATGCAATAGGAACTAAAGCTATCAAAAACATAAACAAACTATCTTTTTTTATGAGAGGATTTTGGGGCTTTATACCATTCCCTAATAATGCAACAATTCCGATAACTAAAGTTAAATCCGCAATGTTCGACCCGATAACATTACCTAATGACAATGCTGGATTTCCACTAATTGCAGAACTAATACCTACAAACAGTTCCGGTATTGAAGTGGAAAAAGCCATTATTATAAATGCAACAACAAATTCACTTAATCTCAAATAAGAAGCAATCTTGACAATTAATTTAACTAAAAAACCACCACTTACTACTAAAACTAAACAGGAGATTAAAAATAATATTAATGAAATGAGTAACATATACTATTAACTATCTAGAGTATATATAAAATTTATCAATTATGAAAACCCACCAAGAAAAACGTTCGTTCGCGAACTTTGATTTTTTGCCTTCGGCTCTTTCGTCCTCATTTTATTCTCCTTTCAGTTGGGGCATATAATAGAAATTAGTTACAATTTTTTGTTTTAACTGAAAGGTATTATCTCAACTTATACGCAAAGAAAACTTCGTCTTTTCCATAATGCAACTTCTTCAATTTTCCAATTTCTTTGAATCCTATCTTTTTATGGAGACTAATTGAAGCTTTATTAGAAACATCTGTGCTACTTAAAGCATACTTTTGTTTCTTTGGCGTTTCTTTTCTGCTTATTTCAATATATTTCTTAAGCAAAGCTTTAGCAATACCCTTTCTTCTGTGTTTTTTTGAAACAGCTAGATCTTCGGTATAATTTGCATAATGTGAATAATCTCGAGCATAAATTAAAACACCAACCACATCATTATTATCTAATGCAACAAAGCTCTCATTTGTTTTGATCTTCTTATTTAGGTAGTTCTTTGCACTATTTACAGAACTATAATAAGCCTCAAATAGAATCTTCGTGGTGGCAGAAATATGTTTTCTTTGCGTAAGTGTGACTTTAATCATATAAATATCTTTTTGATTAAATCTTTAAAAAGGTTTTTATTGTGGTTGTGAATAAGCACATAAAACAAACGAAGTGATTGTTAAAAAAAATCATAAAATAATTTCTTGAAACTATTTTTTCATCACAAATTTATTTCCAGGGCCAGAGAGAATTAAGGAAATGGCAATTACTAAAAGTGAGAGTGGAAATTCTGAATTTGCCCAGCCTTGTTTAATGTGAACTAAGAATAATGCGATCACCATTACAAATCCAATTAGGAATGCAAATGCCCTAGTTTTAAATCCAACTAAAATAGCAATACCACCTATGAATTCAATTAAAGCAACAAGAATAGCTGTATAATATGCTAATGGAACTCCTAAATTATTAAGCATTCCACTAAAACCTTCAAGACCAGGTGTTCCAAATAATTTTCCATAACCATGAAAAATAAATACTGATCCTAGAATTATCCTCAATGGTAATATGGAATATTTTGAAAGTTCTTTAACATTCATTTTAGGATTTTAAAATCATTTAACTATTTTAATATTTCTGTACTATTTGGAATTATAGTTTTATTACCGAAATCCTTAAAAGTTAAGTTAAAACATGATTTAATAGAGATGATTAAGAAATTAAAATTATTTTTTAAAGAAATGTTTTTCATTTTTAATGTGAAAAAATCAGTTAAAATTGGATTATATGGACCTCCTAATGGTGGAAAAACGACTTTAGCAAATAAAATCTGTGAAGATTGGATAGGTGAAGAGATGGGTGTTGCTTCTTCAGTTCCTCATGAAACTAGGGAAGTTAAGATTAAAGAATCAGTTGTAATCAAATCAAGAGGTAGAGAATTAAAATTCAATCTTGTTGATACACCTGGAATTTCTACTAAAATAGATTATGAAGATTTTTTATCACATAAGTTAGATGTTAAGGAGGCTAAACAAAGAGCAAAGGAAGCAACTAAGGGAGTAATTGATGCAATAAAATGGTTAGATAATATGGATTGTGTTTTAGTTGTATTAGATTCTACAAAAAATCCTTACTCTCAAGTAAATATTACAATCATTGGAAATTTAGCTGCAAGAGATATTCCTGTCTTAATTGTAGCAAACAAAATAGATTTAAAGAGAAGTGACATAAAGAAGATAGAAGCAGCGTTCCCACAATATCCAGTTATTGGAATTTCTGCTACTAAAGGAAATAATATTGAGGATTTTTATGAAGAAGTCTTTAAGTTGGTAAAAAGGAGATGATAACTTTACAATATATTGCACATAGTGAATTTGGTCCGCTTGATACTGCATCAAAAATAAGAAAAATATTACGTTCTGTAAAAGAAGATAAAATTCTTGTGATTGAAGGAAAAATGAGTCCTGAAGATGAAGCAGAATTAATTACTTGTACTATGGAACAAATAGATAAACGATTCAAGGGAATTGAAATTGCTTCACTAGATCCACAAAAAAAAAGAAATCAAGATTTCTTAGATGTTACAAAAAGGGCGATTGCAAATTATTTATTGGGAAAAAATGAAGGTCTAACGATTATAGGTCCTGCTTCTATTGTTAAAGAAATTAAAAGAGATCCAAATAAAATTGAATTACTTACTAAGATGAACAATAAGAGGAAAAAATAAAATGCCTCATAAATGTGTAAGATGTAATACTTTATTTGTAGATGGTTCTAAGGATCTGCTTAAAGGATGTAGTAACTGTAGTGGAAAATTCTTTTTTTTTGTTAGAAAAGAAGCCTTAGAAAAAGCAGAAGAGATTGGAAATAGATTAACTGAAGAAGAAAAAATTCAAATAGAAAGGGATGCGCTTGAAATTATAGGGTCTGATGTTGATCCAGATGCACCAATAATTTTAGATTTAGAATCAATAAATATCCCTTCCTCTGGAAAATTTGAATTGGATTTGGTAAAGTTATTTAGAGGTGAACCTGTTATTTATAAATTAGAAGAGGGGAAATATATTATTGATGTTGCTCAGACATTTAAAAATTTAAAGGGAAAGAAATAATTTTTTTAGAGCCTGCTTAGAAGATTTAATGATTCTATGTGAGAACATTCTGGACCTTTAGCTAAATCTAAACCCTCTTTAGAGATTCTTCTTATTATATTATTTGTAGGTAATTCACTTGCATCATCAAAAACATATAATTTTGCAGTACAATAAAAGGTATTTGCTCTTTGTTCAATTACATTTAGAATTGGATTCCTCCCTCTAATAAGAGTCTCATAGTAATTATAAATCTCACAAATTTGAGTAAATGGACAAATTAGTGTTTTTCCCATATATTTAATTGCAGTTTAATAAAACTTATAAATATTATTGTAATAAAATTTTTCATTTCAAAAGATTTAAATAGTTTACAATAGTTTACTTTTTATGGTAATTTGTGAAACAAAAGATATGACAAAAGTAAAAAATGTTGAACCAAAAATCAATGGTGGTATGGCTATTGGAGAAATTTTAGAAGTTTTACCTGAAGCAAGAGAAATACTTACATCATATGGATTACACTGTGTTGGTTGTCATGCAAATATTTATGAGACACTAGAAGCAGGAACTATGGGTCATGGGATGCCAAAAGAAACTTATTCTAAATTATTAGAAGAATTAAATCTTGTAGGTAATAGAATTAATGATGAGGAATTAAGTTTTACTGATGAAGCTTCTAAACAAATTAATGATTTAATCAAAAGAGAAAATAAAAAAGCATTAAAAATAAAAATATTGGAAGGTGGGTGTGCTGGGTTTTCATATGATTTTTCAATAGTGGATAAAAAAGAATCTGGGGATATTGAGATCCTAAAGAATAATGTTAAAGTCTATGTTAATAAAGAGAACTTTGCAAAAATAAAAGGTTCAAGAATAGATTTTGTTGTAGGATTGCAAGGTGCTGGTATTAAGATTGATAATCCAAATGCGAAAGCAAACTGCGGTTGTGGAAATTCTTTTGCTTAAAATGGTTTTAAAAAAATATGAGATTCATGTTAAAAGTATTGAAGATTTTAATGAGAATATAAGAATAGTCAAATTTAGGTTTGATATTTCTTCGTTCGATATTCTTCCAGGCGGATTTGTGATGTTGTGGAAAGAAGGATATTTGGATGAAAGAGGTATTCTTATTAAAAGAGCATATTCTGTTGCTTCTTCAGTTGAGAATAAAAATTATTTGGAGATTTGTTTTAAAATTGAAGAAAGTGGAAGATTTTCTAAAATTGTTAAAGAATTAAAAAAAGGTGATAAATTAAATATGCAAGGACCTTTTAATGGACATTTTATCTTAAAAAAAGAACATGATCCTTATTTTGTTGTTGCAGGAACTGGAATTGCACCTATAATGTCAATGTTAAGATCAAATGATAAACTTGAAACCACTTTAATTTATGGAATTAAAACTGATAAAGATTATATTTATAAAAAAGAGTTAGAATCTTTTCAGAAGATAAAAAAAATTATTTGTGTTTCAAGACAAGATGATACTTCTTATAATAAAGGGAGAATAACTAAACAGATTTTAAAAGATAATTTAACTAATACTTATAAAGATGTTTTTATTTGTGGCCCAAATGAGATGATTACCCAAACAATTAAAAATTTAAAGGAGTTAGGATTTAATAAAATCCATGTTGATAAGTGGAGTTGAAAATGGTTAAAGTAAAGTTTAGAAATGATGAGTTTGAAGAAGAATTTGAAGAAGGAAAACCTTTAATTGAAATTTGTCAAGAATCTGGATTAAGTCTGCCATTTGGTTGTACTCATGGAAATTGTGGAACTTGTTTAATTAAACTTAAATCAGGAGAATTATCTGAGAAAACCAAACAAGAAAAAATTACACTTAATCTTATGAGAACGGAAGATGAAAGTTTAAGATTAGCTTGCCAGTGTAAATTAAAAGATAAAGATGTGGATTTTGAAAAAGGATATTAGAATTTTAATTCTCCTTCTTTAATCCTAGAATCTTGATTTACTTCTAAAGCATATTTAATTTTATCAGGAGAATTATAAATTTGGCAAGGATCTTCTTTACAAGGTTTAGCTTTTGTAACTCCTATTACAGTTTTAGTTTTATTAATCCAAATTATATCTAATGGTATTAGCGTATTTTTCATCCAGAAACTAACCTTTTTTTCTTCTTCAAAAATAAATAATATCCCTTCATTTTTTAGTAAATTAGTTTTAAACATTAAGCCTTGAGAATGTTCTTCTGGTGTTTGTGCAATCTCAACTTTAAAACATTGATTGTCAATACATATTTTTTTGAGATTTGAACATGCTGTAACTGAAATTAATAAGAAAATTATTAAATAAAATTTACTAAAATTTTTTTGTTTCTTTGACAATTTCATTCTATCTAAAATCTCTTCTATCAATTAAATCTTTTGTTTTAAATTACCAGAACAATAAGTAAAGTAATAGTAAACCTAAGAAAGTTCCTAGAACTGACATCCATCTTAGCCATGAATTAGATTGTCTTAATATCTCTTTTACTAAAGCTCTATAAATACTTGGTTTTGATAGAAGGAATAAAGAAAAAAATAAAGAGAATATCATTCCTGAAACTATAAAAATTAAAAATCCTATTGTGGGGATTATGAAAGCTGAAAAAATTAAGAAAATGATTAAAGTTGCCCAAAATAAGTAATTAATTGTACTGTCTCTTATTTTTTCAAGATTTCTAAACCTATTTTTCATGGAATTAAAAAATAATAAAGTGGGCAAATTCTTTGCAAGAATTACTATTGCTATTATTGTACCAATAATTTCAACTGATGACATGTCTTAATTTATAAATTTTCATTTATTTAAATCTATGCCCTAAGTTCTACAAACTTCTTATCATCTAGGTCCCTCATTAAAGTTTGTCCAACTTTAGATTTTTTTGTAATTTTTAGATCACCTTTTTTACCTATTTTGCTAGAATATAAAAAATGATCATCAATATAAACTTCTACATCTTTATCATCATTTTTGAGATTAGTTTTAAACGTTATTGACTTAGAAGATTCTGATACAGAAAATTTTATAGCTTTTTTATCTAAAGAATATTTTATTGGTTTTACATCAATTGAAATTCCTAATTTATTTTCAATTTGTTCAATATTTGAACCCTGTTTTCCAATTATTTTACCAATGTCTTCTTCAGGAACAAATATTTCTGCTTTATTCTCCGAAAGTACCCTTACGTTAACCTTATTAGTAAATTTGTATAAATATTCTGAAATTTGTTTTTCTGCGAGTTTATGTAATGGAGATTTTGAAATTTCTTCTTGGATAGGAATTACAACAGTTTGTTCACCGTAAGTATAAATTTCAAATTCAGGAGTTTTTGTTTCAAAGTCTGTAACTACAACTACAGGTCTTGCTAAATCAGCCTCTGTCATTCCTGATGGCACTTTAACACACATTTCTAAAAATAAGATCTTTTTTATTTTCCCACCCTTAATAAAAATTACAGTATCAATAACTTGTGGGATTACACCTAATTCTATTTTTCCAATAAATCTTTGAATTGAATCTATTGGGTTTGTTGCATGAACAATTCCAATAAAACCAACACCTGCTAATCTTAAGTCTGTAAATAATTCAAAATCTGTTTTGTTTCTCATTTCATCATAAATTGCATAATCTGGTCTTGTTAATAATAAAATGTCATGTATTTCTTCTTGGTCACCGTGAGAAATTGAATATTGTGTGATATTATCATTTAGCTGTAAGTCCCTTGGAGCTTCTACAGTTTTTACAATCTTTCCTTTATTTGCATAAAATTCTGCAAGTGCAGTTGCAAATGTTGATTTTCCGTTTCCTGGTGAACCTGAAATTAAAATTCCTTCAGCTTGTGTTTCTATTCTTTCTAGAAGTTTTTCTGATAATTCATAATCTTTTATTTGTAATTTTTTTACCGGTTTTACTGCAGTGATTTCCCAACCATCAGATAAAGGAGGTCTTGTAATAACTATCCTATAATTTCCAATTTGCGCTATTGTAGAATATTTTCTTTCAATTTCTATAAATGAATCATTTCTGTATTCTGTTTGATCAATTATTTCTGCTGAAAGTTCTTTAATCTCTTCTTGTGTTAAATTAGTTTGTGATAATTCAATAAATCTCCAATTTCCTGGTCCACCTTTTTTTGCAATAGGTAATGTGTTTTCTCTTAAGTGTACTGACATTGTAGTTTCATCAAAGAATTTGTCTAATTTCATGAATGTTAGTACTACCAAATTTATTATAAATCTAGTGGTTTTATTTCAATAATTAGACTTAAGGACATGTTCCCTTATAAGAGTAGGTTAAAATTTATCTTTAAGATACAAAACTATAAAATCTCTAAAAGCTCGTCCGTAATATATATAAATGTAGGTGTATTTCTTTTTATTATGTGGGTGTGCCGGAGCGGTCAAACGGGATAGACTCAAGACAATTGAGTGCTGAGGTACCATTTCTGGTAACTATGAAGAAAACATTTGTGAGCCATCTATTGGCTTAGTGTCTACGCAGGTTCGAATCCTGTCACCCACATTTTATTCTGCTTAGAAAAAATGGAAATGTGAAATCTTTTTCTTAAAGGTAACATGCAATTATTGGAAAGAAATAATTCAGGTTAATAGTTATGGATGGGATTCAAGAACTGCAACCCATAAGGCAATGGGAAGTTTAGCTAAAAAATAAAGTAGAGCTTTTTCTATGCAAAAATATAAATGGAAAAACTTAAGTTTCTAAAAGATCAATATAAATATCAATTGTTTCTGCACCATTTTTATAATTTCTTAAAAATGATGGAACTTTAATCTCAAAGTCTGTTATATCATATTGCCCTTGCTGTGATTGATTTATTTTACTTACAAATACTAAATCTTCTTTACTAATTGAATCATATTCATTATTTCCATCATCATCGGAAGTGTCCCATAATATTCCAGTTAAGAAAATGTTATTATTTGTACTGTTTATTATTGGAACATTATTTATTACTGCCCCATTTATTTTATAACTTAAGCTGGATTTAGGGAATGTACCACCATCACTATATAAGTTTGTGATATTATCTGAAAATGAGCTTGTTCCTAATCCAAGGTCTATATCCACAAAATCACTTGAAGCTATGGTACCATCTTTTTTTCTACCTATGGCTTGTAATGAATTAAAATTAATACTACTATCACTATCAAATACAAAAACATTTACAAGTGTTGGGTTGAAACTTATTAATTCATCATTTCCTCCAGCCAACCTTAATTTACCGGTTATGTTCCCATAGTAGATATGATATGAACCAACTGTAATTAATTCTGAATCAAAATTGTTATTGTTATTTGTTTCACTTACTGAATTATTTGGATTAACAGAGACTGAAACATTACTTGTACCAATTGGTATTGTCCAGTTTATTGAAATTAAACTTTTAGTTTGTAAATTTATTGAAGTACTTATATTTCCAATTTCAGTAGTGCCATTTTTAAAAGTTGTAATAAAACTTCCAGAATTTAATCCACCTAAATTAGTTATATTTGTGTAAATTGTTACAGTTTCACGTTCTACAGGACTATCTGTACTAAACCATAAATTAGTTAATTCTAAATCTATATAAGGATCTGTTATGCTAACACCAGTTGAATATTTAGTTGTACCATCTGTTGTACCATCATTAGGTGTACCTGAAATATTCCATATTTGATTTGGAGATGTTAATTCTGAAGTTATTAGATTTGTATTGTTTTTATATAATTCATTAATTTGGGATGAAGATAATGAAAGATTATATATTTTTACATCATCAATCTGTCCAGTGAAATATCTAGTTACCGAATGGGAACTTAATCCTATCATTGCATGAAGAGAACTCCCAACATTTCCTATCTGAGCTGGTGCAGTATTAGTACCATCTAATGAACCATTAATATATAAATCAACTTTATTATCAGTCCTGACCATCATAACATGCTGCCATTTCCCATTATTCAAACTCATACTACTTTGAGCAGTTGCTGTTGAGCCGCCTACAATGACACCTTTTAACTTCCCTGTTGAATCTATTGCAAAATAATATCCCGCACCAGAATCACCTACCTTTGAAAAAATCATAGCTTCTACTCCTGGAAGACTTGAAAAATTTATCCACGCTTCAATACTAAAGTTCCCTGCAAAATCTAAACTCGTATCTGATGGATCTCCTAAATCAATATAATCGTCTATTCCATCAAAACTATACGCGCCTTTTCCATCGTATCCACTAAATGGACCCCATGTTGCAGAAAATACAGTTGCAGAATTATTAAGAGATGTGTAATCCTTTGTGGAAGCGGACATGTTTAAAGTAGTGTTTTCAAAGGGCATATTTAAAACTTGAATTGATGCCTGGTTCTTATACCAATTGTAAATTACTTTTATATCATCTCCATCAAGATCAAATGTTCCAAAAGAAGTTGTAAGATTTTGATTAGTATCATTTGTTATAGATGTGGTGTTAAGAAAAATAAAAGTAAGATTGGGTGGTGTAGCAAAAATTAAAGTACCTAATAAAATTAAAAATAGAAGTGGTAAAAGAATACTTTCTTTTTTCATTAGGTAGTTGAAATATTTGATATATTTAAACCTTTAACTTTTTATGGATTGTTCTGATTTACCTATTGCTTCATTTATGTGGTCATATCCATCTTTTTCTAATAATTTTACTAGCCCTTGATTTATTTCTGAAACAGTTTGCGGACCCTGATAAATCATCCCGGTAATTAATTGTAGTAATGATGCACCTGCTCTAATCTTTTTATAAGCATCTTCAGCAGTGAAAATTCCACCACAACCAATAATAACTAATTCACCTTTAGTTTTTTTGTAAATATATCTTATTTGTTTATTTGATAAATCTTCTACTAACTTTCCACTGAAACCGCCAACATTTGGTGCATTAAGAACTTTTATTTTGGGATTATTTCTGTTTTTAGTTAAGTTGGAACAGATGATACCATTAATTTTATATTTTAAACATAACTCTATTATTTTATCTAATGTTTCTTGATTTATATCTGGTGAGATTTTTAAAAAAATAGGTTTTAAAGTTTTTACTTTTACTATCTCTTTTAATAATAAATTAAGTTTAATTGGATCTGTAAATGGTTCGCCACCAAATGCATTAGGGCAACTAATATTAATTGTGAAATAATCTCCAACATCTTTGAAATATTTATATCCTTCTATATAATCTCTAATTCCTTCCTTGGTTTCAACTGTATATTTAGAATTTGTTTTAGCAATGCTTGTGCCAATTATAATATTATGAGTTTTAGTTTTTAATCTTTCAGAAATTATTTTTGCCCCTTGATTCTTTAAACCATAATAAACAAGTAAACTTTTAGAATTTGGAAACCTCCATAATCTCCTCCCTGGATTTCCTTCGTATGGGTTGTATGTAATAGAACCAACTTCCATAAATCCAAAACCTAGACTTGAGATAAAATTAGTTAATTTAGCATCTTTATCAAATCCTGCTGCTAACCCAATTGGATTTTTAAAATTGATACCCAAGATCGTTTGTTCTAATTTTTTATGTTTATAGCTAAATAATAAGGAGAATAGTTTCAAAGTTAATTTATTACTTGATGAACCTCTCTTTACTATAAAATCGTGAATTGTTTCAGGATCTATTTGGAAGAAAATTGGTTTTATAATGTGAATGTAAATTATTCTTATTACTCTACTTCTTATTAATTCTTTCATTTAATGTTTAGATAAATAAGTACTATTAAATAATTATCTAATTTGTTGTTTTTAAAAAAGGGTGACCAACTTTCGTGAGTTCCCGTGTAAACACAGTACAATCACGAACGGAGACCTGCTTGACTTCCGTGTTCGAAATGAGAACGGGTAGAACCAAGCCCCTATGGTCGGCCATTTTTTGGGGCAAATTAGGAATATTTAAATGTTGCTAATCTTAAAATTCTGTATGCCAAAGCTATCAAAATTAGAAAAACAAAATAGGATATTAAAACAGGTTGAAGAATTGTTCTCTAAAGCTAAGGATAATCCAACTAAAGGAAATTTTTATGTTCATAAATTGCGTAAAATTGCAATGAAAGTAAACCTTAGATTACCACATTATTTGAAACAAAAATTCTGCAAGCACTGTTATTCTTATTTTTATAAAGAAAATTATAGAGTTAGAACAAGAAATAAATTTATGGTTTATTATTGCAATAATTGTAAAAAATATTCAAAATATGGATTAAAACCAAAATCTTCTTGATCTTTTACTTTTTTGGAATTCTTCTTTTATTATTGGTTGCCAGATTTCTTTAATCCATTTTCTTTCTTGTTTTAATTGTTCTATAAACCCTCTCTTTTTTAAATCTTTTGTAACAATACCTCCAGCATGCGGATGTTTGTATAATTTAGGATGTGGTGATTGAAAACCATGAGAATAATGTACCAACTCATGTGCAATTGTTAAATCAATTATATATTCTGGAACTCTTGAATCTCTTAAAAAACCATTAATAACAATTTCAGTAGTTTTATTTTCCTTAATGTGAATGTGGCCAAATTTATTCTTCCATTTGCCTTTAAATCTTATTGTAATTTCATTTAGTTTTTTAACATCATTAAAGTAAATACTCCAAATTTTTTCAAGTCTTTCTTTTAAAAAAGTTTCATTTCTTATTGGAGATTCTAATTTAGACCTTGAACCTTCAAGTAATTTCTGAAAATAAATGTCACCTTCCATTTAGAACTAAGAAATACTTTTAGTTTATATATTTTTAGTCTTTATTTTAGAAATGTTTGTGATGAATTATTAATGATTAGGTTATTATTCCTACTTCTTTTTTTGAATTATCTAACTTTAATAGTATATTCGCCTTTTTGTGTTATTCCCATTTGCTTTGCAATTTTAGAATTTTCTAAATCGATTATTATTGCTCTTCCTTGCCAATTTGAAGAAAAATCTTTTTTATCTAAATTTCTTTCTTTTATTTCTGTTGGAGAAAGTAACTCTTTTGTATTGTATGAAGCTAGTTTCTTTACCATTTATGCTTTTTTAAACCTCGCTACAGTATCAATTAAATCAATGTGACCTAAGAATATAGCTCTACAACAATATCTTTCTAATCCTAATTCATTCATCACTTTTTTTGCATCTTCGCCTTTAGAAGTTTTATCTTTAAATTGTTCCCATAAATGACCAATAGTCTTCCCACAACTGAAACAACATACAGGAATTATCATAATACCTATGAGAAATTGAAACATTTATAAATATACCTATTTTATCTACACTATGACAAAGGAGGTTATAAAGGGTAGAAGAATTGAATCACCCTCAAGTGTAAATACCTTCTTGCAATGCAAAAGAAAATATTATTATAGATATATTGCTAAACTTCCTACAAAATCAAATATTGCTCAAATAAGAGGAAAGGCTGTACATTCTGTTTTAGAAAATTTTTTTACAATTGAAATTTCTGATATTAAAGGGAATGAATTTTATGATTATTTTAGATTAAAACTTATTGAATTATTTAACAAACATTGGGTAATTGCATTAGGAGAATTAATGAAATTGGATTTACCTAAAACAACAATAAAGGAACATTATATTTCAAGTTTAGATATGTTAAATAATTTTCTTTATAGATTCTGTGAAAGACTTGATAAAGATATGAAAACCCTAACACTCCAAGAGGCTTTTTCTAGATGGAAACCTGAAGCGGAAATAAAATATTATTCTGAGAAATATCAAGTTTTAGGTTTTGTTGATGCTGTACGTGAGATTGATGGAGAAGTAAGTTTATGGGATTATAAAACTTCCAGACAAGATAAGATTTCTGATGAATATTATTTACAATTAGGGATTTATGCGTTAATGTATTATGAAAAACATGGAAGATATCCAGACAAAGTGGGTGTTGATTTTCTTTTACATGGTGAAAGAGTTTTACCTGTAGATGATAAAATAATTAATAATGCTAAAGAACAATTAATTAAAATACATACGAGTGTTGTTAGCAATGAGTTTAAAGATTATCCACAAACAATAGGACCTTTATGTAAATGGGGTACTGGACAATGCGAATATTATGAAGAGTGTTTTGGACAGAAAAAATTAAGTTCCTATGGGATTGGGAGTCCTGCTTCTTCAGAAGGAAGAATAGATGATACAATTAAGAAAAAGGATTTATTTGGAATTAGAGTGAATTAGTTTCAAAATTTAAAATTCATACTCCTCAGAAATTTTTCTTGGTGGCATATCTTTTTCATATTCTAAAATAAGATTTAGTGCTTCATCCATCGGATCTTTTTTTTTAGATAATTTTTTTTCCATTTTTAATTATATGAATCACGTTTACTGGACAAGATTCGGCAGCTTCCAAATTAATTTTAAAATCTCTTTCTGTTAACTCTTTTTCTTCTTTAAGGATCTTATTATTTTCTTTAATTTCTTTGCAACCTTTAATTGAACTTAATCCATCTTCTTTCATTTCCCAAAAATCTGGTGCTATAGCTGCACAAGCACAGCATCCAATACAATTGGGTCTATCATGTTCTAATTTCATTGACTTTTACATCCTATTCTATTTTTACAATCTATTATGTGTCTTGATATAAATTTATACTTATCTACTAAACGGTAAATTTCTACCTTGTTAGAGTTAAATAAGTCTCCTTTTTATAACTTACGTTTGAAAAATTATATTTGATTTCTAAACTTTTTTTTAATGTGCTTTTTAATATTTTTTGAGTTGGCCTATTTTTGAATTTGGCAAAGAATTGCTTAAATAAGAAGATAAAAAGAAAGAATAGCCTTGTTGTATTAGATGGCAATAATGTAGTGGGTGTTTTAATTTATGCTCGAGATTATTCTCATTATGCAAATTATACCGAAGATCTGGTTGTTTCAAAAAAACACAGAAGAAAGGGTATTGCTAAAGCTTTGCTTAAGAAATATATTGAGATAAGCAGAAAAGAAACGCCAAAGAAACAAAAATATGCTTTGAGCAGCACTGTTGTTTCTAATAAAGCTTCAATTAGTCTCCATAAAAATATAGGATTCAAAGAAATTTGAAAATTGAAGAAGCTGCATTATGGAAAATAGAAAAAACCAAGCAAAAGGTTTAAATATAAGTTAATCTTATTTGGTTATAACTTGATAACTATTACATACCAAAATGCCTAAACTACAACAAGAACACAGACTTGAACATAGCCCTACTTTAAACACAGTACTTATGGTAGAAGACACCCTCAAAAACATGAATGAAAGCGTTATTACTGTTGCTGAACTTAAACGCATACTTCCTAAGCAAATAAACCATAACACCCTTAAAGTGATTCTTGAATATCTCGAATTGAGCAACAAAATTTTAGCAACCATGCGAGGCATAACTTGGATACACAATCCAAATCCAAACTTACGGAAAGCTATTACTGATGGTCTTGAATTATGAAAATTGTTCGCGTAAAATTGTCTCCAGAGGCTGAAGAAGTCTATAAGTATCTTAATGAAGAGGCTCCAACTTCCAAAACTGAGCGGATGATTCTCAAAGCTGTCAATCAAAAGGTAGAACTGATTAAATCAAATCCGCATTATGGAGAACCCATCGCTAAAAATCTCATTCCCGGAGAATATAAACTGAGATATGGAGCAACAAACCTTTTTCATGTCGAACTTCCTGTCTTTTGGAGAATGTTGTATTCATTAACTGATGGAGAAAGCGAAGTTGAAATTGTTGCATTTGTTCTTGACATTACGGATCACAAAACCTATGATAAAAAGTTTGGTTACCGAGGGAAATAGCATCCCCTAGTCTTAATAATTTTTGAATTTGCCTAACTGCATCAAATTCATTTTTAATTTCTTTTACAGATTCTTTTACTTTAACTTTAAAATCATCATCAAATTGTAATTTTGCAGTTGTGAAAAACATTTATATACTTACAGTTTAAATATCTAAACTTAGAGTTTATATGATAGATATAACTAAAGCAGAAATGGACATCGTACTCAGGCTCGTTAAAAACCCTGAGGTAGATTATAATGCAAACAGCATCGCAAAAGTAGTAGGAATTACTGCTATGGGTGCACTTAAGATACTCAAACGACTTGAACAGGAATCAATCTTAAAATCCAAGAAAATCGGTAAAGCAGTAATCTACCGGGTAAACACAGAGAATACTTATGCTCGCCGCTATGTAGAATTAATGTTATCAAGAGAATCTCCTCATGCAAATCCTCAAGTAAAAAGATGGATTGAAGAATTGAAAAAGATAAAAAATGCGGATAGTATCATTCTCTTTGGCTCGGTTTTGGAAAAATCAAACCCCAACGATATTGATGTTCTTTTAATAACTGATCAAAAACGATTCCCTAAACTTCAGCAAGAGATAAAAGAACTCAACGAAATTAACATTAAAAAAATTCATCCTATGTACCAAACATACAATGATATTATCAAAAACATTAAAAAGCGAGATAAACCGCTTCTCAATGCCATAAAAGGTATGGTTATTATGGGAGAAGAAAAATTCCTAGAGATTTATAATGAGTCACGCAAAGAATAAAGTGGACTGGTGCTTGAATAAAGCAAAGAAAGAACTTCAAACAGGAAAGCAACATCGTGGACTGGTCAAAGTTGATACCGATCTGGAAAAAGCAAGAGAACATCTTGCCAAAGCCGAACGAAATCTAAAAATAACACTCTATCTTCAAAGAGGAGGATATTCAGATTGGTGTTCAAGCAGTCTTTTTTACATGATTTATCATTGCTTTCTTGCCATTCTAGCAAAATTTGGTTATGAAACCAGAAATCAAGAATGTACTTTTGCCATTATTGCTAGTCTTATAGAGGATAAAAAAATAACCATTAGCCAAAGAGGATTTGGAAAAAGTGAATACTCTGGACATAACAGAAACGCAAGAATCACCGGAGACGGCAGTTAGCATTCGGGAAGATTACCAGTACAGCACAAAAGTATCATTGGAAAATAAAGAGTATCAAGAATTACTTCAATTAGCAAAACGCATTCTAGATGAAACAAAAGAAACGTTACAACTTTAAGCGTACACTTCTACGGACGGTGAACTATAAGAACGCAAGCACAAGAAGGCAAAAAGCCTTCTGTGCTGAATGGAAAACTATCCTTTCTTACATTGGAACTGAAAAAACTTGCTCCGCTTTGCTTCGCACCTCCACATAAAGCGGAGAGAAGTCAACCTCATTATATTGAATTGTGGTTGTGAGTCAGCACATAAAATAAACGAAGTGATTGTTAAAAAATAATCATAAAATAACAGAATAATTTTTTGAAACTAAACAACTACAACTCTCACTCGCCTTCGGCTCCTTCGCTATCATTTCATTCGGGCAATATAACACTTATTATGTTTAATTTTTTATTTGTAAGTCTAGAGGCTGTAAATAGATCTCTCTAAAACGTTTTTTTAATGTGCTTTTTAGTAATTCTATTTTATAAAAAATATAAGATAAAAGGTTTAATAATCTCTCATTGAATATTCATTTGTAAAATCTCTTGAATAATTATTTTTACGTGAGTAAATAAATTCTCTTTCATGTAAACAAAGGCCACCCTTGTATTTTGGATCTACTGCTTCACAACACATTTTTATTCGAAACAGACGTTACAGTCTTTTAAATCCTCCACTAGATTCTTTCTTTTATGAATTTCACATACTACCTTTTTTTCATGTGCTAACCTTAATAATTTTTGAATTTGCCTAACTGCATCAAATTCATTTTTAATTTCTTTTACAGATTCTTTTACTTTAACTTTAAAATCATCATCGAATTGTAATTCTTTTGCTCTTTTTTTATTAATATAATTTGTGATTGCAGCTTTGGTTAAACCTAATCTTTTTGCAATTTCTGATTGCTTTAGTCCTGTTTCTTTCATAGCAATCGCTAATTCTTTTCTTATTGTGGGTATTATGTACCAAACTTCAATTTCTTGTGGTAATTCCATGAATCTTTATTAGATTAAAACCTTATAAAGTTAACGGTGTTTACAATATAGCCTATTTTATTATTCTAAGATTTTTTCGACAGTTATATTGGCAAAGATTTTCATTGTATCAAATATTTTTAATGTGGGATGTTTGGGAATTAATAATTGAAGGTCTGTGCATGCAAGAGCAATGCAATCAACATCTTTTTTTTCAAAATCATTTATAATTTTGATGATTTCTTCTCTATCTTTGTTGTTTTGCATTCCGATAACAAGATTAAGAATGATTTTTCCCATTTTGGCTTGTTGGAAATCATCAGGTGTTTCATAGCCTATATTATTTTCTTCAAAAGCATTTTCGTATAATCTATTCTTAATCGTTGCAGAAGTGGAAACAATTCCAACTTTTTTGAATTTGTTTTTCTTAAGGAATTTTACTGTTTCTTCAACAATACTTAAAACAGGTATTTTGACAGCGTTCCTTATTTCTTTTATAAAAATGTGGAGTGAATTACAAGGCATTACAATAAAATCTGCACCAGATTTTTCTAATCTCTTTGCCTCTTCAATTAAAAAGGGTGGGATTCTTTCAAAGCCTATGTTTTTAGCAATCGCTTCCTCTTCAATTTTGTAAGGCAAAGGAACGCTGGCAATTATTATTGAAGGTCTATGAGTTCTGTCTTTCTTCTGGCAAGAGAAGACTAAGTCTAAGTAAAATTCCGAAGTTGTTTCTGGACCAAGACCCCCAATTATTCCTACTTTTTTCATATTGATATATTAATCTATAAATTGTTTATAAATCTTGTTTTAGCCAGAGTCCATCTTCCATTTTTTTAGGACTTCAAATTTATTGGATCTAATATAGTGTGTAGTCCGGTGACATATGTCACCAGTACTATAAGTTAGCGTCTGGAATTTGGAACAGGAATCCTTAATTCAGAGTCATGAGATTTAACAGGAGAAGCCGTCCAATAATTACATTTCAAAAGCAAAGAAATTTCTGAACAATGCAAAAATTGAAGGGCTTCTTCTTCCAATTCCATTGTTTTTCCTTCGAACAGATAGTCTCGCAACGAGTTGCTCGAAATCTTTTTATGGTAGTTTCTCATTTTATTGTAATGACATTGAATAAGAAAACTACAAAATTAACAATTAGTGCAATTACTTTTATAATTGGTATCTTTATGCTGATTAATTCTTAATCAAATATTACCAGTGCATTCATAGGCGTTACTGCTTCAACTAATTCTGTTCTTAGTTCATTTTTAGGAATTATATTTATAATTTCAAGTATTGTTTTATTCGCAATAACGTATTCTGGACTGGAAAAAATTACTCTCTCAAGTGCAATTAAGAAATCATCCTCTATTTTAAGATTAACACAAGACGCTGTCAGAAACCAAACAGTTGAGAGAGAATTAAACCATCTTGTCAAAGAATTAAGTAAAGGTAATTTTGAAGCAGGATTAGGTCACCCAGGTCACATAAGCGGAACAGATGTTTATTATTTAAGAGGAAGGAATGGTGCAAGATTGTATTATCATAAAATTGGAGAGAACAATTACGAAATAGTTGCTAAATCTGCAAAGGGAAGAAACCAAGACCAAGTAATAGATAAAATAGAAGAAACATATGGGAATTAATCAACTTTTTTAAAATAAGTTTCAATTTCTAAATTATTGATTAAATCATCAATAGTAGCCATTACATTTCGTTCAGATATTTCCTCAACTAAAATCATGTTAGGGATACTGAAATAAGCTCCTTTTGCACATTCACCTGTTTTTTTATTCTTTTCAAAAATATAATCAATAAAACCTTTTGCAGTAAAGTAAGCAGAATATTCTTGACCGTCTCTTGTGGTTAGTCTAACTTCTACGGTTTCTTTTCTTGGATCAAATGGTTTTGAGCTAGTCCAATTAAATCTAAAATTATAATTCTGATATTTATCTTTATATTCGTCCATGAACTATGAAAAAGTAATATAATATATAAAACCTTCGCTTGTTTACTACTTAAAAGTTAATATCTTCAAAAATAAGAGGGCACCCCTAAACTATTGTTTGCTACACAAATTATTGATAAAAAGCCAGGGTTCTCAAAAACTTTGATTTTTTGCCATCGTTTCAATGTACAAATGCTAACAATAAATCCATACAATTCTTTAAGTTGTGTCTTACATTTTGAATAAGAATACTGCCTTATTCTTAATTTGAGAAATTCTTTTCTTATGATTTCTTTTTTCATAAGATTAGCTTTGCAGATAACTTATAGTACCGGTGACATATGTCACTGGACTACACATTGGATCTAATATAGAAAAAGTTATAAACCTTATTTAATAAAGAAACTTTGGTGAATTTAAAATGAAGGAATCCAAGTACTCAACCAATACAAGATATCAGTTTGCAATTGAAGAGTTTTTTAGAGAGTTAGGTTATGTAGTAGAATTTGGTAATAGAGAGGAAGCGGCAATAGGTATTGGTCAAGAGATTGTAGTGTTTAAAGTTCCGAGATTTAAACCACTTGATCTTGAAGGAGTAATATTAGAAAAATGGAATAGACTTCCAATTGAAGTTATTGATTAGACTTCTAACAATGTTGATTGGATTGAAAATATAACGTGGACAGTAGCGGGTGAAATGAATTTCACTTATTTATTCAGAGTATTGAAAAGAAAGAGTGTTATATTCATTTGTATCATAAACACAAATTCCATCTTCGTGCCACAAGACAAATTCTTCTATACCAACATCTAAAGCCATTTTACTGCAAATTGTACAATAAGGTTTTCCAGCATGCAAAGGTATTCCGTCCTCATCAACACGGATAAAATATAATCTTGAGCTAGATAATTGATTAGAATTATTTCTTAAAGCATCTATTATGGCTCTTTGTTCAGCATGAACACAACAAGTTGTATCCTTAACTTTTTTGTGATATGACTCTTTAGGATCGGAACATCTTCGCGATTCTTCTTTGTTTTGTGGCGGGCTATTAAAGCCGCTCCCAATTATTTCATCGTTTTGAACAATAATTGAACCACAGCGAGAACGCTCACAAGTAGAACTTAAAGCAATTTGAGTGACTTTTGTAAGATACTCAAGTGCTTTCTTTTCTTCACTTCCTGATAAGTATCTCATAATAAAATTAGGAATGTATAGTGATTTAAAACTCTTACTGGTAAAATTAAATTTTAGATAATTGCATAAGAATTGAGAATATCTACTTAATAATCCATATTTAGTGATAATATTAACTTTGAAAATAATTTTGGGAACCTTTTTATTTTAGAGTTACTTAAATAATGTTATGATAAATGTTGATGGATCTTATGGATTAGGATCAGGACAATTAGTTAGGTATGCTTTAAGTTTTTCTGCTTTATCTAGAAAACCAATTCATATAACAAATATTAGATCTTCGAGGCCCTCACCAGGATTAAAAGCACAACACCTTACAGCAGTAAAAGTATTAAAAAAAATGTGTGATGCCAGTGCACCAGGAATTAAAATAGGTTCTAGGGAAATAAGGTTTATGCCAGGAGAATTGATTGGAGGAAATATAAAAGAAGATATTGGAACTGCTGGTTCAATTACATTATTAATTCAAAATATTATTTATCCGGCAATGTTTGCAAAAGAAAAAACTATACTTGAAATTAAAGGTGGGACTGATGTAAATTTTTCTCCAACAATTGATTATACAAAAGAAATCTTCTTACCATTTATAAAAAAATTTGTAAAGAATATTGATTTAGAAATTATTAAAAGGGGATTTTATCCAAAAGGTGGCGGAAAAGTTAAGTTGACTGTAAAACCAAAATATTCTGTTTCTGAATTTCAAAATTTTAATAAATTCTTAGATTATTTAAAAGAAAAAGAAGGAAAAATTAATTTAACTGAAAGGGGAATTTTAAAAGCTATTAATGGAATTTGTTTAGCTTCAGATACTTTACAAAAGGCTGACGTTGTAAGAAGACAATGTCATGGTGCTGTAAGAGGAATTGGA
>JAGVXZ010000003.1 GCA_018303515.1 Candidatus Woesearchaeota archaeon | reverse complement strand
TCAGAAGCAACAGAATCAGAAACAAGAGAAAATTTCCAAAATCCTTCTTTACCTTGTGGAGTTTCTACAAGCAAACCAAATGCAAAATCTTTCAAATCTCTCAACGCCACCCTACACCAAGGTTCAAGTTCAGTATCTTTTAATACGGAATTTTCTTTCAAAAGATTATAAGCATCTTTCTCTCTTGAATTTAAATGAGGATAAAGTAAATCTCCAACTTTAGTTTCTTGGCCAGGTAAGTAATATAATCTGGAACTACCAACACTCTTATTAGAGATCCTTATTCTTTTAGAACCTAATAATTCAGATAAGACAGCAGAAGCTACATAACTTTCATTTTCAATATATTTTGCAACTTGAATAGGAACTACCGGTCCTTGAATGCTCATAAAATTATAAACTCTCTCTCTTAATTCGACCATAAAATATCAAGTATAAACTTAATTTAAAAGAATTATTAGTCTAGAAAGTTTAGTTTCGCTCCATTTCAAGAGTTAATTAAATCACTTAAGGCCTAATCCATCCAACTTCATAATATGTTATCTCACCTTCAGCATCAGCAATACCCATTAACAATTTCTTTTTAGTTGAATGAGCTACCCTATTCTTAGCAGAAAATTCAAACCATGTTAAACCATCACCTTCAGAAACTGGAAATACAACCCATTTTGCATGATCCTCACCTGGTTTAACTCCCCTATCATAAACTCTAAAATCCGCACCAAATTTCAAAGCAGTTTTAACTATATATCCCCTTCTACGCAAATCCGCAAAAACTAAATATCTTGTCCAGAAATTTTTTTCTAACTTAGAAGCTTTTTTAATAAAACCATCAAAATCCAATTCCACCCCTTTTATATCAAAAATTTTAAACTTTCCCCGTTCAATTAAAAACAAAGCTTCTAATAATGCATATTGAAACTTATTACTTTTAAATAGTTCTCCATATCTTGTCTTATCATATAACTCTCTTGTCTCATCATTAGAATCTGCAATTACATTTCTTCCAACTAAAACTCCTTCAACAAAACCAATATTCTCTTTTTTCTTAGACATAAAACATATTTAGACACATAAAGTATTTAAAACATTCTCTATAATAAATGCGTATGATCAAAATAACTTTCTTAGGTACAGGATGTATGACACCTACAAAAGAAAGAAATGTATCTGCAATCGCAATCAATTATAAATCAGAATTAATTCTTATTGATTGTGGTGAAGGTACTCAAAGACAGATTAAATTTGCAAAATTAAAACCAAATAAAATTTCAAAGATTTTAATAAGCCATTGGCATGGTGATCATGTTCTAGGATTAGGTGGATTAATCAGAACTTTAGGATCCAACAATTATAATAAAGAACTTGAAATTTACGGTCCAGTTGGCACAAAAAAATATTTTACTAATTTAATGAATGCATGCATTTTTAATGAAAAAATTAAAGTTAAAATTAAGGAAATAGAATCTGGTATCTGTTTTGAGAATAAAGATTATATTATCGATTGTTTACCCTTAAATCATTCTTGTCCATGTATAGGTTTTTCATTTATTGAAAAAGATAAAAGGAAAATAAAACTAGATTATACAAAAAAATTTGGATTAGAACAACATCCATTGCTCGGAGAATTACAGAAAGGTAAGGATATTACATACAATAACAAAAAAATAAAAGTTAAAAATGCTACTGAATTAATCCCAGGAAAAAAGATCACAGTTTTATTAGATACAGAAGAATGTTTAAATGCTATTAAGCTTGCAAAGAACTCAGATTTACTTATTTCAGAAGGAACATTTATGGAAAAAGAAAAAAACCAAGCAAAAGAAGCAAAACACTTAACAATAAAACAAGCAGTTTCAATTGCAAAAAAATCCAAAGTAAAAGAGCTAATAATTACTCATCTCTCTCAAAGATATAAATCAGAAAAAGAATTATTAAAAGAAACAAAAGAATTCAAAAAAACCAAAATTGCAAAAGATTTTATGGAAATAGAAATTTAATCAGCATCAATACCTTTCTTTATTTTATCTTTCAAGTCTAATTCTTTTAACAATTCCTTATATCTATTTCTTATTGTAACTTCAGTTACCCCTGCCACATCAGCAACTTCTCTTTGAGTTCTTTTTTCATTATTCATCAAAGCAGCTACATATAATGACGCAGCAGCAATCCCAGTTGGTCCTCTCCCTGAAGTCAACTCAGCATCTCTAGCTTTTTGTAAAATTTCTACTGCTTTAGATTGAGTTTCTGCACTTAATTTTAATGCACTAACAAACCTTGGCAAATAATCAACAGGATTTGAAGGTAAAATTCTAATTCCCAATTCCCTTGTTATAAATCTATAAGTTCTTCCAACTTCTTTTTTATCAATTCCTGAAGCTTCTGATAATTCATCTAAAGTCCTAGGAACTTCGTGCCTTCTACATGAAGCATATAATGCACCAGCAACAACAGATTCCATTGATCTTCCTCTAACCAAACCTTTTTGCACAGCCATTGTATAAATTCTTGCTGCTTCTTCCTTAACAGCCTCAGGCAATTTTAAATATGAACTAACTCTTTTTAATTCTGCCAAAGCTAATTTCAAATTTCTTTCAATTGCAGTTGAGATTCTATGTTGCCATTTTCTTAATCTAAAGAACTTACTTTTACCTTTTGCACCAAGATGATAAATATCACCCTTTGCACCGACATCAGTAGCTAAACCTTGATCATATTTAGTATAAGTCATTGGAGCACCGGTCCTTCTCTTACTAGATTCATCAGACTCATCAAACTCTCTCCATTCCTGCCCAAAATCAATCATCTTATCTTCAATAACTAAACCACAATCCCTACAAACAGCCTCACCTTTCTCTTTTTGAACTCTTAAATTAGAACCACCACATTCAGGACATTTCATTGTTTGTCTCATTCTTCAATACACTCCTTCTTCCTCAAATCATATAATAAACTTAGAATTCCCAAATCTTCTTCAGGTAATTTCATTCTTGCACTATTAGATAGAAACGTTTCATAATCCTTTTTAGGTAATTCATTTTCATCAACATTAACCACGTAACCCAGATCTATCCCATATTCCATCTGTCACCACCGCAAAGCCTCACAAAAAAGCTTATATACAACAGACTTATTAACTTTATAAATATACCTATTAGTCCACAACCTATGTATGAGTTCAAAATTCTCAAGAATTAAAATCCACCCTTAACAAATTACTTCTTTCTTTGCCAAGCATACGACCTTAGCTTCGCAGTCCTACCAAATCCACAAGAACTACAAATCGAATTAATTTTATGATAACTGGGACTTCCACACCTTCTACATCTTAAGTTATTTCTCTTTCCAGACTTCTTACCCATAGAGGGTGTTCCCTTTACCATCTTAATTTACAGAAATAAATAAAATTGTATCACCTCTAATAAAAGTGGTACCAATCTTTCTTTTTAACTCCCCATCGACTTTTTCTTCACATTCTTCTAAAACGGTATTAACATGAATATCAAATGATCTCAACTTACCAACATACTGTCTCCCATTTTTTAATTCTACAAGAACAGACTTATTTCTCGCCCCATTCAATGTATCCAAAGGTCTTAAAACTTCGTTCATATTTCTCTAACCCCCATAAAGGTAATTTTGAACTAATAATAGTCTTATTTAAACTTTGCTAGTATCTACCAACGATCTTAAAATAAAACTATTACCAAAAACTATTTAAAATCAATTAAGACTCAAAAAATAATGGCAAGATCACAACAAAGATCAAAGAAAAAACCATCAGGTGGTAGATATCATAAAATCACTAAAAAACTTAAACAACTAGCTGGAATTCCGGCATTAACAAAAATAGATAAACAAAGAGTAAAAGAAAAAAGAACACACGGTGGTGATAATAAATTATCTTTATTATCTACTAATATAATTAATGTCCAAAATCAAAAAACAAAAAAATTTCAAAAATCAGAGATTATTAAAGTTCTAGAGAATACTGCAAATAGACATTACGTTAGAAGAAATATTCTTACCAAAGGTACCATAGTTGAAACAAAAATAGGAAAGGTAAAGATTACATCTAGACCAGGTCAAGAAGGATCAATTAACGGAATTCTAGAAGAATAAATAAAAAATTTCAAATTCAACATTCTTTTACACAACTTTATATACACTAATGACAAGCACAAGATTTATATACTAATAGTAACTTAAAAAGGTTATGTCAAAGTTAGAAGAAACTATAACCAAAATAGAAGAGATATTACAAGGTGACAACACTGGGTTAACAATTCAAGAACTCGCAGACCAAACAAAAGTTTCCAGAATAACTGCAGCAATGGCATTACAAAAATTAGTAGGTGAAGGAAAAATTCACGTAAGAGCTATTGGTAACTGTAAATTACATTACTGGGAAAAAAGAAAAAAACCGAGAGAATAACCCCAACTAGAAATTACACTTTAATCAACTAATTAGATCCCTCTCTCAAAAATTATGTAAGTAACTTTACTTAGCGAGAGCTACGAAAAATGGAAACACTAAACACAAAGAAGAATAGAAAGATCCTACCAGGTGGTATTCTGATCATTCTCTTAGTATTTACCTTTGTAAGTGCTTCCGATTTCGAAATAGCAGAATGGAAAGGTACACATAATCAAACAATTTTAGAAGAAGGTGAATTACAGAAAGAAAGTGATGCTAAATTAATTTTTACTTTTGATGACGAAGAAAATGTTTTCAAAGATGTTTCAGTTTTTAACAATCAAATTAAAACTAATTCTCCAAGTAAAAGTACAGATTGTAAATTTGGAAATACTTGCTTAGAATTTGATGGTATTGATGATTATTTATTTATCTCAGAAATAAACCCAAGTTTAAACTTTTCTGGAGAAACTGAAATTACTTTAAGTGCATGGATAAACTTGAAAGCGGTAGAAGACGCACAAGAAGATTGGATTTTAGTAAGAAAAAATGGAGTTTTTCATGTTAGAATGTCAATATACAGATCAAAGTTATATTGCTATTCTATAAATGAAGTAGGAATCAGTACACAAATTGGAAAACCACTAACATTGAAAGAAAATAATCAATGGTTCAATATTGCTTGTGCTTTTGATTTCAACAATGATATGGTAACATATTATCAATCAGGATTAAAGATTGGTGAAGAAGATTTCATAGGAGAACATTTTGAAGGAGAAGGTAAAGACTTTCTTATCGGAAAAAATGGAGGAAACACTCAATATTTCAAAGGGAAAATGCAATGCTTGCAAGCATGGAACAAATCATTAACAATAGAAGAAATTCAAACAATAAATAATTCCGAATCCTGTAATGAAAACTATTTAGATCCAAAAGCAACTTTCAAAATGGAAGAATATTCCAAAGAAATTCAAAATTATAATAACAATAAAAACAACGACGCTGATATTGGAGCATTCTTTACAGAAGAAGGTAAATTAAACGGTGGAATTGAATTTGATGGTATTGATGATTCCATAACAATTACAAATAGCTCAAGTAGTCTTCATTTTAGTAACAATTATTTTTCTATTAGTGGTTGGTTTAAATCTAAAACAAATAACAGTGCCCAAAGAAATATCCTCCTAGGTAAATATGGCGGTGGTTCTACTTATCAATGGGATATAGAAGTTGATGCCACTAAAAAATTAGTAGGTAATATCTACAAATGTAATGGTATAAATGTTATTTCAACTAAATCAAATGCGTTAGTTAATGATAATGTTTGGCACCATTTTGTAGCTTTATATTACACTTCACCTGCTTCTGAAAATGTGAGACTATTTATTGATGGTGCTGAAACTTCTACTCTTATAGCAGATACAAGTCTCATAAATGATTATTGTACAGATACAAAGGGAGATGCAGTTATTGGAGCAAGAAATCCCACTAATCCAGAACATTTTTTTAATGGAACAATAGACGAATTACAAATATTCAATAGAACTTTAAGTGAAGAAGAAATAAAAGAATTATATGAAGAATCACAACATTTTATTTATCAAAAAGCAAATTATCAAAGTGTAATCCACAGTTCATTAGATTACATAAACTTAAGCAATTTCAAATGGAAAAGTATTGAATTTAAAGGAGAATTAAAAGATTCAACATTAAAATCCAAATCAGGTAATTGTGATGAAATAGAATCAAAAGAATTTCAAAATGCAACAAAAGAAGAGAACATCTTTTTTTTAGATAATGCTACAGAACAATGTATGCAATTTGAATTATATTTAGGGGATACAAGGTCATTAACACCATCTTTGGATAGCTATATAATTAATATAGAAGAAATTACAACCAATCCTCCATTAATAACTATTTTAAATCCAAAAGATGGGAGCACACACAATAACAAAGAAATAAAACTTGAAATTTCTATAGAAGACCTTGTATCCTCAATTGATTCTTGTTGGTATAATTTAGAAAATATAAACACAACTTTCAATTGTTTAAGTAACACAACAATAACAGGAAAAGAAGGAGAGAATAATATAAAAGTTTATATAAATAATTCATTAAATAAAATTAATATGTCAGAATCAAAATTTACAATTGAAACTAAAGAAAAAATTAAAGAAACCCCAGAACAAACAAGTTCATCATCATCAAGTTCTAGCAAAGAAACAGGAGGTTCACAAAAAGGGATTCTCATTAGTGAACAAAAAGATCCAATAAATACAAACCAAATAAAAAAAGAATCTAAACCCATTACAAATAATCATGGTACAACACAAATTCAAGAGGAGATTCAAACAATAAAAATCAGAGAAAAACCTATTGGAAAAGAAACAGAAGTTACAAATATACAAATTCCAATTAAATTTAAACTTTCATTAATATTAATAACAACAACTTTAGGAATCATATTCATAATTACAACTTTAAAATATACTCCCGTAAAAAATATAAAACCTAAATTAATGAGAAATAAAATTCAGGAGATAATTGATTCTGTTACTAGAGAAAGAGATGTTCACGCAAGACATAAACCTAGATATAAATTCAAAATTTACTAACCAAAACCTATAAAAACAGATTTTATGTCCCTCTTAAATATATGTGGGAGTGCCGGAGTGGTCAAACGGGCTGGGCTTAGGACTTTCAAACAAGGGTGTGAAGAGCATCATTGCAATGACTGGAAGACACCCAGTGGCTTAGTGTCTACGCAGGTTCGAACCCTGTCTCCCACATCTTACTATTAATTTAATATCTGTCTATATTTCCAGTTTTCAGAAAAACGAAAAAATCAAAAAAGAGGAGTGATAGAAATGTATAGAATATCTACAACAAATGAAGTTGATGAAAATTAGATAGATCTGAACAAAATAGAGTTGATAAGATTCAACATCAGTTAAAGGAACAATGGGAATTTGTTGGTAAACTAAAACAGAGTCTTTTTAAATAGAATAAAGAAAAACAAACTAATGTTTCACCTTAATTTCAAAAGAAGAAGAAGATATTTAGGAAAGAAGTTCTATCTTGTTTCATTCTTTACTTCACTGGGATTTGCAGGAATACAAACTGTCTGGTCAATTTATATGGATAGTTTTAGATTATCAGCATCAACAATCGGTTTCATCGCAACTTTTTTAGGAATTTTATCTTTATCTTTAATATTTATGGTAACCCCCATAATAGAAAAATATAATAAAGTTAAAATATTAAAATTCTGTTTAATTACAGCAATCATTTCCTATTTTCTTATTGGTTTATTCAGAAACCTTTACTTATTCTTAGGATTAACAATCTTAGTTACAATCTTAGGTGTCTTCAGAATTAACTGTTTTGATATTCTATTCAGAGACTCTATTCCAAATAATAAATTGAATAGAGAATGGAGTTTTCTTTACAGCACTATGAACTTAGGTTGGGTTATAGGCCCATTAATTGGAGGATTTTTCTTAGTTAAATTAGGAATGCAATCAGTTTTTATTATATCCTCAATTTTACTTTTTTTAGGATTATTAATTTTCTTTGCTCTTAAAATAAAAGAGTTAAATAAGCATAGGATAAAAATTGATGAGAAACCATTAAAAAATATTAAAGATTTTCTTAAAAACAAAAAAATTCACTTACCATTTATAATGTCATTAGGGATTTATGCATGGTATCCAATAATTTATATTTATGCACCATTATTTATAATACACAACAAATTAAGTCCTTGGATAGTTCCACTATTTATTTCAGCTGCATCAGTACCACTAATTATAGCAGAATATAAAATTGGTAAACTTTCAGAGAGACTAGGTTTTAAGTTTTTTTTCAAATTAGGATATTTTGGATTAGCAGGAATTTCACTACTAATCTTCTTCATTCCAAACATTTACATTCAACTGCTCTTACTCATATTAGGAACTTTTTTCATGGCATGCCTGGAACCATTACAAGATTCCTTTTTTTTCAAACAGATTAAACCTAAAGAAGAGGAGAAATATTATCCATTATATGCAACGGCAACAGATCTCGGTGCGGTCATAGGAAGATTTAGCATAGCAGCAATATTAATTTTTTTACCAAACAAATTTGCATATTTAACAATGTTTGCCTTAATGCTAATCCCTTGCTATTTCTCATTAAAAATCAAACCCAAATTACATTAATTCTATTTTTAATCTAATAAGAAAATATTTTAAAAATCTCACTAAATGAGATTTAACTTAAAACTTTAAACAATTTAATCCTTAACATATTCATTAAAATCACAAACAATAAAGTTAACAATCCTACTATTAAAAAAGAAGATCCTGTTTCCACTGAAACATGAAGTAAAAGGATAAACAAGAACACAATAAAAATACAGATTAAAAACAACAAATACCAGTACCATATTTTATTTAATTTATTCAATCCATACACCAAAACATTTCTTAAATTATATTTTTTAATAAATGCTATTAAATTGAAATAAATTATAATGGCAACCACCAAAGAGATTATAACAAACATCCAGATACTTAAATATCCAATTCCAAAAAATAACAAAGAGATAATATCTAAGAATGCTAAACTAAAAATAGCTAAACAAACAAAATTAATTATACTCAACAAAGCTATTCTCTTCCAGCTTATATTTAACAATTCTTTCCAGGCTGAACCTTCAAAAATTAGAATTAAAAAATAAATTCCTAAAGGCAATAAAACAAAATATAATCCTAAAGAATAATAAGTATATTTTGTTGTTTGTTCAACAATTGTTCCGTTAATCTGTGCTGTTAAATTACTAGATAATAATTCCTGCTGCATTTGCATCAGTTCAGGAATAGAATCTTTCAAAGCTACTAACCACTTTGCAGCAAAAAACCTTACAAGATATAAAATTCCAACTAAACCAAGTACTAATCCGAGAGTATATGAATTTATTTTAATATGTTTTTTCATTCTTCACCCAGTTTATTATTCATAATTTAATCCAACCATAACAGGATAATGATCAGATAGCTTACCAACTCCCTCTTCATTAGTATATTCATATACACCAGCACCTATAGCATCCCCATCCTTATAATAAATGTGATCAATTTTTTCTTTAGCATCAAATTTACCATAATAATTTCTATAATCACAATATTCTTCAGTTGGGAAAGTATAACCTTCTGTTTTAACCAAATTAAATCCTTTAATTTCTTTTATTTCCTCACTCCCTAAATTAAAATCCCCACCAACAATAATATTTTCAGAATCATTATCATTTAATATCTCTTTCAATTGTCTTAATTGTTCTAATGTACTTCCATACTTTTTAGTTTGTCCAGTTTGAGATTGACATAAATTTCCAGAATTAACAAACCTGGGTCTTGATAAATGTGTGTTATAAACAACATAAGTTTTATCCTTTACAGTTACAATAGATTTTAGATTATATCTTATTTCCTGATTGTTCTCATTTGTTTGATATTCCGCAATAGAACTCTCTTCCACGTTAGCTCCACTACCAAACACAAATATAGCCAAACCATTTTCATAAATAGAACTAACTTCTTTAAAGAAAGGAGAAAAGGTTCCTACAAAATTCTGATCTACTTCTTGTAAAAGCAATATATCTGGATTTTTAGAACTAATAAAATTTGCAATCTCTTCTGTTTTTTTATCACACATTCTAAATTCTTCAAAGTTCTCAAATCTTTCTGAACCACAACCTTTTCTTACATTATAACTCATTACTCTCACTACATTATTATCATCAAATTCTTCCTCTTCATCCTCATCTCCCAATAGGTCATCAGCTTCAAATGTAAACCCACAATCAGAATTATAACCTTCAATATTCTTAATACCATTAACAAGAGAATTAAATTCACAAGAGTCAGTCTCTTTATTACAATTTATTTTAAATTTGTATTTTGCATAAGCTCCTTCATTAAAGTCTACATTAATCTCCTTACCAGATCCATATTTATAATCAACATCCATATTATGTTTACCTAAGAATATATTTAAAAATCCATCAGCAGGCTTATAACTCAATCCATCTTTCTTAACCAATTTACCATTCAGGATAATAAAATGATCAAATTCTACTTTAGAAGAACCAATATCATCAAACTTAAAATAATCTCCATCTTTCTTAGACTCATCTGGATCAAAATCATCAGGCATAATTTTTCCTTCAATTAAACTAAAATATTTATTTTTCTTTAAAGTGCCACCGTTATAATCTTCACTTATTCCAGGACAAACTAATTTTACAGTTTCTTTTTTTGGTTGCACTTCTTTTTCAGATTTTTTATGACTACAAGTTCCATCATCACTAAGGATCGTTCTTGCTTTCCACTCACAACCTAAACCACCAACTTTTTTACTTAATGCCTCACAAATCTCCACAGTACATTCACCAGTTTCACCACATTCATTACACTTAAATTTCGAAACTTCACCAAATTTCTCCCATTCAGTTATCCTCCAGTCCTTATTTTCAACCAAATTTCCAGATTCTTTTATATTATAACCAACACCATTTATCCATTCATTTTGTGATTCAATAGACGGAACTCCAAAATTAAATTTATTATTATTACCTTTTCCATAATAACATAACTTCTTTCCTTTACCTTCCTTCCATCCTTCCCCAGTATAATCATAATGCCAATATTCTCCAACCCAATTTATCAAACCTTGATCACACAAAAATCTTCTTAATCTATTTTGTTCTGGAATATTTTGATCCATTAAAGATCTAGCCTTGGGAATGTTTTTTTCATTTTCTTCCCAAATTGATTTCCACAATACATCTATTGCAGTCCCAGAAGCATGTAAACAAAGGTTATAATTTTCAAACGTATTTATTTTATTTGCAATTGCATCACCAAATATACTTCCTAAATCACTTCCATCATTAGCTTTTAATTTATTTTTTTGATCTTCAGTTAAACTCTTCTTCAATTCTGTGATTCTCTTTTTTTCATCTGCAGTTAATATTTTTGGACCACAAGCAGTTTCACCACCACCTAAATAATCTAAATAAGAATTTCTCTGACTCGCAGTAGTTCTCCCTGAACTATGAATCACTATTTGATTATTTGCAGTTGATAAAACTTGAGAAGCATCCGTGTCTTCTAATTTTTTCTTAAGCTGAGGCATTACACAACAAGGCTTTAAACAAACAACTCTTTGATTGTTAGAAACATAGTTTTCAAAATTTATTGGAAAACCACTACACACACCGCTATTATGTAATTCAATGCTTGGTTTTCCAACAATTATTTCATCAACTTCAGCAGGAACTTCTTCAGGAATAGGTTCATCTGAACTATCCTCTCCATCAACAGCTTTTTCCTTAGAAGGCAATGTAACAATTCGTTTAATTATAGTTTTTTTTCTTAAATTCACTTCACCTTGATATTCCCTATCCATCTCAGCAAGTTCTCTAAAAATATCACCCTGCTGTAACCAAGCTTCCCCCATCTCTTCCTGCCCACCGGCCCTTTGAGTAAGATCCGGATAAGTCAATTCTGTTTGTTTATCTTTTAATCCTTGTAATTGTTTTATTAATTCTTCAGCACCGGGAATTTCTCCTAACTTCTTTGGAAAAGCAATACCACCACTTTTTTTAAAACAATAATGACCACTTATTTTACAACATTTTCTATTTTCACATTCACGATCAGAAAAAATCTCATCCTTTCTTACTTTGTCCAAATAATCCTGATTAGTTATCCCAGCGCCAGACCTACATTCATATCCTTCATATCTACCAACTCCATTACAAATATCTATTGTTTTATATACTTGTTGAACATTCTCTTCCACATTTGGTTGAATAATTTTTTCATTACTTTGTTTAGGATACACATCTTCAGAATCTAAATTGGGTATTTTAACATCAGGCACAGGAGGAACTTCTTCAGAAACAGATGCATCAACACAAGAGTTTAAATTCTCACAATAGGCAAGAGCAATCAAATTATTCCCATTAGCTATTAATTCGGCATTAGAATTATATTCACCATTAAATACATTAAACACAACTCTAACGTTTTTAGGATTAATTGCTCCAACAAATTGGTTCTGACATATCCCAATATAATTTTTAATTGCTTTTTCTTCCACAATCTCCCTAGCTAGGCTAATATTAGCATCAGAAATAGTAACATAACTCATACCATAACATTCATTGAGAGCTTTTTCTCTTATCACATCTCTAAAATCACCAATTGTTTCAGCAACAACCACATTCCCAATTAACAAAATCATTACTACCACTAAAATTAATTTATTCATTAACATGGGTCTGAACCAAATAACATAAGATTTCCATATGGCTCACCTAAATTAGCACCGGAAGCATCACTACCACGAGAAGATTTTCTATTAACACTATCAAAATCAAAATAACAATCAGTTCCATCAATACTCCTTTGAGCACCAGTATTCTCTGAATCTATTTGTAAAATAAATCTCATTGCAGATAAAACATTAGCTTTAACTTCATCATCCGCATCATAACCTGTAAATCCTTTACTAGCATCTTGAATCAAAGTCTTATAATTCGCAATATCACTCCATTGAGTCCATCCTGCAACTTTAGTTACTACTTCTTTATAACTTGAACCATATCCTTTTGAAGAATCTCTTCTATTCTTTGCAACTTGCATAATAGCACCTTTCTCTTCGAGAGTCAATCCAGCACCTTCAGCAGAAAGCATTCTTGCTAAATATTCCACATCCTCTTTTTGAACACGATAAACATTAATCATTCTCTCTACATCTAATTTAGGAACACTCGAAGGAGTTCTTACAACTAATAAATCATAATCAGCAGTAGTTATAACATTTGTAATTTCCTCCTCAACTTCCTCTACAAATTCAACACCGGCACCTTTTCCTTTAGTTCTCTTAAATTCTTCAACTAAAGTTCTTAACTTCCCTAATAAAATAGTTTTAGAACCTGCAAGAGAACGTAATGCAATACGAGCTTGTTCTATCTCAATCAGTAATCCATCACCAACAATTCTCTTAACTAAACTTTCTTCAATTTCATCTTGCAATCCTAAATCACTTACCTTTGCAGACTCTCTTAACAACCAACATTTTCCTAACTGCCCACATGATCCAACAACGGCCCACTTCTCAACAGGTCCTGGACTTATTGGATTGCAAACTCTAACAACACCGGTAGAAACTAATCCATAATTCTCAGGGAAAGGTATCGTTAAACTTCCTAAATTAGTTGAAGTAAACTCATCTGTAGTTGCACATTCTGAAGCAGTAGTTATTTCCTTCTTAACCTGTTCAGTAATTGCAAGATCAGTTAATTCATTAAATCCAAATGAAGATGTTACTTTTCCAAATCCACATCTGATATCATCACCAGTAACTTGAATGCAAATCTCATCATAACCTTTTGGTCCAACAGTTTGAACAGTTTGCTGAACATACTTTCCTTTCTCCACTTCTAAATACTTCCGACCATCACTTTGAGGATTAGTAGTAACATACAATATAGGTAAACCTTCATACTTACTTCTTAAAAAAACAGTAAACTGTAATGGTTTTTCATGTACGCCACCTAAAGACTTGGGACTTCCTAACACAGAAGAAGTAGAAGGAAATCCGGTTCCCGCATAAATATGATAGAATGCTTTATACAAATTCAATTCATCAGTTGAAAATCTCGCACCGCCTACACCACCTGGAATATCTCCCATAGTAGAAACATATGGTACTGAATCAAAGAAAGCAGTATATTGTGGTGGATTCTCAGGTTCAGCTAATTGATCTAATATATCTCCAATTTTTGGTACTTTTCCATAAACTGACATTCTACATAATTGAGATCCAATTTCATCTGAAGATTGTCCTCTATAAGCAGCTAAGAAAGTGTTACTATATTCGGTTGTAAAATAATTAAATGATTTTCCAACATTATCTAAACTTGATTGGAAAGTTAAATACTCAACTCCACCTTCAGATTGTCCTAAAGCAGTCTCAGAAACCCAATCAATTATTCCACCTTTAATATTAAGTATATTTGTTGCTTCTCTCCAAACCATTTCACAAATTCCAACTGATCTAATATAATCACAAATTCCAATATCTCCACCACCAGATAAAGAAGTTTCTAAACAATCAACATAACCTTGTAATACGCTCTGAACATTTTTTAACCCTGCAGAAATTCCAGTTAAACATACAGGAACAGCAACCTGATCAATATTTGGTAAACATAATACCGTTGACCCAACTACACCTGACTGAATTACATTATCAACTTTCACACGCCCACCTAAATTACATCTTGAAGTAGGACACATTACAGGATCACATGCGTTAAATAATAACTTACAATCTCCTGGATCCATCACATCAGCACATGAAGGTCCATAACTATCTAATAATATTTCTGCATTCTCTTTTGTACAAACAATCTCAGTTGTAAGATCTAAATTTCCAACCACATCTCCCTCTTGATTACAAATACCAGCAGAATTTATTTTATCAGTATAGAACCCACTTTTCGCATTATATTTCATCGCTTCCCAAGGTATTTTTTGTTTATCATCACCACCTCCACAATCTATCACTTCATTCGCACCAACGTTCATTAACCTAAATTCAGAAACAGACCCAGTCCTGTATCTTTCAAGTACTTCAATATAATCTCCATCACCAACAGGATAACATAATGCTTTTCCTTGTAAATCATGATAAGAAAACAGAAAACACACCCCTATTTCCTGTTTTAGAATTTCTTTGTCTCACATAACTTTTTGCAAGTGCAACATTAGCTTCTTGAGTTACAAAAGTATAATACAACTTTGCAGTTGATTTAGGCGTTTTTACATTCCCCATTCCCTGAGATGGAAAAGGAATTTCATGAAACTCTGATTTAGCAACATAAATAGGATAACCATTTACTGTTGCAAAAGTTTGACGCATTCTAATTAATTCATTATTAAGTACATTATGATCAGAAATACCTAAAGAAGCTAAAACTCCTGGTTCGTCATTATGTTTCCTCAAACTCAAACCTAATTCAGTTACAGGTTCAATTTCAAAACTCTCTACCTTATTATTCACATTTTCAACACCAACCGGAGCAGACATTTTTCCATCTTTGAAAACTATTCCATCTAATTTATAAAAGTCTAAACTACCCGAAGTAATCTTTTCATCAGTAGCAATCTTAGAATTCAAATAAGCATCAACAGCTTCATCCTTAGAACTACCAAATAAAGCAGGATTTGAAGTATAAAAAGCTGTAGCAGCACCAAAATCACTTATTCTTGAATTATATTTTAATGGATCAAAAGAACCTTTAACATAATTATAATACTTCGAATCAACCTTATCCTTCATAAGATCTAATCTTGATTTTAATCTACAATCATCTACACTCCCACCAGTCTTAAGATAACTTCCGCAAGGAGTAGAACTATCCTTTAAAGCCTCAACAGTTTTATAACTTTTAAATTCATTATTTACTTGTTCAATAATTCCTTTCTCAATTTCAACATTTCTTCTTATCTCTTCAATATTTTTTGGTGCTAAATAACATTCATCTAAAGTTTTATAAATTCCAGAACTAATTTCAGATTTACATTTCTCTTTATAGTACCCCATTACAGAACGCCGAGCTAAATTTACACCTTTTCCGGCAAAGAAAGAATTCTTAGCAGTCAGAGTAACAAATGTAATTATACAAGTTTTCTTCCAGTAACTGATTATATTATCTAACTTTTTTAAAACAAAATCAATATCATCAATTATTTCTTTAGTTTTTTTAATCTGGGACTTCATTTGTCCGGGAGTAAATTCAAATGGACGAGGATCTACAGGAATATACAACTTAAATCTGGAAGTTGCTTTTGCATTATCAGTTCCAGGTATGACAGTAACATAAGCTAGATTATTTACTTTAATATCTTCAATATTAATCATAACCTGAAACTCTTCCCTATCATCAACAGTTCTCATTTCACTCTTATAAACTAAAGAACTATCAGTTGCAATCGTAAACGTTTGAGATGATGCAACATAATTTTTAGGTGTAAATGTATCAGTTAAAGAATTTAATTTATATTTTCCCAAAACAACATTTCTCGGATTAATTTTATAAACTCTCCATTGATACATAGAACCACCTTCTTCAAAATAAGGTTCACCAGAAGTAGTTCTCTTACTATCTCCCACATTAACAGGAGAATTCAAAAACAATTCTTGTAAGGGGCCATTATCAACTCTTAACTTAACAGATCCTTTATCTTTATCTTCAAGTATTTCAACTTTCTTTAATTTTATATGAATTCCTTCTTCATCTAAATATAACGTTCCACCTTTTGCAATTTCAGTCTTTCCTTTTGGAACTGCAACTCCAAGCTCAACTAATTTTTTAGTATAAAATGTTTCTAAATCCCTCATATCTTTTATATATTTTATACAAACAGGATTTTTAGGGTCAGGAATATCAGAAGGCATACAACCATCTAACCTAATCAAACTTTTTTTATAAATATCAACTATCCTTTGTATAACTGTAGATTTTGCAGTTCCACCAGAAGCTAAATAATTTTGATAATTTCTTAAAGCAGCACATCCAAAATTAATTGTACCATCAGATAAAAAACCATCTGCAGTACAATAAGAATTTTCAAGATTTCTTGCATCATCCGGAGAAAGTTCTAAAACACTATAAGATGCTGGATCATCCCCCACTTGCAAAACTTCTCTACGTAAAGTCATTTTTCCTCTAGGCCCATAAAGATCAACTAAATGAATTGCTTTAAAGAAATTTCCAGAAGGTAACCCATTCAGAATTGCATAAGTCTCATCATCAAGTTCAAAATCTTCTTTAGCATCACTTAAAGTTATAGAAGATACAATAGGTTTTGTAACTGAAGATAAAACCCAAAAAGAATTATAAAATAACTTATTTCCCTTATTTACAATTCTCTCATCAGTTATTCCATTTCTGGTAATTTCAAAAACAGCTCTATCATCAGAAGTTACAATATCATTCAACCTTACTCTAAATAAATCCATAAAGGGATCACCAGTATCTTTTAAAGAAAGCACAGGAGAATATTCTCCTTTAGTTAACCTTATACTTGGTCTATATCCTTGATCTAATCTTCCAGATCCTGGTAAGGCCCTTCCATATGTTGTAGGCATAACATTATCTAAAGATGGAAACACAGTTCCAAAATGTCTGTCATAAACTACAAAAGTTGCTTCTCCATCTCCAATATCAATTGCATTAATAAATCCACGGGAAGAAAAGAAAGGATTTTGTTCAAATCCTGATTTACCTAAGAACTTCGAAGTATCACTTTCTAAAGGAACTAAAATATCCTGTGATGTAATACCTAAACCAATTCCGCTTTCAAAATCAAAATAAATCTCAGCTTCCATATCAAGTTCAATAGTATTAGAATTATTTTTCAGAAAATTTTTTCCATTCTCATCAAGCTTATTTACTTTAACAACTAAATAACCTAAATTATCTAACGAATACATTTCAGTTCTTGGTGGAACAAACCTTGGACTTGTAGTTACAAATGGATTATTACCCAGAGATTTAACGTACATTCTTTTGATTGGTGGAAATTTAGTTAATCCAGTAAAAGGATCTTTTCCAAGAGGATCATTAGTAAAACGAGATAATCCACTACCTACAGTTTCACCTCTTAATCCTACAAAAACAGGTACACCCTCTTGTTCTAAATGAGACTCACGAATCATTGCAGGTTCATACTCATCAACATTAACAGTAATAACTTCATTTAAATCAGGAGTAGGCCCATCAAAAACAGTATCAAAAAAACCATCTTGAGCTTCTTGTCTTTCAAAATCACTGGAAAATTGTGCTGAAGTTAAAACAACACTAACT
>JAGVXZ010000031.1 GCA_018303515.1 Candidatus Woesearchaeota archaeon | reverse complement strand
ATCATTATTGTAAATCTCTCTTATGTCAGTTATTTTTAATATTTCTGCAATTCCTCTCTCAAATCCCTGACCCCATGCCAGCACAGGACATTCAAATCCTAGTAATGGTTCAACTACCTCAGGCCTAAATATTCCTGCACCACCTAGTTCAACCCATTGTTTTTTTATTGGATGATATACTTCTACCTCAACTGAAGGTTCAGTATATGGAAAATGTGCGGGTCTAACTCTTACTTTTTCATATCCTAATTTATTATAATAATTTTTTAAATATCCTAGTAAATGTCTGAAGTTTGCATTAGGATCTATTACAATACCCTCAACTTGATAAAACTCAAATAAATGCTTCCAATCCAATGCTTCATTTCTGTATACTTTATTTACAGAGAAAAATTTCTTTGGTAAATCTTCTTTTTTTAGTTTTGCTATTTCAATTGCTGACAAGACTGTTGTATGTGTTCTTAGTAATACTTTGGATGCTTCTTCTTCTGACCATTTGTATTTATAACCTGTACTTCCTGTATCACCGCCTTTTTCATGTGCTTCTTTTATTTTTTTGTAAATTTTAGGCAGGTCTCCTTTATGTTCTAAATAAAATGTATCTTGCATTTCTCTTGCTGGATGGTCTTGTGGAACAAATAATGCATCCATATCCCAGAAGGCCGTATGAACATGATCACCATATATTTCTTCAAAACCTAAATCCAACCAAATTCTTTTTATTTTTTTTATTGCTTGATCAACAAAATGTCTTTTAGATCTGTTTAATCTTGGAACTTTAACATTAATATCATAAGGTCTGAATTTCTTATTTTTCCATTCAACTTGTATTATTTCTTTGGTTAAATTATCAATAGTATTTGACTCTAGTTTTATTTTTGATAATTGTTTACCTTGTTCTGTTAATTGGATAAATAGCTCTTTTTTTATTTCTATTTGTATTAGTCCAGAACGTTTTTTTAGATTTTCATATATTTGTTTATCTTTTATTTTACCTTCTTCTATTGGAAGTTGTTTTAAGAATTGTTCTTCAGGAGATTCTTTATTTAAATAATTTTTTCCTTGTTCTGTGATTCTAATTTGAAGTATTTTCTCGTTTATTGTTTCTATTAAATTATTTTTTCTTAGTAATCCCAAAGAGGCATTAATCTCCTGTTGTGAGAGTTTTGATTGCTTTTGAATTTCTTGTAATGATAATTGTTTATCTTTTATCTTTTCTAAAAATGTTCTTTCTGGTAATTTATCATAATTTAATTCCCCTTTTTTTATTAATTTAGTCTCAAGCTTATTTATAATTATTAAATTTTTATTTTCTAAATCTTGTAGTGCTTTATCTACTTGCACTTCCTGTAAATTTGTTTTTTTGGCTAATTCTTTTAATGAAATATTTTCTTTAATTTGTGGAAAAATTTGAATTTCTAACCTGTTTAAAGAATCAACTAGATTTTGAATATTCATGAATTAAAAGAAGTTGAATGATTTTTAAATTTATTGGATTTATTATAATCTCTTTAAAAAGTGTTTTAATCTAATCCCTTTTTTTATTTCAGTTCAGACTCTAATGATCTTGCATAATCAATTTCTTCTTCAGTATGCCATTGATCTATTTTAGAGCTAAATGAATTTTCTAAATCTTCTAATGATTTACCAGATTCCAACCAATCTCTAAGTCTTTCCCTTCTTTTAAATGGTATTGAAATTACTGCCATTTTAAATAATTTAACGGCCTCTTCTTTAGGAATTGGAATTGCAAAAGAATAATACCATTTCCCATCTTGCTCTCTTATTCTTATCTCTGATCCTATGCCCATTAAAGTTGAATATGCAATCGCCCAATTTGTACTACCTCTTGGATTTGATGGGAATTTTGCTGGAACAATAATATTACCATATCTTTCATTGTTTAAATAAGGTTTAAGAAAAGTTGTCAGTTCTGATGTAATAGATTCTATTAATGACAATTTATTTCTTTATTGAGGATTCAACTAAATAACTTAAAGTTTGTGAAAATAAAGGTGTTTTTGACCAGATAGCAATTTCTGCAGATTCATGCGTCTCACTATTTGTAATAAATAATAGATCTGAATTATCTACAATAATAAAACGGGATTTGGGATCATAATCTTTTATTGTAACAAATTCTTTTAATTCTTTTGCAGCCTCTTTTGCTTCCTTTGTTATTAAAGGTGCTAAAATCTTAATATTAGCTTTAGATTTTTTAAACTCATTCTTAAAATTATCAAATTTTCTTACTAAACCTTCGGAAGTTGTTGCGATTAAAACAGATTTTTCAGCATTTGAGATCAAACTTTGGATTTGATCATAAATTGCTCTTCTTCCCTTGAAAGTACCAGCAATTGAATTTGGATCAATATGGTTTATTCCTTGTTTAAATAATAAATCAAGTTCTGTAAAAATTTCAGTGTTTCTTACTTCTTCTAATGCCTTAACCTCTCTTTTTGCCTTTTCTTCATGATTTTTTTTTGCTCTTTTTATAATTTCATTTGGCTCAACAGCCAAGTATTTGATAGGCCTTCCTAGTTTCATAATAATAAAACCACGCTTTTCTAATGATTCTAAGACATCATATGCTCTTGATCTTGGGACATTAGTTATTTCAGAAAGGCCACCTGCTGTATCTACACCTTTGGACAGTAATGCAGTCCATATTTTTACTTCGTAAATATTAAGGTTAAAAATTGTCCTTAATCGTTTTATATTCTCTTCTGAAATTACCATTTTCTTATCAATTTAGTGTTCCAAAAGGTATTTAAAACTTGTTTTTGTTGTTGCTCTAGGGTAGTTAATCAAAGTTATAAAATATGTGCAAACTACTCCTGAAAAAGCATGGTTAATTGGAGTAGAATATTAAAATAAAATATAGGTAATAAAATGGAATTTAAACGGGTTGAAGGGCAACATTCGTGGATAGCAAAAAAAGAAAAACTTACTTATCTTGCATTTGCACGAGAAGAAGGTTTAAGAATAGCTGTAATTTATCCAAACAACCGATATGCTTCAATAATTTATAAGAATAATGAATTGGATATGATTTTTAGTAATCCTGAAATTGCAGATTTTGGAAATAGAAGGCAATTAAGAGGATTTATTAATACTACTCTTGAAAACACAATTTTTAATCCTGAATTTGTCAGAAGTTTACCAAGAGAAATTAAAGATTATCTTCCAAATAAAACAATTGATTATTTAAAACTGGCACATAGAAAAAGTGTTAATTAACCTTAAGTAAAAAATCTTTAATTTGTTTCTTTGCGTTTTCTCTTCTTTTTTGATGACCTTCTAAAAACTTGTTTATTTTTTCAATTGTATAGTTCTTTAATTCACCAGAAAGTAATTTTCCAGATTTATAATTATTATAAATCTCTTCTAGTTTTTTATCATTTTCTTCAAATAAATATTTTAAGAATTGGAATGAAATATCAATATCAGGATTACCACCTTTTTTTCTATGCTCTTCTAATGTATCTTTTCCACCTGAAAAGGCATATTTGTTTATTTTATTCTTTACTTGATTTGGAGAATCAGTACTTAGTATTCCTTGAACTGCTTCAGTGCTACTCATCTTTCCTTGACTTCCTGTTAAGGGGGGAAGGAATGAACATTGAATACTTGCGGGTTTATAATATCCTAATTTAGGAAGAATATCTCTTGTAATTCTAAAGTGAGGATCTTGATCTACTGCGTGAGGGATTAAACAAGGGATATTTTTTTTCTTTAAAACTGAAGGTAAAAATGCTGGTACAGTTTGCATTGAAGTATAAAAAATTGAACCAATATTGTTTGAGTCTGTAAATCCAAATGTTGCTTTTATTGTTGAAAAGTTGATTTTCTTTGCAACTTTAATTGCTTCTGGGTATAAAATTCCCGAATGTAATGTATCAATTATGAAGTGAGTTTTTTTAGGATCAAATCCTATTGCAATAACATCTAACATATTTTCATTTAACCATTCCTGAATTTCTTCGTAAGATTTATCTTTATATAAGAATTTCTCATCATCTGTAAACTGAAAGTATAATTCAACATTAAATTTATCTTGTAACCATTTTGTAAAATACCATACTTGTAAATGCCCTAAGTGAACTGGACCGGATGGACCACATCCTGTATAAAGAAAAAATTTGTTTCCTTTTTCATATTCATCCAATAACCAGTTTAAATCTCTCTCTGCAAAAAAGATTTTCCTTCGTAACATTGGATGTAATTCTTTTGTGTGTTTTTTTATTCTTTCAAGAAGTTTGTTATCTATTTTTTTAATTCCAAATTCTTTAATTAATCTCTCGTAATCAATACTACCTTCAACTTTATAGGGATCAACTCTCATTTTATAGGAATAAGATTACAATTGATTATTAAATGTTATGTTACATTTTAAATCTTAAAATTTAGATTAGTTTTAGGATTAGTTATTAGGGAGTAAATAAAATCTTACATTTCTCAATGGTGTCCTGAAAAAAGATTGAGAAAGGCAGGTTTTCAAATTTTAGCGAATGTATTGTGATAAACTAAGTTTGAAAAACTGAGTGAAGAAGTTGAAAAAATTCACTGTCAGAATAAATTAGATATTTTGTTATAGACTCCTGGAAAATTACCTTCTTTATAACCCGTTTTCGGCCAAGTATCTAAACCATCATTTTGAGATCGTGGTATCAAATGGATATGAAAATGAAAACAAGATTGCTGAGCAGCTTTACCACTTGCATGAAGAAGATTAATTCCATCAGTATTATATTTTTGTTTTAGTTTTTGCGAAATAATTTTGATTGCATCAACGATGTGATGTAATTCTTCTTTTGGAATATCATAAAAATCAGCATAATGTTTTTTAGGAATTACAAGCATATGTCCTTTAGCAATAATATCTTCTTTTAATGGAGCAAAAGCTAAAATCTTTTCAGTTTCATAAATTTTATTTGAAGATAATTTCCCTACGATAATTTTACAAAAACTACATTCAATCATAATTATAATAATTTTATCGAATTTAATAAATGTATTGGTAATCGATGCCAACTCCGTAAATTTCTTAATTTCTAGTATCAGCGTTATCTAAATATGTGGGTGGAGACGATGAACGAATTAGACTTAACGATATTATGTTGTCCGAATGCAAGTGAAAATTATGAGCGGAGCGATATATAAAAATATAGAATAATTTGGTAAACTTAATCTTTAATTTTTTGATATATAATTATCGCAATAATCCCAAATAAACTTCCAAATGCTAAAATTTTTTGTGGCCCAAATAAATCTAAGAAAACACCTGCAATCAATCCAGTTAAAGCAATAACTAATTGTGAAAACATACTTTTTGAAGATAAAACCGTAGCTCTTATTTGCTTAGGAATAAATTTATGAAAATATGTTTGAATTAGAGGATCTGTCATAGAAACGAATCCTGAATCCATTATAAAAACAATAGCTGCTAAAAAGAATAATGGTGGATAAATGAATATTAAGGAAAACAATAAAATCATTCTAAAGAGTATAATCATTGAAATTGCGTTTTTTGGTTTAAACTTTACAAATAGTTTTGATAAGAATGGCATAACCATTACGATGGCAGCCATAATTGAATACACATATCCTAATTGGTTTTCAGCCATTCCTAAATTTACTAAGAACGGTTGCCAACCATTATCACCGATTATCATTAACTGTATAAATAATCCTGCAAGAACAATGGAGAAAACTACTTTATGTGAAATTGTAAATTTAAAACCTTTCTTACTATTGAGAGCTATTTCTTTTATGGATTCAACTAATTTTAATTTTTTAGGCCTGTAATATTCTTGACCAAAACACATTAAGAAGAAGGCATTTAGTAAAAAACCAAGGCCAAAAACAAACCAAAGAATTTTTATCGAATAAAACTTAACTAGTAAAGCCCCAATAAATGGAGCAAAAATTGCACCAAAAGCGGAAAGACTTCTGCTTTTTATAAAAAATTCTTGGTGTAAATCGTCTCGTTTGAATTTATTGAGATTATCGATAACCCAAGATTCTTCAGCACCGCTAATAAAAGTTATTCCAATTCCTGCAAAAGCCCACATTAATAAAAGCAAATAAAAATTTGTCATGAAAGGAATTAGTATAACTGCAATTGCAGAAATTAAAAAACCTAAAATTACAGAATATTTTCTACTGAAACCGTCTGCGAAAGCACCAGTTGGAATTTCAAACAAGAACATAGCAATTCCAAATGTAGAAGTAATCAAACTAATTTGAAAAAATGAAAATCCTAAATTCACAAAGTAGATAATCATAAATGGCATTATCATTGTTGATAACCCAAATATCAAATAGTATAAGTAAAAAGGCCATAAAAATTTTAATTCATCTTTTTTAAACAGCATGAAAATAACAGATTATTGCTATATATAACCTTATCTTGAATTAAGTTTGTCCTTTAAAGAAAAAATAAATTTATATTTCTAATAAGTTAACAGAGATATGATTTTAATAAGGTTTATATTCTAGTGAAAATATAATTCAGTTATGGCTAAAGGGTTTCAAAAGATTATTTTTGGGTTGATGTTAGGAATTTTAATAACTTCTTTTTTTAATGTGGGCATTTCTTTGTTCATGGATGAACCAGAATATAGCGATTATTGCAATGAAAGAGAGATGGCAATGCCAATAGATGACCAGTTTAAGCCCGCAGGATCTAGAGATTGTGAGAAAAAATATAATGAAGTATTAGGTTTTTATGATAGAAATGCATTCTTTGTTTTAGCTATTTTTGGTTTTGCATTGTTAATAGGTGGATTATTTGTAAATCAGTTTACACTACAAGTTGTATTCTTATTTTCTGGTGCTTTAAATGTAATAAGTGGTGTTATGAGGAATTTGCATGATAAGTTGTTTGTTTTTATTGCGTTGGGATTATTAATTGCAATTGGAATTTATATAATAATTAAAATGGTTGAAGATTAGAGTAATAATAAATATCAAAGTAGTAATGTTTCTTGTCAATGAATAAAATATTGATGGGGAATATAGGGGATTGGAGTTTCTTATGTTTTACAGTTGTTACTTATTTAATTCTCTTATTACAAATATGCGGTCTGAACTTATAATTCTAATTTAATTTTAGTTTAATTATGGTTTCAAAATTTGTACCAAATCCTGATGATTATGAAGTGCAGGATAGAAATAAACTTAATGAAATAAGATTAAAATATTTCTTAGCTCCTGATGGTTCTAATAGAGAATATTTTGCAAGAATAACAAAACATGTTGTAGATAGTTTTCTAGATTGGTATTTACCAGTAAATGATTCTAGAATTAGATTGGAAGATTTATTTTTGAATGATAGAGAGTTTAATGATTTTATTAAAAAAAGAGAAATTGAAGATAAACTCTTGGAGGTAGATTTAAGATTTGATGATGAGAATCTTGTTGAAGTAAAAAATGCGGTTGATGGATGCCTTACTTCTACAGAAGCTAATTCTGGGATACCTTTGGAATTTCCAAGAAGATTAATTCCTATAGAGAATATTTTATCTGATTTAGATTATCATACTGATCCAAGCATTAGATTTAATAATTTACATTTTGGTGAAATTCACCCACAAGGATTTATTCCATCTTTAGTTGGTGGGATAGTTTCTAAATTACTTAATCAAAATGTGATTGCACAAAAAGTATCTCCAAAAATAACTTATATGGAAAAAAGATTAGTAGAATGGCTAAGTGAAATTATTGGTTTTCCAAAATCTGAAAGTAAATATTTTTGTGGAAATATTGTAAGTGGTGGCACAATTGCAAATTTAACTGCAATGATTGTAGGAAGAAATTCAAAATTAACATTTGAAAGAAGAGATATAAAACCTTTAATTGAAGAGACTATATTCGAAGAAACGGGCAATAGAACAATTAGTATAAAATACTACGGTTGGAATGAATGGAATAATGCCCTATCTTTTAGAGAAAGGAGTGCATGGGATTGCAATGTTTATTTCTGAAAGATCACATTATTCTTTAAAGGAAAAGTTAGCAAATGTTTCTGGTGTTGGAAATGAATACATGATTGAAGTGAAAACTGATGGAAAAGGAAGAATGATTCCAAGGGATTTAGAAGCTAAAATTCAAGAGGCTCTAAATAATAAACTACTTCCAATTGCAGTTTTAGCAACTGCTGGGACAACAGAGCAAGGGGCAATTGACCCATTAAGAGAAATAGGAGAAATTGTAGAGAAAAATAATATGTATTATCATGTTGATGCTGCTCATGGTGGTGCTTTTCTTATTTCAGATAATTTTAAAGAAAAATTTGATGGTATCGAGTTAGCAGACTCTGTAACTATTGATGGGCATAAAATGTTTTTTTCACCATATCCCTGTGGGGGAATAGTCTTCAAAGATCCACAATTGGCTTTTAAACATATTAAACAAGTTGCTCCATATTTAGGAATAGATAAAGAAGGAAATGAAGAACATTATAACTCTGGAAGCCAAACTATAGAGGGATCAAGAGGAGCTGATGGTATTTTACAACTTTATGCGGGATTGAGATCTTTGGGCCAAGAAGGTTTTACTATTTTATTTGACCATCTTGCTAATATGACTAGATATTTGCATGATAGAATTATATCTTCAAATGATTTTGAGATCGAAGTTGAGCCTGAATTAAATATTTTATTGTATAGATATGAACCAAAAAATTTAGAACTAAATCAGTGGTTGGATAGAAAAGAGATTTTTAATGAAGTTAATAAACGAATTCCTAAAGAAGCTTATAAGTTAGGAAAGTTCTATGTTGGAACTACAGAAATAGATGGTGTTAATTATATCCGTGCTGTAATTGTTCATCCTTATATTGAAACAGGAACAGTAGATGAATATCTAAATTATGTTAGGGAGATTGGTAAAAGAGTTACTAAAGAAATTATAAATCAAAAACTGGAGGAAGAAAAATGGCTTATGATAGGTTAGAACAGGACATATTTTCTTTAGGAAGAGGAGTAGAAGAAGTGATCACACAAGATGATTTAATTTTTAAATTAGTTCAAGCTCAAACAAATAAAAAACCTTTAATTGTAAAAGAAGGAGTTGATCCAACCGCACAAGATCTTCATTTAGGACACACAGTTACGTTTAGAAAATTAAAACATTTTCAGGATTTAGGACATGAAGTTAAATTTTTAATTGGAGATTTTACTGCAAGAATTGGAGATCCAACAGGAAGGTCTAATTCAAGGAAAGCTTTAACAGAAGAAGAGGTTTTAGAAAATGCAAAGACATATGAAAAACAAATTTTTAAAATTTTAGATCCAGATAAAACTGAGATTGTATGGAATAGTAGTTGGTTAAAACCTTTTTCTTTAGAACAATTTATTGATTTAATGTATAGGGGAACTGTTAATGATTTTATTAAAAGAAAATCAATGGCTACCCGATTAGAAGAAGGTGATACGGTTACTGCTACAGAATTGATTTATCCATTTTTACAAGCTTATGATTCTGTATTTTTAAATTCTGATATAGAGATTGGTGGAATGGATCAAAAGTTTAATTTTGTATTTACAAGGGATTTACAAAGATCTTTTGGACAAGAACCTCAAGCTTGCTTAATAATGCCTTTGTTAACAGGAACTGATGGTACTGAAAAGATGAGTAAATCTTTAGGTAATCATGTTGGGATAAGTGATTCTCCAGATGAAATGTATGGTAAGATTATGTCAATCCCTGATAAAATAATGTACAATTGGTTTGAATTACTTACTGATATTCCTATTGATGAATTAGTTTCAATGGAAGGTGCAAGATTAAGGGGAGGATTGCATCCGAAAGATATGAAAGTTAGGCTAGCTAAAGAAATAGTTTCACAGTATCATAGCTTAGATGAAGCTTTAGATTCGCAAAAAGAATTTGAAAAAATTTATGCTAGAGGTGAAATCCCTACTACAATTCCAGAAGTTATTGTGAGTAATGAGTTTTTATTTACTGAAGGTGTAAATATTGTTGATATTCTTATGAGCGCTGGATATGCAAAATCAAGAGGAGATGCAAGAAGAAAGATAACACAAGGCGGTGTAAGAGTTGATGGTGAAACAATCAGTGATGTGGAGTTTTATATTCCTGCTAAAGATGGACAAATATTAAATGTTGGGAAAAGAAACTTTGCCACCCTAAAATATGAACCTGGATGAAAAATCCTCTTTGGCAGGAATAAAACTTAGACATTTTAAAAAAGTGGTTAGGTTTTATGATACAATAGAACCAATAAATTCAGAATTGGTTTATAACTTATGTTGTGGTAATGCCCTAGCTAGTTGGTATATTTTAAATGCAAATGAAAAGATAAAATTTATTTCAGTAGATAAAATTAAAACAGAAAAATATAGGAGATTAGAAAGTTTAATGGAAGATTCCCTTAAGGAAAGACATTTATTTTTAGAACAAGATATTGGAATGCATTTAGAAGGTTTTGTTATTTCAATCCATCCATGTGGTAACTTAGCCGATAGAATAATTCTTGCTTGTATAGAACAAGGGGTTTCTTTTGCAATTGTTCCTTGTTGTTATAAACCAGGGAGACAATTGTTAAAGCCTAAAAATTATATTAGACCATTAGGTTTAGATAGAATAGAGATTGTTGATGATATGAGAATTAAGTACCTTAGAGAAAATAAAAGAGATGTTGTTGTAAAAAGAATTGAGAATTTTCCTTCTCCAATGAATAAATTAATTATGTCACATATATGAGGTTCTAGTTTATAAATAATTTTTAATTTCCAGTATTATGAGGAAAATTAGTTATTATTAATAGGGCTTTAAGCCCCATTGCAGAGATTTTAATAAAATATTTTTCATGCAACTCAAGATTGTTTGGGTGTAGATTCTAATTGAATTTTCTTTACAACTTATGTGCCTAAATTTATTCTTGAGATTTTTACGATGGAGGAATAAAAGATGAAATTAAAAAATAGTTTAAAAAAAATTAACGTTGGAAATTTGGGTAGTTTTAATGTGGAAATACCAGTTATCAAACTAGGATATGGAAATCCTAAAATTACAATTTTAACCGGATTACATGGAGATGAATATTCAGGACTATTAATATTAAAAGAATTATTAAATAAAATTGAAGTTAAAAAAGGAACTTTACAATTAATTGTTTGTGCAAATCCACTAGCAAGAGTAACTAAAACAAGAGAAACTTTCACAGATTTTATGGATCTAAATAGGGCTTTTCCAGGTGATGAGAAAGGTTCAATGACTCAGAAAATTGCTCATAAGTTATTACAAATTCTCGGAGATAGTAATTTAGTAATTGATCTACATACTATGTTTCTTAGAACTAAACCAACACCCATTTTTGTAAGTTGCAGAACAAGCGTTGATGAAAAATCTATTGAAGCATTAAAGGCATTTGGCCATGAAAATGTTTGGAAAGTTGAAGCTATAAGTGAAACTCAATATGGGCAATCTTTGGGTGCATTTCTTGCAAGACAAATGATTCCACATTTCGCACTTGAGACAGATAATATCAATTACATTACTGATGAAGATTTAAATTCTGTTGTTGAAGGATTAAAAAGTGTTCTTGCAAAAAATGAGATGATTAATTCTGAAATAAAAAATGTTGAGATAAAAACTTTCGTAAGAAATAGATTTTATGTTAGTAATTCAGGAATTTTTATTCCTCATGTAAAAGTAAATGATGAAGTTAATGAAAATGATTTAATAGGGTATATCATAAGTCAAGAGGACTTTGAAATGGAAGAAGTTAGAAGTTCAAAATCTGGTTTTGTTTCTGATATTAATCCTAAAAGTTTTGTTCTTGATGGTGAACATGTCTATAGTATAGGTGTGTGGAATAAATGAATGAAGAATTAAATAGAACTAAATTTGATGAAGGAATTTCTATTGTATTAAATAATATCTTTGAAAAAGATGAAGGGGTTGTATTAGGATTTGAAACTGAATATCATTTGGTTGACGAGAATTTAAACCCGGGGCATCAGGATGTAGTTGAAACTTTAGTAAAGGTTGGAAGAGAATTAGAATTAGGGGGGCATCAAATAGAACTTAATGGGGATAAAATAAAAGGAAATAATTTAAATAAGATTTATTCTTTTTTAAAAAATAGAGAAGAATCTTTAGTTGTGGATCTATCTAAAAAAGGATTAAGAATTTTAAGAATTGGAGCTTTACCAAATTTACAACCGAGTGATTTAGTCGTAGGAAATAAAGAAAAATATCTAATTGTTCCAGCATATCATGACAAAAATAGAGACCCTGATGTTGATACTATAATTGGAGAAGTTAATTTTAATTGTGCAAAATCTGTGGGATTATTCTCTTCTATTCAATTGAATGTTCAAGCAAAAAGTTTAGAAGATGGAATTGATAAATTAAACAGATCATTAATGATTGGACCTTATATTGCTGCTATTTCTGGAAATGCAAGGATTATCGCAAATAAAGATACTGGTTATTCTGATGTAAGAATGGTAGCGTGGAATAAATCACATCAACTTAAAAGGAGAAGTGATTTTGAAACAGAAGAAAGAGTTGGATTACCAAATAAATTTTATTCTGATATAAAGGATTATATTTCTAGAATGAGAGAAAGGCCTTTCATATATGATTTATCTTCAGCTGATCCTTTAAAGGCAGTAGCTGTAGGTGTTGGATTAAATTGGAGGGATACAAGATTGAAATTTATACAAGAGGATAATCTATTTCGTCCTGTAGTTGAATTTAGATTACCTTCTTTACAACCTTCTTTAGATGAAGATCTTAGTGTTTTATTATTTTATTTAGGAAGGGTGGAATGGTCTCAAATGAATAATGAGGAACTATTTACAAGATATAAATTTAATCGATCTGAAGCTTTAAGATTAGGATTAGATGGAATGATGTATGATGGTATGAAGTTAGTTACTAAAATAAAACCTTTAATTGAAAGGGAGATTTCTAGGGCTGAAGATGGGTTGGTGAATTTAGGATTTTCTCGTAATGAATGTAAAGATTATCTAGATATATTAAGAGCAAGAAACGAATGTCCATCTAAGAGATTTGTTAGAGAAATTTCTGAAGAAGGATTGGAAAATGCTATGAAGAAATATTTAATATGAGAAAAATTTAAGATAAAGATTTAAAGTTTTTGTGATTGTTGTAATGTATGCGTCCAAAAACTACTCGATATTTAGAAAGTTTATATGAGGAATTTAAAAATAATTTTTGGGATAAAGGTAAATTAGACTCAATGAGTAATATGGGGGAAGAGGTTTTAAGAAAATTTATGTATGGAATATATATATCAGAAAATTTTCAAGATGATGACCCAACTTATTTTATGGGTAGTTCTTCCCTCTCAAATTTACCTTCATTTATAACTGAATTAGAAAGTTTAGGTGGTGAACGTATTCTGGATTTATTTGAGGGATTATTAATAAGACCTAATTTATATGGAGTTACAAAATTAAAAGAATTTTATGCAAATCATTTTTTCGAAGAATGTGAAAAGCTTTTAATTGAATTATATAATACTACAAAAAATTTAGATGAGAATGAATTCCAGATCATAAGAGAAATTATTAAGAAAAAACCTTCACATCCCGAAAATGATTTTTTTATTCGATATAAAAAATATTTAAAACATATTAAAGATAATCCTAATACAAATGCAGATGCAATTTATATATTAGAGAATTTTTATCATCCTGATTATGAGTTATTGAAAGTTTTAGGTTCGGGTGCAAATAAAACTGTCTTTCTAGCTCAATCTAAATTCGTCCATGATTCTAGATTTGCTCTTAAGTTATTAGACCTTGAAAAAATAAGAATAAATCTTAGAGAAAGAAATGGGATTTATTTAACTGATGAAGAATTAATTGAGCATGAAATAAGAGCCGCAGAGCTTTCTATGTTAGATGAACAAGTCTATCTTAGTAGAGTAAGAACTGTTTTTTATCAGAGATATCAAAATTATATTATTATAGAAAATTTATTTGATATGACATTAAAAGAGATTATTAATGAAAAAGGAAAAATTTCTACTCCCCTTGGGGTTATAAAACTTGGAGAACAAATTCTGAATGGATTGTCAATATTTCATCGCCATGGGTTATGCCATGGTGATTTAAATGCAGCAAATGTTGGATTAAAAATTTCTAAAAGTAATGATTATTCAATCTCTTGGCCATTTCAATTTTATAATTTAAATTCTCATGAACTTTCAGACAAATTATTTTTAAGAGTGGCTTTAACGGATGCAGGATTTGCAACAACTTTTAAAATGGATGATAGAAGTGGAACGTGGTATTTTGGAGGTGTTTCTATAAGAGCACCAGAATTATATTATTTTACTAATAAATGGGAGAGACCTAGATTGGTTAGACCTACTGCTGCCAGTGATTTATGGTCATTAGGAGTTTTAATGTATTATGCTGCTACAGGTGAATATCCTTTTTATAATTCTAGTGATCGTGGCGATTTGAAAGAATATGAAAGAAAAGTCTATGGGGACATTAAATTTAAATTAGATAAACCGGAAGAAAGATTGTTTAATAGAAAAGAGTTTCAAGATGATAACCCCACTGATTTGGAGAGAGAAATACATAGAGAATATTATGGTGATTTAGAAGCACAGAAAAAAATTATTTCTAATTTATTAAGAATTAAGCCTGAAGAAAGAAAGTTTAGCTGGGAATAAAGATTTAAAGTTTTTGTGATTACTTCTTTTTATGGATAAATTGTATGAGGAATTTAAAAAAAAATTCTTTAATAGTAATGAATTAAAACCGAGAGAATTAAGTAAAGGGGTATTAAATCTACTACTTGATTATGAATGGCATAATTATAGATACCATGATTACCATGAAAGTGTAT
>JAGVXZ010000017.1 GCA_018303515.1 Candidatus Woesearchaeota archaeon | reverse complement strand
AAATTTCTAAAGAATTAAGCTTTGAAACTAAAGAATTTTTAGACCCAGAAAAGATTCTTTATTTATAACTTTAAAGTAATTAATCAGAAAACCTTTCGGAAAAATCTAAGAAACGTATATTAACTTTGTAAATTTAATTGTATCTTTGGTGATGCTTTATGAAAAAATGGATGTATTTATTTGCAGCTTTAACAGCTTGCGGCGCGGAAGAGGGTGATGTTGCTGAACCGGATGGATCAAGTTGGATTCCTGATGTTGTAGGCCGAGATTTTTTATGTAGTACTAAGTCGAAATGTGAATATGGATTGGGAAAAAGTCTTGCTGAAGTTTTAAATGAGTTTGATTCTGGGGGGAGAGTTGTAGTAAATGATTTTGCAACAATTGAAGAAAAAGATGCTGGAAGAATTTTGTCTGAAGCTCTAGGATATGATGGTAAAGTATTTTATGATAGCGAAGTTAGTGATCTATGGGATCAAAAAACGGTTTTAGTTGGGAGATCTGGTAATAGTGGTCTGATTGATGAAGTACTAAATTATCAAGATAAATGTGAATCTGATGAGACTTTCATGTATGGTTTGAAATTAGGTGAAAGAGCAATGGTAGTTGTTGTAGGTGATGAAGTTGAGCTTATGGCAAAATTTTATAGGGATTTTCCAGATTTAGAAGTATTAAGTAGAAGAAATTTAGTAACTAGTAGAGAATTGGTTTGTGATGCAATAGGTGCTGAATTTTATGAACCAATTGAATAGTTTCAAAATGAATAAATAAATTTAAGTTTGTTATTATATTTATTTTTTTATTTTGTAATTAAAGATTATAATGAAAAGTTTTATAAATTGGGGATTTTTCCTAGACTAAGACCATTGGACTAATGATAGTTAATGTGGAGGTTAAAAATGGATATGAATACTAATGTACCGAAAGATATTGTTGATAAGGTTTTTGAGGCTATTGAGTTAGCAAAGAAAACTGGAAAAATTAAGAAAGGAACTAATGAGACTACAAAAGTTATTGAAAGAGGTTTAGCAAAACTTGTTGTAGCTGCAAAGGATGTTAATCCTAAGGAAGTTGTTATGCATTTACCTGCACTTTGTGAGGAAAAAGGAATTCTTTTTGTACCTGTAGATTCTAGAGAAGATTTAGGTGCTGCTGCTGGATTAGTTATTCCAACTTCTAGCGTAGCAATTATTCAAGAAGGTGATGCTAAAAAGATTATAAAAGAAATTCAAACTAAACTTGGTAAAGAATAATGGCTACTAAAAAACTTGAGACTAAAAAAAAAGAAGTTAAAGGTGAGAAGATTGCGGTTCCTGCTACTGTTGAAGAGATACTCGGGAGAACAGGAACAAGGGGTGAAGTAATCCAAGTTAGATGTAAAGTCTTGGAGGGAAGGGATGCCAAGAGAGTTTTAAGAAGGAATGTGAAAGGTCCAGTAAGAAAAGGTGATATTTTAATGTTAAGAGAAACAGAAATAGAAGCAAGGAAAATGATGACTGGTAAGAGGAAGAAAAAATGAAGTGCTCTTTTTGTGGGGAAGAAATTACAATTGGTACTGGTAAAATCTTTGTTTTTAAGACTGGAAAAGTTTTAAATTTTTGTTCTGCTAAGTGTGAAAAAAATCAATTAAAACTGAAAAGGAAACCAAGACTATTTAAATGGACAAAGTTTTTTGAGAAAGGATTTACTGGTTCTAAACAAGCAGGTTCAAAGAAGAAAAAGAAAAAATGAATGAAAAGACTTTAGTTTTATTAAAACCTGATACCGTTTCTAAAGGTCTGATTGGTGATGTCGTTTCAAGATTTGAAAAAGTTGGTTTAAAAATTGTTGGTATGAAAATGTTAAAGGCTGATGATAATATAGCTTCTAATCATTACCAAATTACTGAAGAATGGGCAATTCCTTTATTTAATAAAACTAAGGAAGGATTTGAAAACTCTGGAAAAGAGTTCTCTTATTCTGATCCAATGGAATATGGTGGTAGTAAGGAAAATTGTGGGTCATACAGAGCCGAGACAAGCTTTACCTGGGACTATTCGTGGAGATTTTATTTATGATTCTTATACTCTTGCAAATAATGATCAAAGGGCTATAAGGAATTTAATTCATGCTTCGGGTGATGTTGATGAAGCAAAAAGAGAGTTAAATTTATGGTTTAAAGAATCTGATTTATGTTAATGCCAAAAAAAATATTTAATTCTTTCCCATAAAGATTTTTTTTGTTTGTTTTTTGTAGTCACTTTTGGATTCTCGGAATCTTCTACTTTTGATGGTTTTCTTACTTTTACTTCGTTTTGGTTAGGTTCATAATCTGAATCTATCCTTGTTAAAGTTTTATTTGGGTCTTTATAGTCTCCCTCAATTCTTAATATATCCAATTGTATTGATCCTTTTTTTCCCAAATGAATAATATCATTTTCTTTTAAGAAAGTAGGTTCTGTGATTGGTGTTATTTCTCTATTTCTTACAAGATAAGTTCCATTTGTGCTTTTCAAATCAAGTAATTGCCAACCCCACTGTGTTTTATTTATTTGGCAATGTTTTGATGATATTGTTGTGTGTCCAGGTGCTGAAATTAAATCTCCTTCTGCACCAATAACTATTGAATTATAAACGTAAATCTCTTCTTCAAAGAATTCATATTTATTCTTATTTTTTTTGATTACATTACTAACATTTGATGCCCATTTATCAAGTCCTTGTTTTTGAATGTCCTTAAGATTTCTTCCGAACCAATTACTATTCACAATATTTCCAGAAATAACTTTTAATACAATTAAATTAGTCATTATTTTGATCTTGATTTTTTTATTTTATAAATCTTTCTAAAACGAAAAAATATTGGGATACTACAAAAAAGAAAAAAATAAGAAGTTTCTTTAAACTTCTCCGTCACTGTGAAATCCGTGCCAGAATGCCCATTCTTCAAAGTCAATTGCATCTCTTTCTAAAAGTTCGTTTGCTTCTTGCAAAATTGATGACTTAGTTGTTTGGAATTCTTCTAAAAATTCCTCGTTGAAGTTGTTTGATACCATATCCTTTACCCCCATATTGAACCTATGTTTAAAATAGCCAAAGTTTATATATATAGTTAACCTATATATTCCCTATAAAGTATATATAACCTATAAAAATGTTTAGAAGAATTATAAAATTTGGGGATTCTTCGCATGTAATATCATTACCGAAGAAGTGGATTGATAAAAATAATTTGAAAAAAGGAGATTTGGTTGTTTGTAATGAAGAAACTAATGAGTTAAGGATTTTACCACATATTGCTGACTTTAAGCAAAATGCTAAAGAAATTACAATTACTTTGACTGAGAATGATAAAGGAAGGGTAAAACATAAAATTAGTTCAGCTTATGTTAATAATTATGGATTAATAAATATTATTGCTGATGATCTTTTAATTTTTGTGCAAGAAATAAGAATCGCTACATCAAATTTAATGGCTTTAGAAATAATACAACAAACTTCAAAAAAAATAGTTTTAAAGGATTTTCTTGATATAAAAGAGATATCAATAATTGATACAATAAGGAGAATCGATTTAATTCTTCTTTCAATTTCTGAAGATGTTTTGAAATCTTTAAGTGGGTTTGATTTATTAGAGGGAATAAAACAAAAAGAAATGGATGTAAATAGACTTTCTTTTCTTTTATGGAAGGTATTAAAAAAGTGTTCTGATAATAAGGTTAGGCAGATTTTAGATGTAACTCATGATGAAGTATTGTTTTATTGGGATATTGTTCTGAATCTAGAAAGAATTGCAGATAATTTTAAAAGATTACCAAGATATGTTGATGGTAAATTAAGCGATCTAAAGGTTGAATTTGTTAAGGATTTGATTGAAATTTATAAGCTTATAATGAAAGCTTTTTATAAATCGGATTTAGATATTGCTGTTAAAATAAAAGAAGAAATAAAAGAAATGTTTATTAATTCTGAAAAAGTTTTTTCTGGTCATGGTAATTCTATAATGTCTGAAAAAATAAAAAATATCTTACAAGGAACTTCTAATATTGCAACTCAAATTATTTTATTTCCTTCTGAAAAAAGGTATTAAGGAAAGCCTTTATAAAGCCTTTTATATCCATTCTTTTGTGATGGGAAATGATAAGGCAACCTATTGTAGTAATTTGTGGTCATGTGGATCATGGTAAGAGTTCTATTCTTGAAAAGGTTAAAGGAATTTCAATTACAAAGGCTGAAGCTGGTGGAATTACTCAGGTTATAAGGTCTTATAATATTCCTTTATCTAACATAACAGCTTTTTGTGGGAGTTTGCTTGATTCTTTAAAAAAAACGTTAACTTTACCGGGATTATTGTTTTTAGATACACCTGGGCATGCTGCTTTTGGAAATTTAAGAAAAAGGGGTGGTTCTTTAGCTGATATAGCGATTTTAGTGATTGATATTAATGAAGGTTTAAAACCACAGACAATAGAATCTATTGAAATTCTTAAGCATAGTAAAACACCATTTATTATTGCTTTAAATAAAATTGATTTGATTCACGGTTGGAATTCAAAGAAAACTTTTTTAGTGAAAACCCTAGAGTCCCAAAATGAAAAGGTAAAAAAGATTTTAGATGAAAAATTATATTCTCTTGTTGGAGAATTGTATAATCAATTTGGAATTTCTTCTGAAAGGTTTGATAGAATAGAGGATTATACTAAATTTATTACAATGGTTCCAGTTTCTGCAAAAACAGGTGAGGGTTTACCAGAGTTGTTAATGATGGTGACTGGTTTAGCACAGAGATATCTGGAAAAAAAATTGAATGTGAATGAGGAGGGTCTTGCAAAAGGAACTGTTTTAGAAGTATATGATATTAAGGGTTTGGGGAGAGTTTTGGATACGATAATTTATGATGGAGTAATAGAGCAAGGTGATAAAATTCTTGTTGGGACTTTAATGGGGCCTGTAGAAACTAAAGTAAAAGCTATTTTTGAACCCGGAAGGAAATTGCAACAATTGAAAAGAGTTCATGCTGCATCTGGAATAATTCTTTCTGCGCAAAATATTCATGGTGTAATATCTGGAATGCCTTTGAGAGTTTATAAAAAAGATACTAAGAATATTAGAGTTGAAATTGAAAATGAAATTAAAGAAACTACCTTTGAAATTGATGATGAAGGAATTGTTGTTAAAGCAGATTCACTAGGTTCTTTAGAAGCTTTAATTGGAATGCTACAAGGAAAAGAAATAAAAATTAAACGAGCATCAATAGGTAATATTACTAAGAAAGATTTAGCTGAAGCAAGTGCTGATAAATTTTCTTATAATAATGTTATTGTTGGGTTTAATGTTGAGGTTAATGAAGATAGTGGGGAGATTAAAGTAATTTTAAATGAAGTGATCTATAGGTTAGTTGAAGAGTTTATTGAATGGCAAGAAGGAGAAAAGAAAAGAGTTGAAGAGGAGGCGATAAATAGTGTCCCTAAACCTTGTAAATTTAGAATTATTCCTGGATATGTTTTTAGAAATTCTAATCCTGTTGTTGTAGGTGTAGAAGTTATTTCTGGAACATTAGTTAAAGGAATGAAAATAATGAAAAATGGAGAGAATATTTCTGAAGTAAAGGGAATTCAGAAAGATGGAAAAAATCTTGATAAGTCTGGTAAAGGAAGTGAAGTTGCGTCTTCTTTAGCCGGAATAACTCTTGGAAGGCAGGTAGATGAGGGGGATATACTCTATTCTGGTCTTTCTGAAACTGAATTTAGGGAATTGAAGAAATTGAAAAACTTTTTAAATGAAGATGAAGTATCTCTTTTGAAGGAAATTGCTTCTGTATATAGGAAGAAGAACCAAACTTGGGGAATATAAAAATGGTTGAATTGAGATTAATGGTTAATGATGTGAAGTCAGGTAAGACTTATAAAAAAGTTATACCTGAAGTTGGATCATTTGTTGGAATGAAAATTGGAGATAAATTCTCTGGTGATTTAATTGAAATGAAAGGTTTTGAGTTACAAATTACTGGTGGATCTGATGATTCAGGATTTCCTTTAAGGGCTGATTTACCTGGTTCCGTGAAAAGAAAGTTGTTAGTTACTAAAGGTTTTGGAGCAAAGAAGTTAACTAGAAAAGGTGAATTAGCTAGAAAAACTGTGAGGGGCGGGAACATCACAAATGATACAGCCCAAATTAATGCTAAAATTATATCTGGTTCTGGAAATGTCGAAAGTAGTTTAGGAATTAAGGAGAAAGAAGTGATTACAGAATCTAAAGTAGAGTAATTTTATTAGAGACTAGTTCTTAATAATACTTTTAAGTTTTGCTATCTTCTCTTTTTTATGGCAAGTAGAACAATAACACCTTTACCTAGTAGTTTGAGAACTCAGACAAGTCCTAATTTAAGTTCTCCATTTATGGGAGTTGTTAATAGTGATTCTATTGAGAATAATAATTTGAGAAATGTATTGAAAGGTGAAAGGGTTCCAACTGTTGAAGATAGAGAAAATTTAGAGAGAAGAATTCTTTCTTATGATTTAATTAATAGGGTAACAATGGAAGGAACCTTAGATTTGTTTTTATCTGGAAAAACAGATGGTGAGATGGTAAAAGGTGTACAAGCTTTCTTTGATTTTTCTGGATTTACTTCTTATGTTGAAAGAGTTACTGAAGAAAACGGTGAAAGAGCAGCTGAAGATGTGAAGAAGAAAATGGATGATCTTTTTAGTGTTATTGATGAATTAGTTGTGAGTTATGGTGGTGCAATAGATAAGTTCGTTGGTGATGCTGTAATGGTAAATTTTGGTGCTGTAAGAACTCACGAAGATGATCCTAATAGGGCATTGAGTTTAGCATTAGAGGTTAGGGAAGCAATAATGAAAATACATGATGAAACAGGCTTTAGTATTACAGCGGGTTTAGAATATGGGAGATATTATTTTGGTCCAGTTGGCACACAAAGAAGATTTGATGTTACTAGTTTAGGGGTTGCGGTTAATTTGGCTGCTAAATTTGAAAAAGCTGCTGATAAATGGGGGATCTATGTTGGTGAAAAGTTAAGAGAATTAGCGGATGATTCATTTGTATTTGAACCTGTTGAAGTTGAAATTAAAAGCGGTGAAGTAATTAAGAAAATTTTTGCAAATAGATTGTTAGGTAGAAGGGATGTTGAAAGTAATAATGATTCTGGTTTTGATTATATTTTGATTGGAAGAGGAGTAGAAGGGAATGACTTATCCAACAGATTGTTAGATGTAAGAGAAAATGATTCAAGATTGTTTACAGCAGTTTCAGGTGAAGCAGGAATCGGGAAATCCAAGATAATTGATTATGCAACTGGGTTGAATGGTTTGACTTATTTTAATGTTGCGGCTACTGAGATGAAAGAGGGAATTCCTTTTGCAGTGATTTCTGATTTGTTTAGGTCTTCGCAAGCTGTATTAGTTTTGGATGATATTGATAAAATTGGTTTGTCTGATGAAACTCAAAAATTTATAGGTGCTTTATTAGGTGAGAGTGACATAGAAGCTGCAATTTATAGTCGTGAGATTTTGATTGAAAGGGTTTCAGATGCTGTTGCAGAATTTTTTAATAGATATAGAGAAATTGATGTGGGAAACTTGTGTTTAATTTTAGATGATTTACATTGGGCTGATGACCAGAGCCTTGAAGTAATTGAAAAATTAAAGGGGAAATTAAAGGATGGTATAGGTGTAATTTTATCTTATAGACAAAGACCTAATTTCTCTAAGAATTTTGAAGCTGATGATCCAATTGAACTTGGCCCTTTAAATGAAGTTTATTCTACTGGTCTTGTGAGAAATATTCTTAGACAAGTTGGTGTAGAAATTAATGAAAAGGCTATTGAAGATTTAGTTAGAATTTCACAAGGGAATCCTTTTTATTTGGAAACTGGTGCCAAAGCTCTTGCTAGAGGGGAGGATGCCTTAACTTCTGAATTGAATAATTTGTTGATATCTGAAGTTGATAAGGTCGGCTTTGGATCGAGAAGAATAATGGAAGCTGCGGCTCTATTAGGAAGAGAATTTGATCCTTCGATATTAAGAAGATTGTTGGGTGTTCATGTTGATTTAAGTCCATTAGAAAAAAAGAGAATTTTACAAAGACTTGATACTGGATATTATAGAATTGACCATGCATTAAGAGTGGAGGCATTTAGAAATCTTCTAACTGATGCTGCTGAATCTGATTTAAATATGAGGGCTGCTTTAGCTTATTTGGAAGAACCCGGAGAAAAACAAAAAAACATTATTGATAATATTGTTTATCATTTTGAAGAAGTAGAGAGATTAGTAGGTGGACAAGATGTTATTGTTTCAGGTTTAACTGAAAAGAAAAGAAAAATCTTATTAAAAGATGCTTATTCTTTAGCTGTCCATAATCGTTTATCAGTTGGAGCTTACAAAGAAGCTTCTGAAATTTATGAAAAGATGTCTGGACTAGAAAGTGATTTAAATCTTGCATTCAATCATCTTGTTAGTGCTGCTAATTTAGGTGAGGGATATGATGATCCAGATCTCCAGAGTTATTATTGGAAACTAGCTGCAGAAAAAATTGATGCAAGAGTAAAATTAGTTGTTGAAGATGGAAGTAATATAATTGATGCTGTTGAAGGATTTAGTTCTGAAGCAACAATAAGATCTTGTTATAGATTTAAAGTTTTAACTGGTTTAGTTGAAATTAGTAAAGGTAATTTTGTATCTGCAATAAAACATTTAGAAGATGCGAAAGTTTTTGTTTCTATGGGAAATGTTCATTCTTATGAAGGACTGATTAATATAAATCTTGGTAGAGCAAATAGTCAGCTAGGTTTTGCTAGAAAATCAGTAGAATTTTTTGAGAATGCAGTAAATTATTTTAAAGATTATTTGTCTTCTGGAGAGTTATCTGATGCATTATCTCTTAGTTGTTGGAATAATCTTCTTTTTGCTTTAGCAAATATTCCTGGGAGAGAAGAGGAAGCAGAAGAGGCATTTAGAATTGCTGAAACAATTGTAGATAGGAATAAAGGTGTTTCTTTTAGAGATAATAAATGTTATAATCATTTGGGTTATGCAAGGTTAGAACTTGCAAGAGGAGATTATGACTCTGTTTTAAAAAGATTAAAGTATGTGAGAGAAGTTGCAAGTTCTTTGGGAAAACGTGGGCATATAAATTATGCTGATTTAACGGAAGCTGAAATTTGTGCTTTTTTAGGAAGAGAAGAGGAAGCTAAATCCCTATTTTTAAAAATTATTGGAGATTGTGAAGCTGGTGGAGATATGTACAAATTGAGTAGAATTGCAAGAGTGAAGTTAAACGAATTATCTCTTAAATAGTGCTTTTAATTTTTCTAAAATTTTCGGTTTTTCTTTTGATTCTCTTGTGATTGCTCCAGTTGGGGAAGTAATACTCTTTCCTCTTAATTTTTCTAAGAATCCTTTCTTTACTTGTTTATTTTGATTAGTAACTTTGAATCTTTTTGTATTAGAGCTATATTTTCTTACAGGTGTGACTACTGCGCCAGTTGGGGAAGTAATACCTTTTGTTGGGGATGTATCCTTTAAAGTTGGTCTTTTTTTAATTTCTTTTATTGGTGCACCTGTTGGTGATGTGAAGTCACCTTTTGTTGGGGATGTATCCTTTAAAGTTGGTCTTTTTTTAATTTCTTTTATTGGTGCACCTGTTGGTGATGTGAAGTCACCTTTTTTTTCAGAGTCTCCCCTTGGTAATTTAGTTTGGTCTTCTTCAAATGGTATTTCTCCTTGTGTGATTAACTTGAAATAACCAAAATCCATTTCTTTACCTTGATCTGTTATTTTAGTTTCAAATGATAATGTTTTGGAGATTATTAAAATGTGATTTCCGAGATTTAATTTCTCCCCTGGTTTCATTACGTTTTTTCCATCTGTTTTTTCAACTTTCTCTTTTTTTATAAATGGTAATTCATTATCTGTTGAATAGCCTTTTTCTTTTGGAATGTATGGATTATAAAATATTGAATTTGTTCCTGAACTAAAACTACTTGCCGATTGGTAATTATTTAATTCTAATTTTCTCCTTTCCTGACTTTTTTTAGCTTCATCTAATAACCCTGCAGAGACGGTTGAGACCATAAGTAAGATCAAAAATATTACTAGGATTGTATTTTTTTTCATTTAGAAACCTCTTTTAGTTAATATTTCTATTAACAATCCTATTTAAATTTTTTGTTATTACATATTTTAGATGGATAAGGTTACTGAAATTAAAATAAAACATTATTTTGATGTGACTGGAAGAGCTTTGAGAAAAGTTAAGTTAGTTAAATCTTTGAAAGTAGATTTTGAATTTGTT
>JAGVXZ010000020.1 GCA_018303515.1 Candidatus Woesearchaeota archaeon | reverse complement strand
TAAACATGTAAATGAAACATTCGCAGTCCCATTCAAACTATAATAACAACCATTGATCCCAGATTTCGACCCTGTTCCAAAATTATCATGTACAGTAATATTTAAAGAAACATTAGTATTTGGAAGATAACTATTATTTACAGGAGCTACCAAAATCATTGAAGGTGCAACAGTATCAATAACTTCATAAATAACTACTTGTCCAACATTATTCCCACCACTATCAAATTCACTATCACCCACAACAAACTCATTCACAGTATCATTATCCATATCCCATAAAGTAAGACCTATTCCAAATAATACATAACTAGCAGAATTATTTATTGTAACATTTGCATTAGTTGCATTATAACTTATACCATAGGAAGTGAATCCATTCCCACCATAAAAAATTCTGGTTGCATTACCTAGAGGCCCACCTGCAGGATCACCAATTAAAAGATCATTAATCAGATCATTATTAAAATCTCCACCAGCAATACTATAAGTTGAAAGTCCTAAATTTTCACTTGCAATTGTTCCATTAATTGTGAAATTAGCCAAAACACGTGGATTATCAGTCACTGAACTTAAACCTGCAGCACCATAAAAAACATATAACTGACCTGAAGCTGAAACTCCACTTGAATCTACACCAGCACCACCAAGAATAAAATCATCTATACTATCATTATTTATATCACCAATGTAAGGATGAACAATTAAATTATCACTATCAATAGTTCCGTTGTAAGTTAAATTAGCATCAAAAACCGTTCTGTTAATATGGGAAGCCGTACTAAAGTTACCATAAAAAATATAAACTTCACCCCTTGCAGCTCCCCCACCTGCAGCAGTTGCAAAAGACATTCCAAAATCATCTATACTATCATTATTTATATCTCCAAACACAGCTGTCTGAATTCCTTCTGTTGAAACATTAGCATAAGACATAATAGTAATATTAGAAATAGCACCTTCCACCACATTAGTTCCATGAGGATAACCATGAGCACCATAGAAAATATGCACTGCCTCAGAACCAACTAACGCAGTATCATTTGTATAATTACTACTCCACAAAATTAAATCAGATATTCCATCACCATTAAAATCTCCATAATCCCTACTTCCAGAAAGTCCTCTCGCATGAGTCACGCTTCCATGACCTAATCTATCAACATCAAAAGTACCATTAATGGTCACATTAGCATCAAGCTGAGTAAAGTTTGTTTTAGGCCCAGAACTTCCAAAATAGACAAACGCTTGCCCATTATCTGTTAACCCACCTGCATCTGCATAACCAGCAATAATTAAAATATCATTAATTGTATCATTATTAAAATCTTGTATAAATCCTGCACCTTTATAATCAATACCCGTATCCCCACCAAAACCTGTACCAGCATCACCACTAAAAGTTATATTTGCCTTGGCCCCAGTCATATTATTAAAACCATCTGGACTTCCATAGAATAAATAAACAACATCAACTCTTCCAGCAGAAACTAAAAGATCTTCATATCCATCATTATTAAAATCAAAACCTCCTTGAAGATTGTTACCAATTCCATTAAAAGAACTACCTGAAGAATTAATTGTAAATATTATATCTTGAAAAATACCTGCAGAAACTAAAGGAATAATTAAAACTAACAGAAAAATAAAAATGAATTCTTTATATTCTTTTACCAATCACTCACCCCTCAAAATAGACTTAATTACAACTAACTATTTAAACATTTCTTTTTTTCTAAATTTTAATTTTCTAATTTATCTTAAATTTTTTTTTAATTTTTTAAACTCATCTCTAAATTTAATCATTCTATACTTATCTTTATCTTTCAAACTTTTTCCAAGACTTATAAAAAATCCATCAAAATAGAAATCATTCTTAAAATAAATTCCATTCCAAGAACCAAGCTTAAACCAGAATTTATCTTCTTTAGGAATAAATCCATGTTTTTCACCATCACCAGTAATTTCATTAACTAAATTCAAAGCAACATATTTTGCTTTATCAATTGCATGTAAATAAGTTTTAGACAATTTTTTTTTCTCATGTTCAAAATGTACATTATCACCTAAAGCGTAAACATTTGGATTAGTAACAGACTGTAAATAATTATTTACAATTATTCCTCCGTCAACTTTAGTTGTCAGATCAGATCTAAATATTGCTTTAGTTGGCATTACACCACCGCACCAGATTATGGTATCAGTAGCAAATGCCCTTCCATCACCAATATATATTCTATGCTCATCAACTCTTGTTACCCTTTGCCCTACAATAACATGAATATTTAATTTTTCTAAATAATCATGAACTTTTATTCCAACCCTCTCTTCTAACTGTTCTAATATTTTTCCTTCTTGAATTAGTGTTATATCAAGATTTTTTTTCTTAATTCCATTTTTTCTACAAAGCTTATATAGTTTTTCTCTTAAATCAAAAACTAATTCAATTCCTGTCAATCCCCCACCCACAACTACAAAAGTAAGTTTTTTATTTTGAGTTTCAATCTTTTTAACATTTTTTAAAGACTCCATCAAAGAATTAATATGGGTGCTTAATTTCTTAACTGAATTAAAAGAATCAAAAAGAAACAACTTGTTATCTACTCTTGGAAGATGATTATATTTCACTTGTGAACCCAAAGCAACCACAAGAAAATCATATTTTAAAACAGAATTTTCTAAATTAACTGTTTTCATTCTTGTTTTAACATTTATAACTTTATCTTGAATAAATTCAATATTTAAACCTTTAAATAATTCTTCATATTTTAAAACAACATCTTTTTCCTTGATTTTTCCAGAAAAAAAATCAAAGAGACCAGGATTGTAAGTAAAATATCCCGATTTATCTACCACCGTAATTTCAACAGAATCTTTAAGAATCTTTTTTAATTCTTTTACAAGCTCTAAACCTGCAAAACCACAACCCAAAATAACTATCTTTTTCTTTGTCTCTAGAGGTGGAAACATAAACTAGATTTAAAGAACTTATTATTTAAATCTAACTATGGTAATTTATCACAAAAATACTTAAATATTAAATCAATAATTCCAATACTATGGCAAAAACCATGATATATAAAGAGGAAGATGGAACAAAATACAAAATTTCTTACAGTGAGGAGTTACAACTAAAAAACCTTAGAGCAACCCAAAAACAGGTTGTTTGGGAAAAAAGAAATTTTTACGCTAAAGTTATATTAGTTTTAATTTTAACTATCTTGACTATCGCCTTTCTTTTCTTACTATATAGACTAGATACTGTTAATTTCTTCACAAAAATTATGTATAGGTAAATAAATTTTTAATTTCAATTCTTTTTTTTAAACTTAAATTTCTTCAAAAAGATCTGATTCATCATCTTCTCCAAAATAATTAATTTCTAATCTTTCATCCCCATACATCGACAAAAAAGGCTTATAACACGGATCAAGCTCCCAGTAAGTAAGTCCTATACTAGTGTTTGTATCATTATATCTGAATTCTGGAACGTGATAAACATGTTTCATTACTGCCCTCACACCATCTTCAAATTCTTCTTTTTTAATAAGAGCTCCAGTTTTATCACTCACAATGCTCTTTTCAGTTTCTGTTTCAACAACGCTATACTTCGGAAGTCTCTCTACTAATCCCATTGCGATATAATTTATTCTTTTAACATTATAAATTTCTTCATATTCTCTGATTAAACTTAAAGCATAGCCTAATGGAAGAAACTCTATTTCATCCAAGTCAGGTAATTCATCATCAAGAATCTTTTTTACTCTTTCTTGACTAAAAAATAATTCCTCCATAAATTCGATAGGTTTACACATTAGAATCAACTCAGAAATCCTATTATAATCCAAACTAAAAAACGACTTACAAGCTCTGTAATGGAGGAGTTTATATAAATCATAAATATTAATTGGATAAAATGTGGAAATAACATTTCTATATGCCTCAACAAAATCATCTTTTTTATTTGTCTTAGGATAAAAATTAAACCCTCCAATTTCTTTAATTGCTTTTTGCATCTTAACCCTACAAATCCCAATATCTTCTCCTATAAGGGAATTTAAATCACCGATTAATGATCCAATCTCTAATAAGGTAAGATTCTCATTAGCATAGTCAATAATTTCTTTACTAGATTTTTTATTAACCTCCAGAAAAGAAGAATCATCATCACTAGTTTGATAATTTGGCTCAGGGCCTAAATTTGGATTTTTACCCTTTCCAAAATGAGTTATCTCATCTATCCTCCGTTTCTCAGATATTCTACCATTAGACCCCTTTCTAAAATTAAGTACCATTTTATTGAGATAAGGTTCTATATCAGGAACTTCCATTTCAAGTTTTTTCAGAGCAGCATAAATTTCTTTAGTAATTCTAAATTCCCTTCTTTTTAATTTAATTTTAAATTTACTTTTCAACATATCACTAAAATTATCTTCTTCTGAATAATATCTTCTTATTGGTACAATTTTAGAGTCATATTCAACAAGATTCCCAGAAGTAGCACCAAGTAAATCTTTTAACACTATATCAAGCTCGTTAACATCAATTGTCCTGTTTCTTATAGTAATAATCCCTTTTGTTTCAAGGTAATTTAGTCTTCTTTGAACAGTTTCTTTATTTAACTTCATTCCATCTATAGAATCAAGATTAACTAAATCATCAAGATGAATATCCCTAGAAAACATAGAACTATCAAAATCATTTATTTTAAAAGTATCCAAAGCAGAAATCACCGAACCAATAAAATATCTCGTTTCTTTTGAAAAAGAAGATAATGGGAAGATGTTGTAAATTACTTCCCCAATACCTAACTCTAATAACTCAAAAGCAGAAATAGTCTCTAACAACCCTCTCTCCCTAATTTTACTTAAAGAATTAATCCTTTTTTTTCTAAATTTTAATACTTTTGCCATATGATTTCAATTTTGATTTAACTCATTTATAACTTTTTTTATCTAATTTATTTCATAAGGATAAATTCAATCTCTTCTCTATTGATAAGTAATTCAATCTTAATAAGACTTATATTTATTACTTAGAGCTATAAACGAAGCTTTTTTAAGTTATTTATAGTTGATTTTTATTCTATGCCGCGATCGCGTAACCTGGTATCGCACAGGACTGGAATTTAAGAATAGTTATCCTGGCCCTCACGGGCATCCCGGTTCAAATCCGGGTCGCGGCGTATATTAATTTAAAAAAAGATCTAATCTAAAATTTTCCGATCTCATCAATAAATCTTTTTATAGTTCTAACAATATGTTCAGGCTGTGTCTTCAATATCCTGGCACATTCTTTTACCACATCACCTTTAAAATTCCCTTCTGAAACTAATTTAAACTCTAATTTCTTCTTTTTCTTTATAACCATCTTCCATAAATTAAATAATTCATTACATCTTGCAGGGATTCCATCCTCATTACAACTTAACAATTCCGTTAATCTAGTAACAATCTCATTTTTACTTTCTTCTGATTCTAAAGCTTTCAATCCAGCAACAAACTCAATTCTAACAACAGAATCAGAAATTTTATTTGATCTTAGTATTTTTATATTTCCAACTTCAGAAGTATTATTTAAATGCGTTCCACCACAACATTCCACATCCCACCCTTCAATATTAACTATTCTCAATTCTTTTCCAGGAATAGCCCCACCTTGATATATATCCATCCCATATTTCCTTTCAGCATCAAATCTCTTCATAAAACTTTTATTTACTTTTAAACTCTTAGAAACAACTTCATTAGCTAAATTTTCAATCTTGTTTAATTCACTTTCGCTCAAACTTTGATAATGTGTAATATCAATATGTGCTTTATCAAATGTTTTTTTAGCTCCTGCCTGATTAACATGATTGCCCAAAATCTTTCTCGCTGCATTATTTATAATATGGGTTGCAGTATGATGTTTAGCTAATTGCTCCCTTCTTGCTCGATCAACAAATCCATAAACTCTTTTTCCTTTTTTCAAAGTTCCTTTAATTTCATGTACAATTTTATCATTTTGTTTGAAAACATCAACAACCTCACAAGAATCTAATCTCCCAATATCATTTATTTGCCCACCTGAAGTGGGATAAAAACAAGTCTGATCTAAAACCACATAATTATCTTTAACATCTAAGACCTGAGCATTAAATTCTAAGTTATCCAAATAATCACCATAATACAATGCTTTTGTAGGTGGTAAAAATTCAAATTCTTTTATTTCAAGTTTTTTAGTTTGATGAACTTGTTCTTTTTTATCATGCCTTTCAGAAACTAAAGCATAAAAATTCTCAGGGATTCTAATTTCCTTTCCTAATCTCTTTGCCTCCATTACAACTAATTCAGGGGGTATTCCTTGAGAGTCATAAATTTCAATTAACTTGGCAACTGTAATATGACTTTGTAATAATTTATTTAATATTTGTTTTGACTTTTCTTTTGTATTTTTATATTTTTGTTCTTCAATTTCTAAAATTTTTTTAACAGATTCCAGATTCTCTAATAATTCTGGAAATAGAGGCTCTAAATATTCAGCATGCCATTTACATACCTCAAACAATTTTATATTCCAGTTAAATTTATCAATGAACCCTAAAGCTCTTCTAAATAAAATTCTTAAATTATATTCACCACCAACATTAGAAGGTAAAGCACCATCACTTAAAGCAACTAATAAAGCTCTAGAATGTTCTGCAATAGAATACAATCCCTGTAAAGGTAATATCTTTTCTTTAAGGCTTTCTTTTGAAACTCCAACTTCTTTTGCAACCCTTTCCCATTCATGTTCAATATCATCAATCTCATCTAAATTCAAATAACCTGCATAAGCCATAAATTTTCTTATTAAATGCTCATCAACCTCAACTTTAGTTATTTCTTTTAATTTTTTGCAAACTGTTGGAAAAGTAGCTTCATAAGCAGTTAAAGTTCCTTGAGTAAACCATGCTACTCTCTCATGTCCCATCCCCATATCCAGAACTTTCAACCTTAGTTTTTTGTCACCATCCGGAGTTTGTTCATACATCATATAAACTTGATTTGCAATTTCTAATCCTCCTGAAAAAAATTCCATACAAGGCCCAAAATTACCACCTCCAGCCCAAGCATCTTCATGTAACACAAAATCATCTTTACTTAACCCCATTCCATCAACAAACCATCCATATAAATGTTTAAAACATTCTTCTTGATCCCATTCATCTTCTTCAACAAACTGATGTTGTCCAATCATAATAAAATTTGTAAAATGTGCACCCGTTAAACCTACATTATCAATATCACTAAACCTTAAACAAAATTGTGGGATCACTAATTTTTTGAAAGGCGGTTCAACTTCACCAGAAACAACGTAAGGTTGAAAAGCTGCAATAGAAGCAATTGTAAAAGTCATTGTAGGGTTCCATCTTGCAACAACAGGATATCTATTTATAGGTTCATAACCTAAATTTCTAAACATTTGAGAGAATTTTTTCCAAACTTGGATATAATCTAAACTATTCTTTGCAAGTTTTTTCTTCATAAAAGTGAATCCACCTGAACACAAAGAATCCCCACATGTTTCTTTTTGCTTAGTAGACCAAAAATAAGTATTACATTTAAAACATTGAAATCTGGAAAACCCCTCTTTGTTTAAAAAATCAACAACGTAATATTGTTCATAATTTCTAGAAGCTATTAATTTAAACTGTTTCTTCTGTTCCTTATCAGTCAGCATAATTTCAAGATAGAAAATAGATATTTAAAGTTATTCGTAAAAATTCTTTCAAAAATAAACTAAATCCATTTAGTCTCTATTTTATCAACTCTCAATGAGGGATCAAAATCTGCAACTAAATTTGAAACTAAACCTTGTTTAACCTTAAACATTTTCATTCCTGCAATTGCAATTTGTATTCCATTATCACCAGAATATTTCATAGGACAAGCATAAAACTTAGCATCTCTTTCTTTACACATTATCTCTAACATAGAACAGAATCTTTTACTAGCAGCAACACCACCTATTACTAAAACCTCATTTTTATTACAATGAGCTAAAGCCCTTTCAGTAACTTCAACTAACATAGAATAAGCAGTCTCTTGTAAAGAAAAACATAAATTTTCTTTAGAAATTCCTTTCTTATAAAGTTGTTTACATTTTGTAAGAATTCCAGAGAATTCAACATCCATTCCTTTTACAACATAAGGTAATTGGACATATGATCCATTCAAAGCTAATTGTTCTATTCTAGGACCTCCAGGAAAACCTATGTCTAGTTCACGAGCAAATTTATCAAATAAATTTCCTACAGCAATAGATAAAGCTTCACCAAAAACTCTATATTTTCCTCCTTCATGAGCAATTATTTGTGTATTAGCACCAGAAACAAAAACAAATACAGGATCTTTAGCTTCAGTAAAGAATTTTCCTTCCTCTAAATGCCCAATTATATGATTCACAGCAACTAAAGGTTTATTCCACTTTTCACTTAATTCTTTTGCAAATTCACATCCTACCTTTAATGAAGTTGCTAGTCCAGGAGATGCACTATAAGCAATAAAATCTATTTCTTCTAAATTAATTTTACTTTGTTCCAAAGCTTGAACTAAAACTTCATCCTTACATTCATAATGATGTTTTTGAACTTCAATTGGAATCATCCCACCAGTTAAAGTTGTAAACGTTTTTCTCGCATCTGCAAGAATTTCTTTATTTTTTAAAATTCCAACTGAAAATGTATGAGCAGTACTTTCAATTCCTAAACATATTACCATAGTCTAAAGGAAAATACAAAACCCTTAAAATACTTTCTAGTAAAACAATTTAATGGTAAAAAAAATTATAATTCATAAGGAAGGAAATTACTTCTACACAGAAGGAGATGTTCATACAAAAAGAGGAGTATTAAAAGAAGAAGATATCCTTAATAAAAAAGAAATTCCAAACATAAAGGGGACATTTCACATTTTTGAAGCCAAATTTAATGATAAATTACAAAAGATAAAAAGAGGGCCAGCAATAGTACAAAACAAGGACATAGGACCATTACTTACCGATACAAATATTAACAAAGATTCAATAGTTTTAGAAGCAGGAACAGGCTGTGGAGTAGTAACTTCACACTTATCAAGATTTGTTAAGAAAATTATTAGTTACGAAATAAAAGAAGAAAACATTAAAATTGCAAAGAAAAATTTCGCATTACTAGAAACAAACAATATTGAAATTAAAAACAAAGATATTAGAGAAGGAATCGAAGAAAAAGATTTAGATCTAATTTTCCTAGATTTACCAGAATCAGAAAAAATAATAGAACATGCTTACAATTCATTAAAAGAATCTTCATATTTAGTAATTTACGTACCTACAACAGAACAAATAAAAGAAGTTATAGAAAACAGAAACAGGTTTTACATTGAAAAAATAATCGAAGTTTTACAAAGAGAATGGCAAATAAAACCATTAAGACCTAAAAATCAAATGTTAGGACATACTGCATTTTTAATTTTCTTGAGAAAATAATTTCAAGCTCAACACTCCAATTTAAGAATAAGCATATGTAAACTAAAGACTTTTTAACTTTCTTTCAATACTCCTTAACTCCGCCTCTAATCTTTCTTCCTCTTTAGTTTTTCCGCTTTCAACTTTCTGTTTACTAACACTATATTCAGAACTTAAAACCCCAAAGTCAGTTTTATAAACTTTCTCACCAAATTTTTTAATTTGTTCCATTAAAGAATGAAGATTATTCATTAATTTTTCTTTTCTCTTTTTAATTATTAAATATTCGTGATAATCTTTTAATAAATGAGTAATATCAATGGCAGTTAACAATACATTCTTTCTAATTCTTAAAGAATCATTTACTTGTATATGAACATCAGCTTTAGTCATACTTCAAAAAGATTCTCATCTAACTCAACTAACTTTTCCTTAACTTTAGACAAATCTTTCCTCCAACTTTCCAAAGCCCTTTCCTCTTCAATCCTTATTTTATCTATCTCCTTAAGAACCTCTTCTGCATCAGAGATCTTCTTTCTCAAAACATCCATACACATCAGAGCATCTTTATACTTTTCAATTTTTACAAACAAAGGCTTCCCACCAGAAACACGAGATTTTTCCTCAAAATCATGGTTGTCATCCCTAACTCTAACTTCTTCAATTTCCTGAATTTTTTTAACAGGTTTAGATTTTCTAATCGGAATTTCAGATGATTCCTCAAATGAAGAGTCAAATGAATTATCTTTAACACCAGAAACCTCGCTTTTAATATCACTAAATGAAGGTTCATAAACTGGAAAATGGGGCACATCAGAACCATCAAATGCAGGTAACTCGCTTACCGAAGGTATTTCTTTCTTCATTATCTCTTTTTTTTTACTAGAAAACAACCCCATTACAAAAAAGAATACCGCATAAAACAAATTAAAAACATTTCTCATTACTATTAAAGGGTAACAATTGCTAAAAAATGTTGGTTTTAGTAACATATTCTAGTGAAAGATGGCATAAA
>JAGVXZ010000019.1 GCA_018303515.1 Candidatus Woesearchaeota archaeon | reverse complement strand
TTGAAAGAAGGTAAGTTAGTTTATGCTTATCATTCATTGAAGGGAACAAGAAATTTGAAATTGTTAACTGATTTGGGAATTAGATTAATATCTGAGAATAAATTTGAAGATGCAAGAAACTGTTTTGAAGCATGTGATAATAAAGAGATGTTACTTTTTTTGGAAAAGAATTTTTAAGATTTTTTAAATTTTTGGAGCAAGCTTTTTCCCTTTGATTTTAATTCATCAGATAATCCTTTATTTTTACTTATTCTTCTGAAACAAATTTCTATTAGAAAAGTGATTATTGCTAAAATTGCGAATATCCATGCTTTTGATATTTTCCCAAATTTTTGTCTCTTAGAATTAGCTTGGACAAATTTTACTACCTCTTCTATTTGGTCAATTTTAAAAATTTTTCCTTCTGTAATTGATGACACATCCTCTAGAAGTTCTTCATTATAACCAATTCTTTCCAGTTCTTTTATATTATTAACTGCGTATTTTGCATTAAACTTTTCATGAAAACCAATCCCTTCTGGTAAGAAACTTCCTTCGAAGGTATTATCTTCCAGTTTTGTAAATGAAACCTCATCTGAGGAGGGTAGTTTTGTAGATTTGATATTTATTATTGCTGGTTCATTTATTCTTGTGTCTTCAATATTTATATAATTCTCTTGTTTTTTCTCAGGGTCTCCAACAGCCCAGTTGATTGTTCTTGTCCAGATTTTTGAATTTGCTTTGTTTAAAGTTTCTGGTGCAAATAATGAACCGTCGTCAGTAGTAAAACTTACAACTCTTCCTAAACCATATCTCCACGTTGTGATTAATGGATCTCCTGTGTCTGTAGTTACAAGTAATTTTGCAGATGTTTTAGGTGTTACTGTATTGAATCCAAAAATACCTGCTTTTATATCTAAGTCTTTTGTAATGAAGTGGTTAGAATTTATTGTTGATATTGAATATCCTTCTTTTTGAGTTTCACCTTTTTTTGGATCTCCAAATAGAATTTTCAATCCTTCTCTTTTCTCTGGTTCGAAGAATGCACCATTACCTACTTCTGCTAAAATTTCTAATAGCTTATTATTTGCTCTTGAGCCAATTCCTACAGTGTAAGTTCTTATTCCATTTTCTTTTGCTCGATTAACTGCAGAAATGCTTTCATCGTAACCTTCTGTTTTTCCATCAGTGATAATTATAATATTTTTTGAACCTGCTTGATTTTGTAACATTTCTGTAGCTTTGATTACTCCTTGAAATATTCTTGTACCACCAATATCTTTTAATTTTGAAATTTTATCTTCTAAATCTGAATGTTCAATTAAAGGTTTTATTTCACCTACAACGTACGATTCTGTATTAAATGCAACAACACCAACATTATTTATTACTGATATACTTCTTAGAATATCTAATGAAATTGCCTTTTCAACATCTACAAGCTTATTTTCTCCAAAGTCCTTTCCAGTACTTTTTGAAATATCAATAACGATTACAAGATTAATATTACCTTGTTTTTTTCCTGCTTGGGCTACATAGACTGGAAGCATCTGTTCAAAAAGTGAACCTTTGTAATCTCCCAGATCATAAGAGTTTTGTCCACCAATAACGACCATTCCATTTCCTTCTGCTACAAAGTCGGTAAGTTCTGGAATTTTTTGTTTTAAAGTTGAAGCGGGAATGTCATTCACTATAATTGAATTGTAATCCTTTAAGTTATCTGGTATATATGTCTCTGTTGATAATTCATACATTGGTGAGACTAAAATGCTTAGATCCGTTGGTTTTTCTGAATAAAGTAATACTTTTGGTTTTGGAACAACCTTTACTGTTTTATAAAATTTATTATTTTCTTTAAATTTATCTTCTTGTGCTAAAAGTTCTCCCACTATTTCATGATAACCATCTGCGAATGTTTGACTAAATGTGAATGATTCTTCATTTTGTTGGTTTATTATAGGGATACCGTCAATTGAAATTCTTATATCTAAAAGTTTTGATTTTCTTGATTGATCTATGTTAACAGTGAAAGTATTTTCTACATTTGCAGTGGTTTTTGATGGTCCATCAATTGAAATTGAGGCATCATAGGTTTCTGCTTCTAATTTTAAAGAACTTATTGTTGCATTAATGGAATTTGCATAAACTGCTACTTCTTCTAATTCTGTTCCCTGTGTGGAATGGCCATCTGTAATTAAAAGTAAGTTTTCATATTCTTTTAGATTATTTAAAATTCCATCTCCTAATGGGGAGGAATCTTTGACTGCTATTGTTTGTGATTCTACTGAAACTCTTTTTTCTATCTTTTTTATGAATTCTGAAATTTCTTTTTGGTTAAATAAACTGAAAGAATTGGATTCATCTAATAGAATTTTTACTCTTGGATTTCCTTTGAGATAATATGTTTCGTTTGCAAATGGTGCTGCTAATGCTATGATGAAGAAGATTAAAGTTAAAATTCTAAGACCCAAGATTAAATTACTGTGTTGTCTTTTTTCTACTTTAATAAAATCTGTTTTTAGTGCCCAAATGATTATTAATCCGAGTGGAATTATTAAATATAATATCTTTGGATAACTTAAGTGTGTATAGATCGAATTTAAAGTTTCAATTATCATTTAGAGTTCACCCCTAATTTTAGAGTAAATAAGTTCTCCCAAGAAGAATAAAAATGCTAATACTATTAAAACTTCTTCTAATGGTTGTTTATGTTTGGTTTTTGTTGTCCCTGCTTCATATTCTTTAATTTTTATTCCTTTTAGTTTTTCAATGTTTAAGTCGGATTCTCTTTCATTGAATAAATTTACTGCTATAGTGGATTTACCTAATTTGTATGTTTTGATTTTATCTAATACCACGTCCTTTTTTAAATTTAAAGTTATTCCAGTTTTTACATTTGATTCAAATAGATCTTTTTTATTTGAAACTATTTTAAGTAGTCTTGTCCAGAAAATTGGATATGATGGTGAAAGTTTAAAGTCAGACTCTTCTTCAATGATTCCATAATATATTAAATGTCCACCATTGAAATTTATTTCACTTATTATTGGTTCTTTGTTTGCTGATGCAATTGTCTTAACTCCGTTTTTATTTTGTACACTAAGGAAGCCCCTTGTTTCACCAAAATCAATATCCTTTGTTAAAGTGTTTATTCTAACAGGTTCAATTAGTGCATTTTCTTGTTTAAATTGTCCTATTTTAATTGGTAATAATGGGCCGTAGTTAATTTTATCTATTGTTTTTTGTGAATGGATAATTACGGAGGATTTTCCTTTTTCTACACTTTTCATTATTTCTTCATTAACACCCCTTATCATTTTTGAAGGATTTATACCATAAAAAATATATACATCAAATTCTCCATCTTCTATTACAGGTGGTTCTGATCTTTTAACTTCTATATTTTCAAGTGATTCTAATGCTGAGAGTAAATATCTTGGCTCTAGATTTGAAATCAAATTTACTTTTATTTTTTCTTCTGAAGGATTTGAAATGAACGCAATATTATCTGCTTCTAAATCATCTTCATGTTCAATTTCTATTTTTGTAGTTCCCTTTGGAGTTTTGAAAGAATAAGTTTCTGTTGAACCTTTTGGAATTGTTATATCTGCTTCCAGGTTATTTATTTTTAATTTTATTTTCTCTTCTTTAGCATTATAATTTTTTATGAAAATGGTAGTTTTTTCATAATCAATCTTTGCATCTATTATCGCAATATTATTTTTTGATTCTTTACCAACATTAATAAATTCAGTAGGAATATCCTTTGATTCTAAAACTGATTTTGCAGTTAAAGGAGAAATACCTTGTGTATGAATGAAATCTGAAATTACAATTACTTTTGATTCTTCTTTTGCAAATTCTGATGCCAAGACAATAGCATTACCAATGTCAGAGGATCCATCTGTAGGTTTCAATGTATTAAGGAAAGATCTTGCTTCTGATTTTGTTGCATCTTGAAGTGTGATTAATGGTGTAGTTTGCGAAAGAATTATTGTATTTCTACTTCCTAAATTTGATTTTGCTTTGTCTATTGCTTTTTCAAATCTATCTTGTGCTTGCATACTTGCTGAAATATCTAATACTAAAATTGTGTTTTCTGTTGATATAATCTTCGTTGTGTCGTACCAAGGGTCTGTTAATGAGAAAATAAGAAATAATAGAACCAATAATTGTAATACAAATAACGGATCTTTCAATATTTTTCTAAGGAATGATTGAGTTTTTGATTTTTTATATTGTTGTGTTAAGAACAGATTAAATAAATTATGATTAAAGGAATTAAGAAACCTAGAGCCAATAAACCTATTGAATTTGTTAAACCTAGAGCCATCTTTTTAGAATGAAATAGAATGATTGTTATTTATAAATGTTAGTTTCAAAATTAAAACTAGATAAATTTCCTGAATATTTCTTTAAGTAGTATTTTTATTATAAACTATTAAATAGTTATTTTTTTGAAGTGAAACCTTTATAAAACTTCTGGGCTTTCCATTTTAGAGTGGAGTTTTAAGAAAAATGAATAATCAAAGGATGCGCAAAGAAATAACATAATGGCTGCAAAATTGGTGGCTGAGACTGTTAGAACGACTTTAGGTCCTAAAGGGATGGATAAAATGTTGGTAGATTCTTTGGGAGATGTTATTGTTACGAATGACGGGGTTACAATTTTAAAAGAGATGCAAATTGAACATCCTGTAGCTAAAATGATTGTTGAAGTTGCAAAAACTCAGGAAAATGAAGTTGGAGATGGAACAACAACTGCAGTTGTATTTGCAGGAGAGTTATTAAAAAATGCTGAAATTCTTTTGGATAAGAACGTTCATCCTACTGTGATTACAAAAGGCTATTCTATTGCTGCTGAAAAATCAATTCAAATTGTAAACTCTTTGTCAGAAGATTTGAAACTAAATGATAAGGAAACTTTAAAGAAAATTGCAATGACTGCTATGACTGGAAAAAAAGCTGAAATTGCGAAAGAAATTTTAGCCGATTTGTGTGCTTCTGCGGTTATGCAAGTTGCTGAAGGTAATTATGTTAATTTAGAAAATATTAAAGTTGAAAAAAAAGTGGGGGATGGAACTGAAAATTCAGAATTAATTCAAGGAATCGTATTGGATAAGGAGAAAGTCCACAGTGCAATGCCACGTAAAATTGATAATGCTAAAATTTTATTATTAGATCTTGAAATTGAAGTAAGAAATACTGAAATTGATGCTAAGATACAAATTACTGATCCAAGTCAATTAAGTTCTTTTATAGAAATGGAAGAGAATATGATTAGAAGTATGGTTGAAAAAATAAAGAAAACTGGTTCTAATGTTCTTTTTTGCCAAAAGGGAATTGATGATCTGGCACAACATTATTTAGCTAAAGCAAAAATTTTTGCGTGTAGAAGAGTGAAGAAATCTGATCTTGAGAAATTAGCAATGGCTACTGGTGGTTCTATTGTTTCTAATTTAGATGATATGTCTTCAAGTGATTTGGGTTTTGCATCTTCCGTTGAAGAAAAGAAAGTGGGAGATGAAGAAATGACTTATGTTACAGGGTGTAAGAATCCCAAAGCAGTTACGATTTTAGTTCGTGGCGGAACTGAACATGTTGTTGACGAAATTGAAAGGGGTTTACAAGATGCTTTAGGAGATTTGCGTTCTGCGATTAAATCAGGAAAAGTTGTTACTGGTGCTGGATCTGTTGAGATTGAAATTGCTCATCAATTAAGAAGTTTTGCTAATACTTTATCTGGTCGTGAACAGTTGGCTGTTTTAGCTTTTGCAGAATCTATGGAAATAATTCCAAGAACTTTGGCAGAGAATGCTGGTCTTGATCCAATTGATTCTTTAACTGAGTTAAAGGCTGCACATGAGAAGGGTCAAAAAAATGCTGGATTAAATGTTTTTACTGGAAAATTAATGGATGCTAAAAAAGAAGGAATAATTGAACCTTTGAATATTAAGATTCAAGCACTTAAATCTGCTACTGAAGTTGCAGAATTGATTTTAAGAATAGATGATATTTTGTTATCAGGTAAAAGAGAAAGTTCTATGCCACCGCAGGGTGGAATGCCTGGAATGATGTAATTAAAACTTTTAAAGTATTGAAGTTATTGAAACAAAATTTAAAAGTATAGTTTAATGTTTAAGATAAATGATAATTGTTTGATAACAATCTTTTTATTTTTATTCTATTTGCTATTTATATGAAAGAAGTTTTTGCATTGCTTTATTGGGATTATATAACAAAAGAATATGATCTGAGGATTTGTGATATGAATGTAGATAGTGAAGATCCATTACCTCATCCAAATGTTAGGATTATTAGAAAATATATTGCTCCTGGGGATGGCAGTACTCTCCCTTGGAATTTTAAACTGAGGCAACAGTTAAGTAGTCTTAATGAGGGGGGAATATTTGAACATGATTTAGATCAAAGTGATTATGATCCTGTTAGGAGACCAAGTGGGGATGAAGTTTTAGAGAAGTATAGTTTTTTAGGTTCTGATTGGGTTCTTGGAATTTATAGGGTTTCTGGAGCTAGTCTTTTTGGTGATAGTTATAAAGTAAAGTTATTTGATCCTAAAAAAGAAAAAGATCCGAGGGCACATGTTTTGGTTGGAGCTGATTTGGTAAAATGTTATAGGTTTCCAAAGTCTTCTAAAATGTCAAATCTACGAACGTTGGAAGAGAAAATTACTGTTATAGCTGGAGAAGTTGAATATGGTTTACGCAAGGCGGATAGTTTTCCAGAAATTTGTGATTTGAATGATTTTTTAAAAATTGCTTAGATTTTTTTAATCATATTTCTTTTATCATCAATTTGATAACCTAATTCTTTTATTTTATCTCTTAATTTATCTGCATTATTGTAATCTTTGTTTTTTCTCGATTCTTCTCTTTCTTTAAATAATTCTTTTATCTGTTTTGGTATAGTTTCTTGTTTGAAATTGATTATTCCTAAAGTGGAATTGAATTTCTTTAGTAGTTTCAAAATGTTCTTTGCATTATTATTTGATAACTGATCTAATATTTTATTAGTGTCTTTGATTAAGTTGAAAATTACTGCTAGTGCTTCAGAAATGTTTAAATCATCATCCATTGCATTTTCAAATTGTTTTTCATATTTCTCTACTTTTATTTCTTTTTTTCCTTTTGTATTTTGTAAGTTTGTTATGAATTCGTTTATTCTATCTAAACTATTCTGTGCTGTTGTTAACAATTCTTCTGAAAAGTTTATGGGTGATCTGTGATGTGTTGAAATTAAAGCGTATCTTAATATTAATGGATCATGTTTTTCTAATACTTCTTTTATTGTGAAAAAATTGTTTAAAGATTTAGACATTTTTGTTTTATTAATCTGTACAAAAGCATTGTGGATCCAGTATTTAACAAAAGGTTTTTTTCCTGTTATTCCTTCCATCTGTGCAATTTCAGCTTCATGGTGTGGGAAGATTAAATCTTGTCCTCCTCCATGTAGATCATATTGTTCTCCTAGTTCTTTTTCTGTTATTGCAGTATCTTCAATGTGCCAACCTGGCCTTCCATTTCCAATCTTTGCTTTCCAGAATGGTTCTCCTTCTTTTTTGAATTTCCATAAAACAAAATCTCCTTCGTTCATTTTTTTATCATTTTTTATTCTTCTTTTTGTCTTTTCTCTTGGTTGTTGTGAAAGTTTTCCGTAATCTTTGAATTTAGAAATATCAAAATAGATCCCATCTTCAAGTTCATATGTTAGACCATTTTCTTTTAGTCTTTTGACTTGTGAAATTATTTCTTTGATATAATTTGTTGCTGGTGCGTATTTATTAACCGCAGTAACATTCATTTTTTTACATAGTTCTTTATATTCTTTGAAATATTTCTTTGGGATTTCTTTCCAGTTTTCTCCTGTTTCGTTTGCTCTTTTAATAATTTTATCATCTATATCAGTTATATTTTGTAAGTAAAATACCTTGTAACCTTTGTATTTTAGATATTTTGCTAATAAATCATATGTAACTGCTACTCTTGAATGTCCTATGTGTGAATGATCATATGGAGTGATTCCACATGTAAACATATTTACTTTAGTTCCGTTTAAAGGTTTGAAAATCTCTTTTTTTCTTGTTAATGTGTTATAAAGTTTTAATACCATTTGTTTTTGAAGTAATTTTTTACTTTTTTATTCTTTCGGTTATCTTCTTTTAATCTGTTCTCTCTATTTGAAGGATCTAAAAACACTTGTTTATAATTATAACTCTCTGGAAATAAAATTAATCAAGAGTTTTTTTCTATCAAAACCTATATAAATATCACAAATTTAAAATGTAATATGTTTACACTAAAATTTGTACGTGAGAATGTAGATTTAATCAAAAAAAATATAGAAAAAAGAGGGCAATTAAATAAATTAGATTTGGTGGATGAACTTCTTAAGTTAGATGAAGACTATTTAAAATTATTAAAAGAAAATCAAGATTTAAGGGCTTTAAGAAATAAGTTAACAATTGAAATTAATAAATTAAGAAAAGAAGGAAAGGACTTTAAATTAAAAATTAAAGATGTGAAAGATATTCCTCAAAAAATAAGTAAAACTGATGAAGAATTAGATTCATTTAGAATAAGAATTGATTCAATCTTATATCAATTACCTAATTTGTTAGATAAGTCTGTAGGGACTAAAAATAAAATAGTAGAGAAATGGGGTGAACCTAAAAAGAAGAAAACTGTTAATCATTATGAACTGGCAGAAAAATTAAGTGTTTTAGATTGTGAGACTTCTGCTAAAGTTACTGGTAATGGATTTTATTATTTAAAAGGTTCGTTAGCAAGATTAAATATGGCCTTAATACAATTTGCAATTGAAGTTCTAACTAAAAAAGGATTTATTTATGTTGAACCTCCTTTAATGTTACGTAAGAAAGTTTGTGATTCTGTAATTGATATGGATTTCTTTAAAGAGCACGTTTATAAAATTGAAGGCGAAGATTTGTATTTAATTGGAACTTCTGAACATCCTTTAATTGCAATGTATATGAATGAAATCATAAGAGAAAAAGATCTACCTTTGAAACTATGTGGTTATTCAATGTGTTTTAGAAAAGAAATTGGTGCTCATGGGATTGATGAAAAAGGAATTTTTAGAACTCATCAATTTAACAAAGTTGAACAGATTGTAATTTGTAATCCTTCTGAATCTGATAAGTTGTATGAAGAGATTCTTAAGAACTCTACTTTCTTATTGAAGAAATTGAAATTACCTTATCGGGTCGTTCAGTTTGGTGCTAAGGAAGTTGGAGATTGGAAATCAAAGTATGCTGATATTGAAGTGTGGAGTTCTAGAAAGAATGATTATATTGAAACTATGTCATGCAGTAACTTAACTGATTTTCAAAGTAGGAAGTTAGGAATTAAAGTTGAAGGGCATGGAGAAGTTTATTATCCACATACATTGAATAATACAGGTATTGCTACTTCCAGGATTTTAGTTGCTATTTTAGAGAATAACCAAACAACTAAAGGTACTGTTAAAGTTCCTTCTGTTCTAGTACCTTATATGGGTGGAGTTAAAGAAATTAAATAATTTTAAGGTGTGTGGTTATTTGATCAATAGTTTTAAAAGTAGATTGTATTTATCTTATTTATGGGTTTTAAAAAATTCTTAGATTGGTTGGTTGATGCTGATCATAACCGTTCTTCAGAACTGACTAAGTCAAATCTTGGAAGAAATTTAGATGGTCTTGATGTTACAATAAGAAAATTTGTTTGGATTCAACTTGATCAGGAGAGTGGTGATTATGTGGTAGATCATAAGTATACTACTTGGGGAAAAGTAAATGGCTATTATAAATATGTAGGTTCTGACGCTCTAATACTTCCTCCTGATACTATAAGCATTTCTATCGAAGATATAAGCAGATTTCCTATAACACATGGACAACACCATAGAATAATCGCTCATAGGGAAGGTGGCAAATCAAATGTAATAAAACATGTTGGGTCGCTATCGTATGATCTAAGTGAAGATGTTTTTACAAAATATTAATTTATAATCTATTAGAATCTTCATATGGATGTTCATAATAAGCTTCTCCGAATTGAGGAACTTTGTTCATTTTATAAATTGAAATTTTGATTAGATCTCCATCCTTTGAGTAATCTTTTACATGATAACATCTTTCGCCTCCTAAGACTATAACCCTTCTTAGTTCTGGTTCAGGAGATATTATTTCTCTATCCAGTCTTTGTACATCAGAATTGATTGTTGTAAAATCTTGTAAAGAAACATGGCTTAAAAATTCTACTCTTATATTCATTTTTGTTTTCTTGTTATAAATAGTTTAAATAATTTATTGTAAAATAAAAACATGCCCATGACGTGATTTGAACACGTGACCTTCGGCTTTCTTAGTTTTCTTATCATTGACTATAAAAAGTCTCAAATCTCATAACTTATGAGACCGACGCAATAGCCAGGCTATGCTACATGGGCATAGAAAAAGATAATTAAGATTCTTTTAAAAGAGTTTTGATTTGTTGTTGGATTTTAGTCATTTCCCCATCTTTATAATTCCTTGGGCTCCATTTTTCAATTTCAATACCATCATTTTCGAATCTTGGAATTAAATGAAAGTGGGCATGAAATACTGCTTGGCCTGAGACATGCCCATTATTTTGTAATACGTTTAAACCTTCTGACCAGTTTAAGATTGCTTTTGAAACTTTTTTTATAGTTTCCATTATTGCATTAGAATCTTCTTGTGACATTTCATATATTAACTTATAATGTTTTTTTGGGATTACTAAAATATGACCGCCTTTAGGTGATGCGGGTGCAAGGTCTAAAAATGCTAAAGTTTTTTCATCTTCGTAAATCTTTTTAATATTAATTTCTCCATGTACCATTTTACAAAAAATACACTCTTTCATAGTAAGTTTCATAAAGATTGAAATTAATAAAGTTTTGTATGTTCAGCGAGAAAGTTTATCAAAAATTAAAAGAAGTTCCTAAAGGTTACGTGACTACATATAAGGAATTAGCTATTTCTTTAAATTGTAAAGCTTATCGTGCTGTAGGAAATGCTTTGAATAAAAATCCTTATGCACCAATAGTGCCATGTCATAGAGTTGTTAAGTCTAATTCTAGTTTAGGTGGATTTGCATTAAATATTGATGAGAAAATAAAGTTGTTACAAAGTGAAGGTGTAATTGTAAAGGATAATAAGATCATGGATTTTAAGAATAAATTATGGAAATTTTAGAGTTTATAAAAAAATAATAAATTTATATTATTTGTTTTTAAAAAAAGCGAACGCCAGGATTTGAACCTGGGATCAGAGGGTTGCAGCCTCTTGCCTTACCGCTTGGCTACGTCCGCAGTAAACTTTGAAACTAAATAGATTCTTTATATAATTTTGGATTTATACCTTCTCTAGTATTATAATTTCAATGTTTATGTTAAGGTTACAGAAATGTTTAAATACAAGCTTTCTACTTATTCTAGTATAATGGCAGTTTTGGATAAGTTAAGGGGCGCTTTGAGTGGAAGGTTTACTCAAGATGTTCCTGAAGAGTTTGATGATGACTATATTGAGATTGATCCGGAAGCTTCAAGGGGTGTAAAATCTAAGGTTCAAATAAGACCCTTTGTTATAGAAGATTTTACAGATATAAAACCAATATTGGATTCTTTGAGGGCAGGTTATACTGTTGGATTGATTAATATTAAAGCGATAAAAGATAAAGATCTGATAGAGTTGAAAAGAGTTATTAATAAACTGAAGAAAACATGTGATGCTATTGAGGGAGATATTGCTGGTTTTGGTGAAGACTGGATTGTTGTTTGTCCTTCATTTGCTAAAGTTTACAGAGAAGCTAGTAGAAGATTTGATGATCGAACAAGGGAAGAATAATTAATTTTAAGTTAGTAACTGAAATCTTTTGTTTTTTTACGGTTTTTTTAAAATTTTATCATAAGGTTTAAATAAGTTTCTTTCATCATTTTTTTAATGGCAGAAATTGAGAACCAAGAGTGTCCGATGTGTCATGAGAATAAACTTCTTATGATTGAGCAGGAGTATGAAATTCCCTTCTTTGGAAAATGTTTTATTTTTTCAGTAAACTGTGCTAAATGTGGTTATCATCAAGCTGATGTGGAAGCTGTGGATGAAAAAGAACCTTGTAAAATTGAATTTGAGGTTAGTAATCCTAAAGAAGATTTTAAAATTAGAGTTGTTAAAAGTTCACAGGCAACAGTTAAAATCCCTTCTTTAAAGATGTCAGTTGAACCAGCAGTAGCTTCAAATGGATATGTAACCAATATAGAAGGAATATTTAATCGATTTAAGAAAATTCTAGAATCTGAGAGAGAAAATTCTGAGGAAGATGATGTTAAGAAAAAAGCTAAGAATCTGTTAAAAAAAATGTGGAAAATTGAGTGTGGTGATGAAAAAATGAAAATCATAATTGAAGATCCATCAGGTAATTCTGCAATTATTTCTGATAAAGTTTTGATTTCGAAATTGAAAGTTAAGAAATAATGATAGTCCTTAGTGGAAAATTGAGTGTGGTGATGAAAAAATGAAATTGAATACTTTTTTTTTAGGATTGGTTTCTCCATATATTTCTTTGTCTGCTTCCTGTGATAAACCGGTTGAGAGATATTGTTTGGAACGCCATGGTGCAGAACATTGCCTTTCTGAAAAAGAGGGTATTGAGTATTTTGAAGTTAGAACTGAAAATAATTGGAAAAGATATAACTTTAATGGTCTAACATTAACTCAATTTGTTGAATTAGATTCTGAAGGTTTTAGATGGAATTTTCCTGGTGATCCACAATTTCCTAATGATGAAGAGGTTTGTAAGATAAGGAATTCTAAAGCTTTTGTTTTATTGAATTGGCCGAGATGATTTTTAAATTAATCCTTGTTTAAGTAAATCTTCCCATGACAGTTTATTAACTAAAACTAATGCTTCTTTGAAAGTTAAAATTGGTTTTGGATATTTGTCATAATCCTCAATTGCAATTCTTGGGCATGCTAATTCAATGAATGCTTCTATATTATAAAATGATAATAATTTATCTGGTGTTATTTCTGACATTGTGATTACTAAAACTTCTTTATCTTGTTCTTGTAAGTATTTCTTTAAAATGTCTGCTGAACCGAATTTTTGACCTGGTTTATTACCCTGAATGATCCCGAATCTTTTAGCTTTTTTTGCTCTCTCTATTGATGCGAATCTCTGTTTTATTACTTTGTCTCTTAAAGAGTTCATTAAAATAACGTTATTATTATAAATGTCTATCAAATAAACATTCTTATCTATTGATAAAGATGCACCTAAAGAATGAAATTGATTTCCCAAAACTAAAACAGCATCACAAGAAATATTTTTTAATCCAGAATATTCACAACCTACTACATGGCCGTCATAATAGGAGTATCCTTTCTTTGAAGGAATTAAAATCTCTTTATTATTTTTTTCTAAAAATTCTTTAACTTCTTTTAATTTATGAATATGCTGAATAGATGAAATTAATGCAATTTTTTTGAAACTATTTAATGATTCTAATGATCTTTTAATTAATGGAATAACATTAAAGTTATCATAACATTCAACATAAAAAATATCTTTATAATCATATTCTTTAAATGGAGCGTGGCCGTAATGAATTATAAAATCCGCTCCTAAATTTTTTGCTTCATCAATCGCAATATCACAACCACCCCAACATGTCTCTCCGGAAACTATAACTTTAACGCCTGTTTTTTTTTCAAGTAAATTTGCAATTTCCAATCCGTTTCTTTTTATACCTTCAGGTAATTGTATTAAAACATTCTTTGCTTTTCTTCTTTTTATTTCTTCAATAACCTTCTCATTTTGAAATTCAAATCTCATTATTTTCCTGAAATTAAGGAAAATTTATAAATGGAGATGGTTTCTTTAGACTATGAGAGTTACAATAGATGAGATGGTAGCATTTTGTAAAAGAAAGGGTTTTGTTTATTCTGGTTCTGAATTGTACGGTGGTTTGGCAGGAATATTTGATTATGGACCTAATGGTGTTGATATGAAAAATAATATAAAAAAAGAATGGTGGAAATCACATGTTCAGATAAGAGATGATATTGTTGGGATTGATGGTGCTATAATAACTCATGAGGGAATTTGGAAAGCCTCGGGGCATTTATCTTCTTTCGGTGATTTAATGTTAATTTGTTCTAAATGCAAGAATAGGGAAAGAGCTGATTCATTTTTGGAGACAAAACTTAACAAAAGTTTTGCTGGGATTAATTCTGATGAAGTTAATATGTTAGTAACTCAAAATAAAATTAAGTGCCCTAAGTGTAAAGGGATCTTTGAAAAATGCACAGATTTTAATTTAATGTTTCCAGTTATGTTAGGTGAGGGGAATAAAGGATATTTGAGAGGAGAAACAGCACAAGTAATATTTAATGATTTTCAGTTGGTTGTGAATAATTCAAGGTTAAAATTACCTTTTGGAATTGCACAGATTGGGAAAGCTTTTAGGAATGAAATAAGTCCAAGAAACTTTTTGTTTAGATGTAGAGAATTTGAACAGATGGAACTAGAATATTTTGTTGATCCAAAAGAAAAAGAGTGCCCTTATATTAAAGGTTATTTAGATTTTGAAGTTCAAGTAAAAACTTATGATATGAATGATCATGAATGGATGAAAATTAAAGATATTTTAGATCAAAAGTTAATGCACTCTTGGCATGCTTATTGGTTAGTATATGAATTAAAATGGTTCTTAGATTTAGGTTCTAATAAAGAGAATTTTAGATTCAGACAACATAATAAGAATGAATTAGCTCATTATTCTACTGATTGTTGGGATATGGAATATAATTTTCCATTTGGATGGAAAGAATTGGAAGGGATTGCTGATAGAAGCGATTATGATTTAAAACAGCATAGAGAACATTCAAAGAAAGATTTATTTATTGTTGATGATTTTGGAAAGAAACTTGTTCCCCATGTGATTGCTGAACCTTCTTTAGGTGTTGATAGAGCTTTTTTAGTATTCATGTTTGAGGCTTATTATTATAATAAGGAGAGAGATAATATAATCTTAAAGTTACATCCAAAGATTGCGCCTTATCAAATTGCTGTGTATCCGTTAGTAAAGAAATTAAGTGAGGAAACTAAGTTAATCTATGATGAATTAAAACAACATTTTAATTGTATTTATGATGAGTCTGGTTCTGTTGGTCGTAGGTATGCTCGTGCTGATGAAATAGGAGTTCCTTTTTGTGTTGCTTTTGATTTTGATTCTAATGATGATAAGAAATGTACTATAAGAGAAAGAGATTCTGGAAAGCAAATAAGAGTTTCAATAAAAGAGTTAGTTCTTATTTTTTCAGGTTTGATTTGTCTTGGAAAGAATATTAGAGATTATAGTGAAGTTTTTTAAATTTTTAGTGACTGTTTAAAAATGAATTTCAAATGTGATAGCTGTGTCTATGCAAAAGCCTATATGAAAATCTTATTAGTTTTCTGCTATTAATTCGTAATCATGGGAACTAAAATGGTAGCAGTTTTCACAGAGTTCTAAGCTTTCACCGTCGTCATTGAGAACATTTATTGATCCCTTTTTACTTCCGCAACTTTCGCATAACATATTTACACCCCTTTGAAATAATTATATTGGATTTTGGTTTATATAGATTTATATTTTTTATAACTCTTAGTTTATATTAAAATAATCAGAACTATCTATAATAACTTAAACCAGAACTAAAATCATGGTTCTTGAGATTATCGAAATCTTCTTTTAAATGATTTATTATTCTCTTTAAGCCATTAGGTTTATTATACAGTGAATCAGAAATTATTGCTGCACTAGTTTTATAACCTATTGATGAATTTGAAATTGGACTTAGTAGAGTGACTGGTGTAATTTTAGAGAGTGCTTCATTAACTTTATTATTCTCTTTGATTACTCCTATAACAGGTGTATTTGTTGATTTTTCTATATCTGAGACATTTAGTTCGTAGTCATTGTTTTGGATTTTATTTAAAATAATCCCTTTAATTGGAGTTCCTTTATCTTTTGCAACTTTAATTGCTTTTAATGTACATGAGAGTGTAGGATAATCTGGAGTTGTAACTACAATAAGTTCATCTGATGCAAGAATAGTGGATAACATTTCAGTGTTTAAGTTTGGAGATGAATCCAATAAGATAAAATCGTAATCTTTCTTCAAACTTCTTATTTTATTTTTTAATAAGAAAGGATTGATTTTATAATTGATTAATGCTGTTGGTATAATGTGAAACCCATATTCGTGTTCAAAAATGGCTTCGTTGATTAAAGCTTTGTTTGAAAGTACTGTATGTAAATTTGGAACGTTGTTAATTATTCCAAGATGTAGCCCTAAATTAGGTGCTGTAAAATTTGTATCTATGGCAAGAACTTTTTTGTTAAAATCATTTGCTAAGGATGTTGCTAAGTTAGAAACTGTGGTTGTTTTCCCAACTCCTCCCTTTATTGAGATTACTCCAATAATTTTACCTCCCAATATTATAGACCTCTTTTAAATTTTTTAATAATTCTTCTCTACGTACAATTTCTGCTGATTTTGTTTTTTTTTCTCTTTTAAGATTAAGTGCTTGTGAAAGAAGTCCATCTGGAAGTGGTTGTATTAATTCTTTTTTGTTATATATTGATTCTGGTCTTTTTTGTTCTTTTTTTAAAATTTTTGGTTCTGGTTTTGTAATTGTTGTAAAATATGTTTGCATTGCATCAATAACCTCTTTTTTTTCAGTGCAACCTAAAATTTCTTTTGCAAGTTCTATATCTTTAACTTCATCAAAAATCCAGTTGTAGAATTCATTCTTTTTATCATTACAATGGGTTATAAAATCTTTTCTAGGAATTTCTTTAATATTTTTATACAGTTGAGTTACATTTTTTGCAACATTCCCATTTATAAATTTAAATTCTTTGCCTTCTAAAACATTAGAAAATGTATTAAATTTGTCCAACTTATCACCTCTGTTAGGTTAGAGAATGAATTAACTGCCTTATATTATTTTCGATTAAGAATTTTCAATTTTAAAAAAATCTGTAAGTTTTTCTTTTTGAGTATTTGTTATGTAACTCCTACCTCTTTCTGCTAGTTCAAAAATTCTTACATATTCTGAACTGAAAACTTCTTCTATCATTTTTTTACCAATTAAATATGTTAAGTGTTTTTCAACAGTTTTCCAATTAATATTAGTGCTGTTTGAAATTTGGTTTATTGTCATTTTACCCTTTGTTAAATGGGATAGAATAGTGTTTCTTATAACTTTAAAAGTTCTTTTGCTATCTTTTTGTGTTAATGAAGGGTTTAAGGATGCTGCCTTTTTTAACTTAGAAGAATTTTGAAAGATTGCAAAAATTGCACAAATCTTTTTTTCTTCATTGTAAACAGGGCTTGCATTTACAACAAGATTTATTGGAAACCCTTTTTTGTGTTCTTGTTTTGTTTTGTATATGAAATTTTCATTATCTGATAGTTTCTTTAACATTAGAGAGAATTCTTTGTTTGATTCGGATGTTAAGAAATTGTGTTTGTTTATAATTACTTCTTCTTTTGTGTATCCAAATAATTCTTCTGCTCCCTTACTCCATAAAATTAATTCACCATTGGTGTTTATTGAAGTAATTGGTAGCATTGTTTGTTCTAAAAATATTGTTTCAAGTAATTTAGCTCCCAAATTTGTACCTCTTTTTCTTAATGTGTGATCTTGATTTAATGGATATATAAACGTTTCCCTTTTTTTCTTGTTTTAGTATGAGCTTGGTGTTATTTTCATCTGAAATTATGAACTATCTTAATAATTTCTGATTTTATTTTATTAAGTTTACTTTTTTCTTTAGATTCAATGTTGATTCTGATTAAATCTTGTGTTTTTGAGATTCGAATATACATCCAAAATTCTTTTGAGATGATTTTTAGTCCATCAAATTTATCTTTTTTATATTTTGCATATTTTTCTTCTATTGTTTTGAGTAATTTTTCCTTCTCTTTAATCTTAAAATTTAATTCTCCAGAGTGAAAATATTTTTTATAGGGTTTTACCTGTTTACTAATTGGTTTTTGGAGTATATTTATTAGTTTAATTACTGTAAGTATTGCATTATCTTTATTGAAAAACTCTTTGAAGTAGTGATGTCCTGATCTTTCTGATCCGTAATCTGATTTTGTTTCTTTTAATTTTGAGTCTACCATTGAGTGCCCTATTTTTGTTTTAATTAATTTCGTTTTGTTTTTTTTACAAATATCATCTATTATTTCACTAGATTGCTGATCTTTGAGTATTTTCTTGTATTTAGATTTATCAATTAAAAATGCTGCAATTATATCTGATGCAATTTCTTCTCCTCTTTCATCTATAAACAAAACTCTATCACAATCTCCATCAAAGAAAAGACCTAAGTCTAATTTGTGTTTCTTAACAAATGCCTTTATGTTTTTTAAGTTTTTTCTAATTTGGGGATTCGGTTCGAAATATGGTTTTGGTTCACCAATTTTTAAATTAATCCCCCTTATATTATAAAATTTTTTTAGTATCTTGTAATCAATGACTCCGCTCATGTTTAAACCATCAATACCAATTTTAACATCTGAGGTTTTTATGAAATCTTTTAAGAAATTTTCGTATTCTTTTAATATTTTTATTTTTTTTATTTTTCCTATTTTTGTTTTAATTAATTTTGTTTTACATAATTTTTCAATTTCTTTTAATCCATTTCCAATGTGAATTGATTCTGCATTCTTTTTGCATAATTTTAGTCCGTTTGTATTTAATGGGGAATGTGAAGATGTAATCATGATTCCACCATCTACTTTTAATTTATTTATTGCAAAATAGAACATGGGAGTTGTACAGAGGTTAATTGAAAGTATATTCACATTTTGTGAGATAACTCCCTTTACTAATGCTTTGTAAAGTGATTTTGATGAATCTCTTGTATCATATCCAATGACTATTGTTTTTGGCTTTAAAAATTCACAAAAGGCTGCTCCTATTTTTTTTGTGAGTTCTTGATTAAGTTCTTCCGGGACTTTTCCCCTTATATCAAATGCTTTAAATGCTTTCATTTTTTTAATGCTTTGTTGTGTGCATCAATGTAATGATGAATTATGTTCTCCCAATCTACTTGTTTAGAAATTTTTTTTGATTCAATTCTTTCTAAATTCAT
>JAGVXZ010000051.1 GCA_018303515.1 Candidatus Woesearchaeota archaeon | reverse complement strand
AAGCTGCAGAATATGGGAAAAGAATTAATTTAGGAAGAGAAAGTTTTTATCCATCATCAGTTGGAAAAATTTTCTTTAAGGTGGGATTACAAACAAAATTTGGAAGACATTTTAGCCGGCAGGTTAAAGATATAAAAAATGAGGTTTTAAAGTTTAAAGAAAGTCCATTTTATATAACTGATATTGCACACTATTTAGGAATTTCTGATTATGTTGTTAGAAGAACTTTTAGGACAGAAGGAATTCTAAGAGAAAATCTTTCTTTAATTTTTAGTGATAAGGATTATACTCTCTTATTCTCCCATGCATCAGAAATTTATTTATTATTAGATGAAAAATTTTCTAAAGAAGATATCGTTAAGTATATGAAAGAAAAATATAATCATCCAAAAGAAATTATAGATTATGTAATTGAGAATAGAATAACTGGTGGTCTTGAAGAAAAAATAAAACTAGAATTAGGAAATGTTTTTAGTGATAAAATAAAATTTTCTTATTTATCTAAGAATTTCATATTCATCTGGTTTAGAAACTTTTAAAAAGATTCTGAGTTAGATATTAAGTTGTAGGCTAGGCTGGGTGTTTAGGCCGCACCTGTAACTGCAAACGGTCTTTAGCAGGGTTGAAGCTTTGAGGGCGGTATGATGGTTTGGAATGGTCCTGGCAACTACTTTGATACTCTGTCCCGATTGGCTTATACTTATGTGAACTAGATCAGGTGGGGAACCAAGCAGTCTTAAGCTTTCGTGTGGGTGCTTTTGGGGTTGCGGGGTTGAGGAACGGTTAGGGTTATACTTTTCTGGGTCATTGTATCCACCTTGAAGCATGCCTACTTTTTTATAAAATAAGAATTAAGATTAAAATATTAATAAGGTATGATGAATAACAATACATACACGCTTGTTTTATTTTAAAAATCTGAATATAAGCTAAGTAAATTGAGAATAAAATTGATACAATTGCTGAAATCTTTGATAAATTTATTATTAAATTGTATGTTGTAAATGATGAAACAAAAATAAAAAGATAATAGAATATTCCTAATAATTCATTTCTAATACCTAATGTTGTTGAATATTTTGAATCTAATACAATGTTACATTTTTCATTAATGAGACAAACTAATTTTTTATTTTTTGATTTTTTTATTAAGATATATGATGAGAGAAGTAATCCAACAAGTGAAATTATTTTTAAGAACATTAATTAGATTAATCTAATTACATTTATAAAGTTTGAGATTTAGATTTTATTAGTATGATAATAGATGATATTCTTAAGAAAAAAACATTAAATAAAATAGATCGAAGTATTGTTCAAGAATATTTACCTAATATAATTCCAGAAAAGAAAAGAGAGTATAAAAAATTAGTTAAAGAAGTACGTAATGAACTAAATAGAGTATATGGTGTTTTTCAATTGGGCACTAATCTTGATCTTAAATCTCATAAGTCTACAAAGGAACGAATTGAAATATATCCTACACTTTATAAGAGAATTTTTAATTTAACTGGAAAACCTAAATCAATATTAGATTTAGGATGTGGATTAAATCCATTAAGTTATATCTATCTAGGAAATCACCTCAAATATATTGCTTCTGAATGGAATAGAAAAGATTGTTTGTTATTGGAGGAATGGTTTAAGAATAATAAAATTAAGGGGAGTGTTATTCAGTATGATTTACGTAAAGAAAATAAATTTCCTAAAGTTGATGTTGTTTTTCTTTTTAAAATTTTAGGAATTTTTAAAAATCATAAAATAGATGAACAGATAATTAAGTCTTTGAAATGTAAATATTTTATAGTCTCATTTGCAACTGAAATACTTAAAGGAAATAAAATGCGATATCCAAAACAATTGTGGTTTGAATTAATGTTGGGAAGACTTGAATTCAATTATTCAAAAATTGATTTTAAAAATGAGTCTTTTTATATTGTTAAGATGTCTCATTAGTTGTTTCTAATGCATCCTTGAAACCCATACTTACTTCTCCAATATTACTTACTACAACTCCATATAATTTTTCTAATGATATTTCTAATATAGCTTCTTTTAATTCACCAGAACAGTATTCTGATAATTCCTTCCATTCAGCTAATTCTTTAGTTTTAAGTAATTCAAGAGGGATTTTGCAATTCATTTTTTTATTTTCTAATTTTTCTTTTTTATCTGGTTGAATAGAATCACTAGTTTTTACTAAGTGTACAGTTGCAATGCACTCTTCTCCTTTTTTTCCATTAATTCTATATTCATATAATCCACCTTCTAATAGAAGATTAACTTTTGTAGATTTGCATACTTTTGCTTTTTCATTAAAACAATCTTTTTCTTTACCACAATTTTTTGGGATCATTACGAAAATTAGAATTATAAAAACTGCAATTATTATTCCAAGAATTAAAAAGTAAATTTTTCTTTTGCTTAATTTATTTTCCTTCCTCTTTTTTGCCATCTATGTACTTTTTGTAACTATTTATTTATAATCCTTTCTATTCTGCTCAATGTCTTATTAAATAATTATTTAATGTTCTCTAATTTTTTGTTGAATGACTGGAGAGGTAGATTAATTTTGCCTCGTACTATTCTAGATTACTTCTATAAGTCTGAATTTACTAACACTGTAGCTCTTGTATCACTTGAAGTAATACTCGAATCCATTCCAATTAAAAATTTTATTCTGGATCTATCTGCGATTCTTCCAATATCTTTTGTCACAGGGCCATCAAAAATAACTGCATCAACATTTCTTAAGTCTTTTAATGTATCTTCTAGTTCTGATGTTGGAACTTTCCCTAAAACATTATGTTCTTTATCTAATAAATAAGCCCCCCTTGTACCAATTAAGTCATTTAACATTTCTTTAAATCTGTTTTTTTCTTCAGAGGTTAAATTTATTTTTTTAGTATATGGCTTTCTTGTGTCTCTAGGAGATTCTTTTTTTTCATAAATCTGCGTGGGCTTAGGTGAATTACGTTCATATGTTTTTTGAATTCTCCTTGGTGCTCCTTCAAATTTAAACTGCGCTGCTGCAACTTTTGCTCTTAATGCCAAATGAATTTCTTTTTTCGTTAATTCTTCTAATTCTTTTCCATCTGGTGCTTTTGTTACAAAGTCTATATTTGCAATTTCCATTAATTCTTTTACTATTAAATCCCCTCCTCTATCTCCATCAACAAAAACAGTAATTGTTTTTCTTTTACATAAATCCTTAATTGATTCAGGAATAGAAGTACCATTAAGACTAACAGAATTTTTAAATCCAGATTTTAAAAGATTTAAAACATCTGCTCTTCCTTCAACTAAGATTACCTCTTCTGATTCTTCAACTCCAGGACCAGCTGGTAATTTTTCTGGGCCCCATGTTGTAATTTCCATCATTCTAACACCTTGAGAAACCTCTGCTGTAAGTTCCGTAGAATCTGGAATTACAGTTGAATGGAAATTTCTTAAAAGTTCTTTTGCTCTTTCAATAACAAAGTCCCTCTTAGTAATTCTTACATCTTCAATTTTATTAATTCTTATAATAGAATTACATGGACCTATTCTTTCAATAGTTTCTAATGATGCTGCAATAATTGCAGTTTCTGCTTGATCTAAACTTGTTGGAATTATAATTAATCCGGAAGTTTTTCCATTATTTGAAGAGAGATTTACTTCAATTCTTCCAACTTTTCCAGATCTTTGTAATTCTCTTAATTCTAATTCAGAACCTAATAATCCTTCTGTTTGACCAAAAATTGCACCAATGACATCTGGTCTTTCTACAGTCCCTTCAATATTAATTGAACCATTTATGATATATTTAGATGATACTAAACTAACTTTTCCCATTTTTTTTCTCCCAAAAATTCTTTTAGAACAAGATTCTTACAAACAAACTTTCATATTGGATTTTTTTATACAAAGGGTGAAATAATGATCATAATGTAATTTCCTTGTTCTTTGAATTCTTTTATTTAATTGTGATTTTTATGTAGGCCGTACAATAACTCCCAAGCTCATTACTTAGGTAGTACACCTTAGCTTCCTTGAGTGATTCCCAAGACGGCCTATATTTTATTAGGGCCTATCTTATATAAAGGTTTTGGTTTAGAATGGTAGTAAGTTAGGGTTATTCTAGTCTGAGGATTTAAAGTTTAGAGACTTAGTTTAAATTATTTCTTTAATAAAAACATATTTATTAGCTTTACAATTAAAGATTAGTAGAAATGAATGATGATTTGAATAACTTAAGTCCGGAACAAGTAGAAGAAAGAGAGAGAAAGAAAAGAATTAAGAAATATATTACTCTTCCATTAACAATCTTTCTCCTAATATTATTAATTGTTTATTTATTTCCGGGGGATTTATTGCAAATAATAGAAAGTTCTTTTGTAAGTAATAAATTAAATAATTTTGAAATTCAATTTCAAAGTGGAGAGGTTGTTTTTAAAAAAGAAATTTATGAAGAATTGAAAAATTATTATCTAAAAAATCAAAAGAGAGAAATTAAAGTCTGTTTAATTGGTGAGAAACTAGGAGAAATATATCACGTGAAGAAATTAATAATACCTTTAGTTCTAGATTCTTCAGTTACTCATATAAAGACTCAACAATGTCCAATTGAAACTTTAATCTCATTACATTCACATCCTTTTAAAAGATGCATTTTTTCTGAACAAGATATAAAATATTACGGACATTTGAAAGAGAGAAATAAAGATGCAATAATTGGAGTTATGTGTGATATAAATCAGTTTGGATTTTATCCTTAATCTATTATTTTAAGAACCTTTAGTAAAACTATATACCAAGGAAAATCTTTTATAACCATTGGGAGTGATTGTTCTAATGAATATGACTTACCATTTTTGTCTTCATATTCAACTATTATTTTAAATTTATTACCTAAAAAATCTTTTCCTTTTAAATTTAATTTTACTTTTTTTGTTGAATCAATAGAATCTAATTTTAAAATCTCTTTATTATTTATTAAGATCCTAACATTTTGTGCTGGTTCTACAATCTCAAGAATAAAATTAATTTCAAGAGCCTCTTTGTAACTTGGGTTTTGATTATATTCGAAGTTCTTTATTTGGAGAAATGGTGATGATGGTATATTTTGAATAATAAAATTCTTTTCTTGTGTTTTGATTAAACTTTGTGCTTTTTCTAAAGAAATAATCTCTTTTCCAAGTGAATAACTTAAATTATATTGAGCCTTATCATGGAACACATCTTCAACTTCTAAAGTAGTAAAATATCTAGTATATGGTTCAAGGTCTCTTGGGATTTGTGTAATCCAAAATAAAGAATTTTGTTCTCCTGGTTTAAGTAAAATAAATTTAACATTTCTTTCAGTCAAATCTGATGCTTTAGTAACAACAATTTTTTCAGGCAAGTAATTAGGGTTATTATTTTTTATTTTTACTTCAAATGGAACGTAACTTCCAGGTCCAACATTATCTAACAATGGTATTATTTTTAATGAAGCTAAATTATTAATTTTTTCACCTTTACTAACTAAGGATGTGTCAATATCAATCTCCTTGGCATTAAAATCAACTCTTTTTCCTCTCCAGATATATTTTATGGATGGATCTCCAGAATCAAGTGTAGTTTTTAATTTTATGTGTGTTGGGTCAATCCAACCAAATTGACCATAAGTTACATCAAATGGAACCCAACCAATTTCTGGAAAGTAAACCTCAGCCCAAGCGTGAGGTCCCCAATCTCCAATAAGATTTGTATATGCTACTCCAGTTACATATCTTGAGGGGATTCCCAATGATCTTGTCATAGAAATAAAAAGATTTGTTAATTCATCACAAACTCCTTCCTTGTTTTGTAAAACCCATGAAGATGGTTGAACTACATCTTCTGTAAGCGTGGACAAATTATATTTAATATTACTCTCAATCCATCTTGCAATTTCAAATGTTGCATCAAAAAGATTATCTTCATATTTTACAATTTCTACTGCCTGATTAAAAATCTCTTTATTAATATCAATATATTGTGTGGGGTATGTGTATTGAGAATTTATTTCATCTATAGGAAATTTAAGCTCTGAATTGATGTTGTGTAAAACATTATTTGTTTTAATTTCAGATTCTAATCCAATTTTAAATAAATTTTTATCTGGATTTTCCCATCTAAATGAAAGCATATCTTCTCCTTGGATAAAAATGGCATCTGTATTTGAATTGAGGTTTAAAACTTTTGCATTGTGTGAGTCTCTTGGAAAAATTGTTACGTTAGCTTCAATAAAATCTATATTTGAATCTTTTCTCAAACGATCTAATTGAAATTCAGAACTAATCTTAACTTCCATGTTTAAAGTATCGAGGTTATTGTAGTCATTTATTATTTCTGCACTTGAAACTAAAGGAATTAATAATAAAAAAATGAATAACCAATGTTTCATATATTACATTTAATTTTAGTGGTTTATATTACTTTCTTCTAAACATTCTTTCAAGCTCATCTTTAGTAATAGTAATAATTATTTCCCTTCCATGTGGGCAGGTATATGGTAAACTACATTTATCTAATTTGTAAAGTAGGTTCTGGATTTCAGGTACAGAACAGATATCTCCAGCTTTTATTGAATTTACACAAGCCATTTTAGTTAGAATCTTTTCTTTAATTTCTTTGATTGGTTTGTTTAAATTATTAATAACTTCCAAAACCAATTCATTTGGTTGTACTTTTGAAAAAATTGTTGGAACTGTTCTAATAATATACGAATTATCTCCAAATTCTTCTATTGCAAAACCTAATTTATTTATTTCTTCTAAATTCTCTTTTAATTTTATTGATTGTTCAGGTTTCAATTCAAGTACTTGTGGAGATAAAAGTTCTTGTGTTATAATATTTTCATCTAACATTTCTTTCATAAATTTCTCATATAATATTCTTTCTTCAACTATGTGTTGATCAATAAGAAGTAAACCTTCAGGAGATTCTGCTAAAAAGAAAGTTTTGAAAATCTGGCCTAAAATTTTCATATCAGGAAGTTTTCTTGTTTCTTGTTTTATTTCACTTATTGTTTCTTGTAATTCTTCAATTGAAATTGTTGGTGTTTTTTTAAAAAGTGATGGGTTATAATTTTGGGTACTAGTCGTAAAAATCTTTTGTTTGAACTCATTTGGTATTTTTTGATCAAATAAATCTGTTTTCTCTAAAGTTTTTTTTATTGCTCTATAAACTTCCTCATAAAATAATTTATCTTGTGTAATTTTTACTAATTCTTTTGAAGGATGAACATTAATATCAATTTCTTGGGGATCAATTTCAAGGTCTAATACTGCAATTGGATATCTCCCATGGAAGAGTAAAGAATGGTAACCATCATGTAATGCTTTAGTAATTATATCATTTTTAATATACCTTTTATTAATAAAAAATGATTGATCAGTTTTATCTGATCTTAGGGTTGAAGGTTTTGAAATAAATCCTTTTATTTTTGTGAATTTACTTTCATAGTTTACTTCTATTAAATGTTTTATTGTTTCAGTACCATATATTGAAGCAAGATTGAATAACAAATTTGAATTTTTGGGAGAATTTAAAACGATTTGCCCATTATGTAATAATTTTATGTGAAGATTATTATTTATAATTGCATATCTTGTTACTACATCAATTATTTTTCTTAATTCAACTATGTCTGATTTTAAAAATTTTAATCTTGCGGGGGTATTAAAAAATAATTCCTTCACTTCGATAATTGTTCCATCATTTGATCCTATAGATGATTCTTTTATTAATTTACCCCCCTCAATTTCAATTTTATTTCCTTCTATTGAATCTTTTTGTTTTGAAATAATTATTAAGTTTGAAACTACCGCTATTGATGCTAATGCTTCTCCTCTAAAACCTAATGTTTGTATATTGAACAAGTCATCTTCATTTTCAATTTTTGAGGTAGCATATCTTTGAAAAGAAAGTTTCAAATCTTCTTTATTCATTCCAACTCCGTTATCTTTAATTTTTATTAAATCTTTTCCAAGATTTCTAACTTCAATAATAATTTCTGTTGCTTTTGCATCTATTGAATTTTCTATTAATTCTTTTATTACGGATGCCGGTCTTTCAATTACTTCACCAGCTGCAATTTTATTTATTGTTTTTTCATCTAATATTTTTATCATATTTTAACCTAGAGTTAATTCATCAAATGGGTTGTGATAGCCTAGGATTATTACTTTTTCAGAGAGGTCTTTTAAATCAATTAATCTTGGATATCGTTTTTTAGGGAATTCTGGGATATAATCTACATTCTTTAAATTTTCTAAATATTCCTTTATATCCTTATACCCTCTTATCGTAGGAAAAAATTCAATATCAATATCATTATTTGATTCTAATGGGAATTCTAAAGCTCTTCCGAGCGTCCATGGCTCAATGGTTATTGTTTTTCTTTCTTTATAATAATGAGTTCTCTTTCTTGGAAAGGGTTTAGTTTTTATTTCAAAAAGTCTAGAATCAATAATCCTGTCTGTTACCAAAAAATAAATTGAAGGTTCATGATAATTATGCAATCTTCTTAATTCTATAAAATTATCATTAATCCTTTTAAATCCTAATAACCTTATTTTTTCAACTAAAGGAAGTTCTTTTACTTCTTCTATAGCTAAACTATAATTCATAATAATTTCTCCTGAATTTCTTCAATTTTTTTTGTTTTAATTTTTTGTTTAATTTTATCTTCAGATTCAATTTCATTTTGAATTTCCTTTGCTCTTTCAATAATACTAGCAGGCAATCCTGCTAGTTTTGCAACATGAATACCATAACTTTTATCTGTTCCACCTGGAATTAATTTCCTTAAGAATATAATTTCATTTTCCTCTTCTTTTACTGCAATATTAAAGTTTTTTACATTTTTCAATTCATTTGTAAGTTTATTTAAGATGTGATAATGGGTTGCAAATAATGTTTTGGCCTTAATATAATTATGAATATATTCAGAGACTGACCATGCTATTGCTACTCCATCAAATGTTGATGTTCCTCTACCAATTTCATCAAGAATAATTAAAGATTTACTTGTTGCATTATTGAGAATATTTGCTGTTTCAGACATTTCTAGCATAAAAGTTGATTGTCCTTGTGTAAGATCATCGTGAGCACCAACTCTTGTAAATATTCTATCTGTTAACGGAATTTTTCCATCTTCTGCAGGAATAAAACAACCAATGTGCGCCATTAAAACATTTAAAGCAACTTGTCTCATAAATGAACTTTTTCCAGACATATTAGGACCTGAAATAATTATTATTTCATCTCCATAAATTTTTAAATCATTTGGAACATAATTGGAGACTTTATTTTCTATAACCGGATGTCTTGCGTTTTTTAATTCCAAATAATTTTCTTCATGGATTTGTGGTGTATATTTTTTTATTTCTGAGATTATACTTTGAAATATTTCAAATTCTAAATTACTTATCTGTTCATGAGAATTTAAGATTTTTTCTTCAATCTCCTTTAGTTCAGGTGTAATGAATCTTTCTGCATTAACAAGAGTCTGTTTTCTTATATAGTCTTCTGGTGCAAGGTGAATATTTCCTTTTGAAATTTCTATAAAATAACCAAATACTTTATTGAATCTTATTCTTAAATTTTTTATTTTGGTTCTGTTTTTTTCTTTAGTTTCAATTTCAATTATTATCTGTTTAGAATTAGATTTAATATTGTGTAATTCTTTTAATATTTCATTGTATTCTGGTTTTATAATATTCCCATCTCTTAGGAGTATCGGTGGATCTTCTTTTATTGTGTTTTTAAGGAGAGCGTAGATATTTTCTAGATTTGGAATTTTTCCAAGATCTTTTAAAAGGTCTGTTTCTGTTGGAATTATTTCTTTTAATTGTGGAATAAATTCTAATGAGTTTCTTAAAGAAAGTAAATCCCTAGCATTAGCATTACCATAATTTATTCTCGAGATTATTCTTTCTAAATCATTTATGGATTTTAAAATTGAGCTTAATTTTTCCTTTTTTATTGAATCTTTTAGGAGATGTTCTATGGAGTTTAATCTTTCTTCTATTTTCTTTTTTTCTAATAATGGCTGTTGTATCCACTTTTTAAGTGACCTTGTTCCCATTGAAGTACAAGTTTTATTTAATGTTTCAAAGAGTGTACCTTTATTTGTATTGTCTCTTAGATTTCTTATTATTTCTAAATTTCTAAGTGTTGTAGAATCTAAAATCATATAATTTTGTAAATTAACTTTTCTTACTTTCTTTATATGTGATAAGCTGTTAAATTGTGTCTCCTGCAAATATTGGATAAGAGCTCCAGAGGTAGATATTTCCAGTGGATTATTTATTCCAAAACCCTCTAAATTTAAGATTTTAAAATGTGTTAATAATTTAGTTTTGGCATTGTCAATTTTAAAATGTCTATCATCATAAACATTGTAATAAATATTATTTGTTTTTAATAATTCTTTAATTTCAGTATTTACAGTTAATGATAAAGGAAGAATTAATTCTTTTGGTTGAAACTGAGAAAATTGTGTGTTTAATTCTTCTTCATTACATGAAAAAGTGAAAAATTCTCCTGTTGATATGTCACAAAATGAGAAAGAAAATAAATTTCCATTTTGATTTAGTGTAGCAATATAATTATTTGAATTCTCATCAAGCATAATATTATCCATAACTGTTCCCGGTGTAACTATTCTTGTTACATCTCTTTTGACTATACCCTTAGCTTGTTTTGGATCTTCAACTTGTTCACAAATTGCAACTTTAATATTATTTTTTACTAATTTAGATAAGTAAGGTTCTAATGCGTGATAAGGAATTCCTGCTAATGGTGCTCTTGAATCCCCTTTCCCTCTTGAGGTAAGAGTGATTTCTAAAACTTCTGATGCTTTTTTTGCATCTTCGTAAAACGTTTCATAAAAATCTCCCATACGAAACAATAAAAGACAATCGGGATATTTGTCCTTAAAATATACATATTGTTTCATAGCTGGGGTTAGTGACATAAAATAGGTTTATTTTGGTAATTAATTAAAATTCCTATTCTAAGTCATCATATTCAGGTTCTTCTTCACTTTCTTCATTTCCATCTTCTTCAGAAAC
>JAGVXZ010000050.1 GCA_018303515.1 Candidatus Woesearchaeota archaeon | reverse complement strand
TTTATATCTCATACTAATCTTAACTTCTCCATTACTTTCTCTCCCTAAAATAATAAATTTGTTATTAAAATTATATAATAATTCATTTGATAAGAAAGAAGTGTAACTATTTTTTCCTTCCCTATAAATAAATAATAAAATTTTTTCTTTAGTTTTACATTCAATAGCTCTATTTAATAAATCATCATACTCTCTTTTTAGGTTCATTGCTCTTTTATAAATGAAAGTTCCTTGTGGTGAAGTTTGTTTAATTATTTCATCAGGATGTTCAATTTTAATTAAACAATTTATTGATTTCTTTACTTCTTCAGAATTACCTTTTAATGAAAATACAAATATTTTGATTAGATCTCCTAGTTTAGAATTAAATAATAAATCTGTTGGAGATTTTGGTTTTTTTGTAACATAACCAGGATATTCTTTCCTAAATTCATTTAATTGTTCAGGAATAAACCAGTCTGATGTAATCCCTACACAAGCAATCCATAATGGCCCACCTACTAATCTATAAGCCCAGTAAGTTGTACATCTATTATCATCTTTGTTCCAAATTTTAGGATTTAAATAAATTACATTTTTTCTTTTTTCAAACCCGTGGTGGTCTATCCAAATAACAGGGCATGATTTTATTTGATCTAAAAATTCTTGTGTAACAAGTGCTTTATCTAAAATAACTACTAAATCAGGTTTGTTCTCTTCAATATAATGCAGGTAAGATTCATCTAGGATTGGACCTGCTTTTGTAACTATTCCTTTTCCACCACAAAATTTTTTTAATAATAAAAATGCTGATAAACCATCTGGATCATCATCATAAAAATATAATGGATTTGAGCAAGATTGTAAGTGATCTTTGATTTTTTTTAATATTTTTTCCACTTTAAGAAAGTATTAATAAGAGGTATTTATAAGTATTTTGTATGATTTTAAAAATACTTACTGGGATATTTATCTTTATTGGAATACTCGCTTTTTTTAAATTAAAATATTTACCTTTATGGTTACGTTTAGGATTGGCAATTGTTATGCCTATCTTTTTAATTGGAATGATAATCTTATTATCCTGGGTGTTTGCTTTTGTATTTATTTTTATATTAATCTTTTTAGTCTTAGGTGTTATATGGCAATTTAAGGTTAAATTTAAGTAGTTTTTGATAGGAGTTTATGTTATGTTAAGATCATTAGAAAAAATACATCATTTTAAATGTAAATTTTGTGATAAATGGTGGTCTGTTGGAGATGCTCCAGTTTCTAAGAAAATATGGTTTTGTGCCTGGTGTGGAAAAGAAAATAGATTTGGTTCTTTAGAAGAATATGATCTAAAAGAGAAATAAAATAATTTGAAACAATAATCTTTAACAAGATCAAAAATATCTAAAAGAAATGGACAAATTCTTCTCTAAAGAGGAAATAAAATCTTTGCTAGAACAATATCCTTTTTTTCAAAACCAAAATAAAGAGTTTGTTGGGGCGTCTCCACCAGATATTTTTATTGGAGAATATGGTTACCCTAAAGTTAATGTTGGAATAATTTCGCCTCCAGAAATAAGATCTGTTTTATCTTCACCAGAGGAATGGTATAAAAATCATCTGAATATAAAGCAGATATTAACTTTAAGAGCACAACTAATAAATTCCAGATTTAAAAGTGACATTAAAGAATCTTCAAAAAATCTAGGAGTTTTGCAAGAAATTGTAATGTCAAAAAAACCAGCAGAAACAGAATTTCATCTTAATAAAAAACCAAAAATGAATTTAGATTTATCTAATAAAACAAACCCAATTGCAAATAATGCAGAACTAAAAAAAGTAATACCCAGAGAAAATATAAAGATAGAAAGAAGAGTAGAATACATTACAAGAGATACTGACTTAAAATCTATAGATGCATTAATAGATCTCTATAATCATAAAACGGAAATAACAAAACTAAATAATATTCTTTCAGCTGGATTGTTAGGATTAAAAAATAATAGAAAATTAGTCCCATCTAAATGGAGCATAACAGCAACTGACGATACAATTTCAAAACATCAAATAGAGCAGATAAAATCTTATAATCATATAGATACTATACAACTATTCCAAAATAATTACGTTGGAAATTATTATTATTTTATCTTATTTCCAAGAAACTGGTCTTATGAGATAATAGAAAAGCAGGGTAATCTATACTGGCAAGATGAAGAAATTAATTTTAAAAGAAAATCCTATGCATATGATGTTACAGGCGGCTATTATGCAGTGAGGTTAGCAATTACAGAATATTTAACAAAAATAAAACAACAAGCAAGTGTATTAGTTTTAAGAAATATAACAGAAGAATATTATGCACCTTTAGGGGTAGGAATATTAAGAGAATTATCAAGGGAAGCATTTAATCAACAACCAATAATATTTGAAACGAAAGAGAATTTATTTCAGTACTTAAGAACTAAAATATCCCTAAGTGAGTATTTAATTAGATCTAAATTGTTAAAGGAATTAAAACAACCTTCACTACTCAAATTCTTCTAGAAGGTATTCCTAATTCAGAACAAGATTCAAGAATACACTTAAGTAAACTTCCTTCAATTCTACCTTTAGAATGTTTTACTACAATTTCAGATGCCAAATCATATTTTTCTGCTCTTGCAGCTTCATATAAAAATCTCAGGGCAAAACGTATGTCTTTTATTCCATAAACTCTCATTAAATCACTTATATCTTCTTTTGCAATTTCCCTCATCTCTAAAGGTAATGAATCTAATATCCAATCCATAATCCTGGAAATAAAAAAACACTTATAAACCTGATTATTTCACAATTTCTATGTTAGATTATTTAATTTTAGGAGCACTACAAGGTATTTTTGAATGGGTACCCATTTCAAGTGAGGGTATAATCACTTTAACATCAAAATATTTATTTCAAATAGAAAATCCTTTATCATATGCTTTATTTTTACACTTAGGTACTTTATTAGCAACTTTGATTTATTTTAGAAAAGATTGGTTGGAAGTAGTACAGTTAAAAAATAAGCCATTATTTAAATTTCTTGCTTACTCAACAATCGTTTCTTTAGCAATTGGATATTTAATTTACAAACAATTAACTTCTATGAATTTAGGATTATCTTTATTAACTATTACAGGAATAGCACTAATAGTTACATCATATTTACAAAAATCAAAAAGAAAAATCAAATTGAAACAAAACCAGGTTATTATATTAACGGGGGTATTACAAGGTTTAGCAATAATACCTGGATTCTCAAGGTCAGGCTCAACTATATTTGGATTATCCTTTACTAATTTAGAACCAGAAAAGATTTTAAAATATTCTTATATGATGTCAGCTCCGGTAATTATAGTTGCAAATGTTTATATTTTATTTCAAGAGCCAGTTTTATTTAAGGCATGGCCATCAATAATAATTTCTTTTATTCTAGGATTGGGAACATTAAAATTAATAATCAATTATAGTAAAAGAATTAACTTTAGTAAATTTACTTTCATATTTGGATTATTATGTTTGCTTGGTTCTTTTGTAGGTTATTTTTTTTGATCAAGAATAGCACATAAAAAAATCATTCAACCAAAATAGCAACTTTACCAGGCATAGATTTTCCATTATCTTCTTTACTAATTATAATAGTACATCCAGTAAATTTTTCAAGGGACTCTTTATTTTCTTTAAGAATCTTAAATTCATCCTCTAAAGACAATACTACTTGAGGTAATTTATTTGGATTTTTAACAAATATTGGAACTAGTTTAGAAATTTCTTTAGCATGTTCTTTATCAACCAGAGATTTAATTAACTCTCCTATATTACGTGTTTTTTCAAATTCTTTCTTGAATTTATTAACAAAATCATATTTCCATAAATCTGCTAAATATAGAGTAACTTTAAAAGGTTTTTCTAGTTTAGTTAATTTCAATATAGCTTCAATATCAGATAAGGTTTCATGAACAAACTCTTCGCTAATTTCAGCTTTCAAATCTATTTTACTTTTATCAAATGAAGGCCATGATGCTTTAGCAATAAACTCCTTATGACCTAATTTATTCCATATTTCTTCAGAAATATGTGGAGCAATTGGATTTAAAATTAGAATTATTTTTTCAAAAACTTCATTATATATTTCTTTATTTACTTCAAATTCTCTATACTTATATAAACTATGAACTAATTCCATTATAGAATTAATTGCAAAACTAAATCTATAATTTTCAAAATCTTCAGAAACTTTATCAAGAGTAGAATTCAACTTTGAAATTATTTGTTTATCTTTATTATTTTTATTTGCTCTAAACTCTACGGGATCTAACAATCCATAAACTTTATTTAAGAATTTATGTGCACCAACAATACCTACATCCGACCAATCAAGTTCTTTTTCTGGTAATGCAAGGAATAGGATATATAATCTCATAGTATCTGCTCCATATTTCTTAATAAATTCAACTGGATCAATAGTATTACCAAGTGATTTACTCATCTTAGCTCCATCTTTTATTACCATTCCCTGACATAATAATCTTTTAAATGGTTCATCAACATTAATTAATCCTAAATCTCTTAAAGCCTTAGTAAAAAATCTTGCATAAAGTAAGTGTAAGATTGCATGTTCAATCCCACCTATATACTGATCAACGGCCATCCAGTATTTAGCTTCATCATTAAAAGGTCTTTTTCTTTCTTTGGGACTACAGTATCTTAAAAAGTACCATGAACTATCAACAAAAGTATCCATTGTATCAGTTTCTCTTTTAGCATTAGAATTACATTTTGGGCATTTCACATTAACAAAACTTTCAGAAGTTTCCAATGGATTTCCTTTTCCAAATTTAATATCCTTTGGTAAAACTACAGGTAATTCATTATAATTAACAGGGACAATCCCACATTTATCACAATATATTATTGGAATTGGAGTTCCCCAATATCTTTGTCTTGAAATTAACCAATCTCTTAATTTATATTGTGTTGTTGTTTTTCCTAAACTTTTACTTTCCAACCATTCAGCAATTTTTGGAATTGCTTCATCAGATGTTAAACCATTAAATTGACCAGAGTTACAAAGGATCCCTTTTCCAGTAAAAATCTCTCCTTCTTCTAGAGGTTTTCCATCTGGATGTCTCAAGACAATTTTTAAAGGTATTTCATATTTTTGTGCAAACGCATAATCTCTTTCATCATGTGCATTTGCCATAACAATTCCAGTCCCGTAATCATATAAAACGAAATTAGCTAAATAAACAGGAATCTGTTTATTTGTTGCAGGATTAATAACATATCTTCCTAAGAAAACACCTTCTTTATCTTTATTCAAATCAATTCTATCATATTTATCTTGCTTTGAAATTTTCCCAATGAAATTTTTTACTTCCTCCTTACACTCTTTAGTTACAAGCTCTAAAGCTAGAGGATGTTCAGGCGCCATTACTAAAAATGTTACACTAAAAATTGTGTCAATTCTTGTAGTATAAATTTGTAAACTTTCATTAGAATCACTTATTTTAAAGTCTGCAAGAACACCTTCACTTTTTCCAATCCAATTCCTTTGCATAATTTTAACTCTCTCGGGCCAATATTTGAGTTTATCAATATCATCTAATAATTCATCAGCATATTTTGTGATTTTGAAATACCATTGTTCAAGATATTTAGTTGAAACTTCTTTTTTACATCTCCAACATTTTCCTTCTTCAACTTGTTCGTTAGCAAGTACGGTATTACAATCATCACACCAATTTACATTAGATTTTTTTCTATAAGCTAACCCTTTTTCATACAGCTTAAGAAATATCCATTGGTTCCATCCATAATATTCTGGATCACAAGTTTTTAGTTCTCTTGTCCAATCATAAGAAAGTCCCATTAATTCCAATTGATTTTTTATTCCAATAATATTATTATATGTCCATTTAGCAGGGTCAACTTTATTTTTTATTGCTGCATTCTCTGCTGGTAATCCAAATGCATCATAACCCATTGGATAAAGAACATTAAAACCTTGCATTCTTTTATAACGAGCAATTGAATCTCCGATAGAATAATTTCTTACATGCCCCATGTGAATATATCCGCTAGGATAAGGAAACATTTCAAGACAATAGTATTTTTTCTTAGAAGATTTTTTGGCTTCAAAAATCATTGATTCCTTCCACTGTTTTTGCCATTTTTTATCAAGTGTTGTAAAATCGATCATTCTTGTATTCCAGAACCAAATTAGGATATATAAAATCTTCTATAGGAAACTTTAAATAAAAATCTTATGGCTTATTTAAACATACGGACCCGTAGCTCAGCTTGGATAGAGCACTAAAGAAATTTTCAAAATTTCTGTGTAAGCCTTCTAAGCTAGGGGCCGAGGGTTCAAATCCCTTCGGGTCCGCTTTTATTTTAATAAAATGATTCTAGAGTTTACTTATCTCAATCAAATCAAAACATTTTCCATAAATTTAAAGGTTCTGGGATAAACCAAAAAAGAAAAAATGAACACTCCGGAAGCAAAGAAAATTTATTCTTTGAGAAAGATTACTGTTGAGCCAAGCTTTGGAAACATAAAACAAAATCTAGGATTTAGAGAATTTCTGCTTCGTGGACTAGAAAAGGTGAAAATTGAGATGAATTTGGTATCAATTGCACACAATTTACAAAAGATATATGGGATGAAGAGAGATAATGAAAGGAATAATACAAAAAATATTCAATATTGCTTTTCTTTAAGAGGATTTTTTAAATTTAGTATTTATTAATTATGAGACGGCTTCCGCTGTTATACGCCCCGAACAAAATCTTTGATTTTGTGAGAGCCCGCAAGGCGTGGTCGAGGAGTTTTGAAAAAACTCCGAAGAAGTCGTAAGAGATGCCGTCCTATTTTATTAATGAACCCATAACATCTTGGAAAAAAACACTTTCGCCCCTGTAAAGAATTCTCTCTTGTCCTTTGAAATAATCATAATCGCCTTCCATTTCAAAGGTGTATCTAAAATCTCCATCAGAGAATTCTTTAGGTCCTCGAAAAGGCACACTATCATCAAAATTCATTAGAGCTTTTTTCAGAAATGGAAATGCTTGTTCTTGGAAAAAAGCGTCATCGAATTTTGAATTATGTTGTCCTTGATATGCCATGCACCAAATAGGATTTTCTTGGAAGAAAACAACTTCTCTTCCTGGTGCCCATTGGCTTCCTGCATAAGAATCGTGATACCTTAAATCGCCTTCTACAAATTCGTAATCTTTATGACCTTCTTGAATGGGCACCTCACACTTATGTTGTTTTCTGACATCTTTTGGTGCGGCATAAGTATGCCTGTGTGCCTTTGCTATGAAATCTAAAAGTGTTTTTTTCTCCATAAATTTAGTAAAATTGGTGAATTAATAAAGCTATCTTTCGTGTAGGCATCTCTTACGATTGCGTATAACAACTATTAAACGAGATAAATATTCGTTTTAGAGTATAGATTGGGGCACAAAGATTTGAAGACAACACAAATTTACACTCACGTGGCGAATAAAGACATCAAAAAACTTGCGGATCTGCTCTAAACTTTAGAATTTATTTTTCAAATAGAAATAATCCACCTACAATACGTTAACACTTTAGCCGAAACTATTAAAAACCTAATATTCTTCCGAAATCTGTCGAGAAATGTGGGACTTTGCGACCTGAATCTTGATGAGGAGTAATTTAAAATGGGAATGTATAAATATATCGCACAAGCGTTCAAGAACGTAGATAAAAAGATTCAACAACAAAGGTTGATTCAATGGAGAAAAGAAAATGCTGTTACAAGAATAGAATTTCCTACAAATCTTATTAGAGCAAGAGCATTAGGTTATAAAGCTAAACAAGGTTTGGTTTTAGTAAGAGTAAGAGTTGGTCGCGGTGGTAAACAAAGGCCACAAATTAAGAAAGGTAGAAGATCAAAACATAACTATCAAAAATTGAATTTAGGAAAAAGCTATCAATGGTTATCAGAAGAAAGAGCACAAAAAAAATTCTTAAATTTAGAAGTTTTAAATTCATATAAAGCTGGAAAAGATGGAAAACATTACTGGTTTGAAGTTATTTTAGTTGATCCATGCCATCCGGTAATTGAGAAAGATAAAGTTCTTCAATGGGTTGCAAGAAATAAAGCTCATAATAGGGTATTAAAAGGAAAGACTTCTGCAGGTAGAAAATCAAGAGGCCTTATGAATAAAGGTAAAGGTGCAGAAAAAATAAGACCCTCTTTAAATGCTGCAAAAAATAGAGGTAGAGCGAAGTAATTTCGCTTTCTTTTTTATTTTAAAATTTTAATTATTCTTACAGGACAATCTCTTGCAGCTTTAATGTTGGAATCTAACTGATCTAAAGTTATTTCTTTAACAAAAATATCTTTCTTTAATTTACTTCCTAAAAGAACAGATTTTCCATCTGATTTAGAAATTATCCAATTATCTGGAGCTTGTTCGACACAGGAATTACATCCAATACATTTTTCTCTATAATGGGCGATTTTTACTATTTTCAAACACCACCTTATAATATTTTTTTACTATTTTTTTTGAAATAAGATTTTTCTCTTCTAATCTTTTAATAATTTCATCTTCTCTTTTTTTATCAAATCTATTTAAGTTCATTTTATCCTTTTGTAAAAAAATTTTATCAACTATCTCTAATCTTTTTTTTAAAAGTTCAATGATCTTATCATCTATTTTATCAATATCTGATCTTAATTTTTTTATCATCTTTTATCAAGTACAAACAATTTATCTTTCTCCCTTATTCTTTCAACTGGAATAGTAATCAAATCTCCTTTAACTGCTTTCTCCGAAGGTTTTCCGTTAACATATAACTCTTCTACTTTACATTCAATGAAACCAGTAGTATTACCAGTAATCATAATCTTATCACCTTTTTTTAATTCGCCAGCTTCTAATTTAAACTCACCAATTTTTTTATTAGAAAAATAATGTCTCCCTGTTCCTATGAACTTTTTTTCAAATTGTGATTGGGAACCATAAGCGCCACTCCATTCACCTAATTGTTTTCCTAAATAATATCCACCTTCCCAAAATCCTCTATTGTAAACAGATCCTAATTCTTTATTCCAGTTTTCTATTTTTTCTTTAGAATAACTACCTTCAATAAAACTATCAACAGCTTCTCTATAACATTTAACAACTTTATATACGTAATCAATTGATCTTCCA
>JAGVXZ010000049.1 GCA_018303515.1 Candidatus Woesearchaeota archaeon | reverse complement strand
AAAATCCAATTCTATTGATTCAGTTTCAACTTCAAAACATTTTTCTTCTTGCTGTCCTATCAATCCTAAAAATCCAGCCTTTGCAACATCAACACAATTCTCGACTTTTTGTTTAGGTATAGTAACTGGCCATGTAGATTCTCCAATAACATACGAAGTTACAACATAATGTCCTTCAACTAAATCAATTACAGAATCATCAGGATAAGACACACGACCAACAAATCCATTTGAATTCACAAACTCAAAAGAAATCTCTTCATCATCAAAAGGTTCACGTACCTCACCTGTTTCTTTTTCTATTACTAGTATTTTCACTTTTTTTGGATAAATCTTATTTAACATAACATTAACAGATTCTAATTCTTCATTAGTTGAAACTCCAGTAGATTTTCCTCTATAAAATCCTTGTTTCTCCGCTTCAACACTTCCACCTACACAAGTAGGAACTAACCCAGCCGCAACCCCATCAACACTTTTTCCAAGACCACATTTTGCAGGATAACATCTATAAGATACATCAACGTCATTTAACGGTTTATAACTTCCACCATCAGAATATCCAGTCCTAACTTCTAAATATTTATTAGCACCTTCACAAACTTGATTATTTACATCATTCACAAGCGTAGGTTCAAATCTATTTACTCTTGGTTGATTATTATCTATTAAAATTTGAGTTACAAAATTAAAATTAAATCCTGTTTTATCATCAATTAAACTAACAAGAACAGGATATTTTATATCATAAATAAAATGATGAGATGAAAAACAAAAGAAAGACGATAAAGCTTTAGTTAAAAATCCACCTGTCCCTCTGCTTATAGAATCACCAGACATTATATCACCTTTAGAAGGATCAACCTCAACAAAAGTAGGCCATGATGGAGAATACATAAAACTAACACTTAATCCACTTCCAGGATTTTCAAGAGCATCTACAACAAAATAATCATCAACATTTTCATAATTAGTTCCGGAAATTCTTATTGAAGCAACATTACTTTGTAGAATTTCCTTCAACCTTTGAACAACTTTAGTTTTTGACCAGGTTTTTTCATAACATTCAAGATCTATTCCAGAATAAGGCACTTCATCATCATAAGCAACTAAAAGATCTAAAGTTTTCCGTTCTAAGAAATAATTCTCATTTTCTTTTTTTAAAATTTCAACCGCATTTTCATAGAGTCTTCCTAATGGCACTTCAACGCGTGCTAATTGATTACTTAATAAAAAATTAATATCCCTTATATTTATTTCAATAGGAAAATCAACTGAAATTTCTACAATATTATCTAAAATATTTACTTTACTTTTCACCTCCTCCTTTCGAGCTACAAAATTATAATTTGGAAAATCAGATAATAATTCCAAACAAGTATAAAAATTTTCAGAAACATAATTCTCTAATTGAAATTCCATTTCTTCTTTAGATGGAATATTCGTAACTTGTTCACCGGTTGGTCTTTCTCTAAACCATACAGGAACAGAAAATCCATTTACAACTTCAAGTTTACTTGATAAAGGAATAAATAAATTAGTTAAAAAAACCTCTTCAGGAAGTTCAATATAACCGCCTGAAGAACCTAACATATCAACACCATTTTTTAAAAGATCTTGTGTACATGAATCCAACATTTGAGAGACAGGCTTAATCTCTTCAGGAAGTTTTGAATGTATATTTAATTGCAAATCTAAATCTTTTTTTACAAACCAAAATTTATAAGCTAAGAAACCTCCTAGAACAATTAAAATTACAATTCCAACAACTACAAAAGTAGTTACCTGGCCCCTCTTTTCCATAAAGAAAATCTAATTTTTTCATATATAAATTTAACTGTTAATTTGGTTCTGTGTAGTCCGAGGTCGTCCCAAAACTAATGCGTATAGGTTGTATCAATATGAACTCTCTTCCAATTTTGTAATGGTGATCTTAAATTTTTATAATGTTGCAGATTTTTAAGTATTTCTTCAACCTTTTTTATTATTATCTCATATTGTTTTTTGTTCTTTTTATTCAGCTTAGAAAACTTCTTATCTAATTCTGGACGAATATCCAAAATATATATCTCATTTGTACCTCTTTCTTAAATCAGAAACAGTTCCTATACGAATAGCTTTCTGCTTCATAATTTTTCTTGCTTTTATTATATACTCAGGCCTTAACTCAGGTTCTAAAATACTTTCTTCGTATTGTTCAGCCATTATTTCAATAGCCTCACTTTTGTCTTTTAGATCAAACTTAGCCTTGACTATATTCAAAATCCTATTTGCGCGCTCACCTATATTTATTATAGCCTGTACCATCTTATTAATACCATATTAACATCATATTAATATATAAATATCTTTGGTTGTGGGCTAATATGAAACCCTATTAATTTAAGGATGCTTGCCCTTTATTTGTTTGATTTAACAAAACTAAAACAAAAATAGGTGGGCCATATGTATGTAAAAGAGTCAGTATTATTAAATTTTATTGAACAGGGTTTCATCAGAGCTAAAGGATAGAAAACTTTTTATATTCTATTAAAGTCTTCTTCTTAATGATAAGAATTCTTAGTATAATAGAGAAAAAAGTAGCATTAGAAGCAATAGCTAAAATGGGGATCCGCCCAGTTATGAAAGGAAGAGATTATTCTGAAGAAGTAATAAACTTTCTCTCACGGTACGAATTAATTGAAAATAAAGAGAAAGATGAGAATATATATGAATTAACAGAAAAAGGAGAAGAATTTTATGATTCTATATTCAATCGTTTTCATGAAAAATACAATTAAATTTTGAAACTACTTACTTGCTTTAATTTCAATCACGTCCAGATTTTTTAATAAATGCTCTTTCCCAACGGGAATTCTTTTTTTCACATCAATAGCTTTAACAAAATTCTCTCCAAAATCAGTATGTAACTTATATGCAAAATCTAATGCAGTAGAACCGCAAGGTAATAAAAAACAATCTGCAAGAGTGCGCCCATTACTATCAATCATTTTTCCTAATCCACCTGGAAAAACAGCAATATAATCCAACAAATCAAATACAACAATATTTAATGCTTCTTGTACTCCTGTATGACCAAATTGATCTAAAATATTCTTCTTAATATATTCTAATCCTTTTTCCTGATCAGGTAATAATTCTTTAACAACCTCAAATGAAGAATCTCCAGGAATGTAATTCAAAAATCTACTTTTGTCAGCTTCTTTTAAAGTTAACTCAGAAATTGCAGAACAAGGAATAATAATAGAAGAAGGATATTTAGATTTTAATCTTTCAACATTTTTAGAAGCTCCTGGAATATCAGCTTTATTAGCTACTATTAACATAGGTTTTGAAAAGGTCCTTAATTCATGTGCAAATCTTTTTAATTCCGCTTCGCTCCATGTTGTTAAATCCTTACTAAAATCTTTCATTATAGTTTTTGCAATATCTTCAGTTACCCTCAAACCTGATAATTGATTTGAAACAGCTTTGTAAGTTTCTAAGTTTTCCACTTTACAGGTTCTAACAAATTTAGCCCATCCTTTTTTTATAATACCTAAATACCACATATCCAATTCATTTTCTAAAAATTCAACATCATACAATGGATCATAACTTAAAGGTTCAACAGATTCACCATTCTCATTTACAGATCCGGAAATATCAATTACATGAATTAAAGCATGAGCTTGATTAAGATCATCTAAGAATTGATTTCCCTTTCCTTTACCTTCATGAGCACCAGGTACTAATCCTGCAACATCAATTAATTCAACAGGAACAAATCTTTTATGATTAACACAATATCCCTCCCTAGGAGTACATTGAATTTCAAATTCTTGGTCAACACAATTTACTTTAACAAACCCCACAGCCCTATTAGGTTTTATAGTTGTGAAAGGATAATTTGCAATTTCAACATTCATCATAGTTGCAGCTTTAAAAAATGTTGACTTCCCAACTGACGGTTTTCCTACAACACCTATTAACATATAATTCACAGTAAAGAAAACCTTTATTAATTATACTAAATAACAAAAAAATATTCACGGGCCCGTGGTCTAGTGGCTAACTTTTTATCTAAAAGATAAAATGTCTATAAATGACCCCGCCCTTACAAGGCGGTAGTCGCAAGTTCGAATCTTGCCGGGCCCATTTATAATAATTCCAAAACTTAACGCGGCGGTAGTATAGTGGTCTAGTATGTGGCGTTGCCAACGCTGCGACCCGGGTTCAAATCCCGGCCGCCGCAATTTAATTTCCTACAAAAATAAATTATAGTTAAAGCATATAATCTCGGATAGAAACATAGAATTTAATGTAAAGAAACAAAGTCTTTATAATCTACTTTTGGCATGAACTAATTCTACAAAAGATATATAAACACTGAAAAATAAAAAAAACACATGAAAAAAATATTATTTATCTTAATTGCAATAGGTGTTGCAATAACTTTATTATATTCACCTACAGGAACTACAAGTAAGACTTTAAGTTTAACAGGAAGAGCAATAGAGAATTTACCACAACAAACACAAGAACAAGTGAATCAATTAATTTCAAAAGAATATAATGTTCCGTTAATTTATAGACTAGCATTTCCCCTAACATTGAAAGTAGTAATAACTGATCTTAACGAAATAATTTATTTAGATGTTACATCAACAGGAATAAACGAAATTCAAGAGACAGAAGATTTTGATATCGAAGCAAGAACGGATTTAAATACATTAAATACCATTTTAGAAAACCCAAACATTGCAACAATAAGAGCAAACAGTGAGAATATTGAATATGACTCAGATTCATTTAAAGGTACAGTTGCAATCTCAATTGGAAGAAAATATTTAGAATGAACTTATCCAAACATCTTTTTAAAAGGACTTTCAGAATCTTCTTTATTTTCCGAAGGCATTCTTTTAATATCAAATTCTGGTTTAGATCTCCCCATTTGAAATCCTGAAGACTCTTGCATTCGAGGAGGAGTTTCTTGCCATTTTCTAGAAGCAAACCTCTTTCGATTTTCCTCTTCATCCTGCACTAATCTAACCATTCTTCTTTTAAAATCGGCAATATCAGCTTCAGAAGCTTTTCCAAAATTATATTTATACTTCTTTTTAGGTATTTCTTCATCTAGTTTCTTCAACTCTTTTGCTCTTTTTTGTCCACGAACAAACTCATCATCCCAAGAACTATTAGAATGAACATGTGGTTTATCTTCAACACTTCTTACTTTTCTCAAAATACTAAATCCTAATAAAACTACACCTAAAACTAAAGCAATTACACCTAAAGCAACCCAGAAATTACCAGTTCCTTTATCACCTACTGCTTTTCCTGTAATTCCATCTAATTTTAACTTTTGCAATAAAGTTCTGTCATCTACAATAGAAACACCTTCAAGAACTTTATCCAATAAAGGAATTTGAATATCATGAACACCTTCATCAAATAAATCTGCTAAATGAATCTCTTGCTCACCACTTGGAGAAAGAATTATTTCCTTCACTTTCTCAACACCTTCAGCGACAAAACTCAGAGGACCAGAAAAATCAACATTACCAATATTTCTCACTTTAAGTTTCCCACCATCCACAACTACAACATCAAGTTTCTTAACTTCCCTTACAACAAAATTCTGTTCAGAACTTAATCCCAGTCCATTTAAAGATATTTTCCATGGCCCTGGTAAAGCTTGTTCAGGTAAATCAAAATTTGTTTTTTTATTCACAGCAATATCTTGTTCTGCACGTAACTCATTATTTTTATCATAAACCTTAAGCATAACAGAACCTGGCATAGGATCATTAGCCTGGTCATAAAGAACCACATCAAATTCTACTTTTTCATCAGGTGCAAACTCACTTTTATCCATTTTCATTCCTAAAGTAGTTGCAAGAGGATTAATCTTAAACGTAAACCCTTGACTCCCATAATTTCCATTTTCATCTTTTATAATAATATCAATCTTATGAGTTCCAGTCTTAATATTACTTGGTAATTGATAAACTAAATTCAAATTTTCTCCAGTTACTGGCTGAACAAGTTCAATATCACCTAAACGAGCAGTTACTTCAAGTCCCTTTAAAACACTCTGAGCAACACTTGATCTGACAATCCCACTTATTACCAAATTTGAACCAGGAGAATAACTTTCCTTATCAGTTTTCAGTTCTAAATTCAAATTACCTAATAACTCAAAAGTTAAAGCTTCTTCAAATAAATGTTTATTACCTAAAGAATCAGAAACTTCAATAGAAATAATATAATTTCCTGGTGGCATTAAATTTAATTCTTTATTCATTGCCATATCACCTGCAACTACATCAACACTTTCTATCAAAACGGTTTTACCATCTTTCTTAAAATAAACAATAGCTTTTCCATCCACAGGATCTCCACTTTCTCTGGTAACTACACCAACAACAGGAATTGTTTCCCCCAATTGATAAATAGAATCCACAATTTCAAATGCACCTTTAAATTTATTTGAAATAGCAAACTGTCCACTTTCAACTGACTCCTTAACAGAATCCCCATCGCTCAAACTAGCAACAAACTTACAATCACCAGCTACAATTGAAGGAATAACAATCAAACGAGAGAAACTTGATTCAAGATCTTTTTTTAAATCAATTGTCTTAATATACAAACTAGAAGATGAAGAAGCACATACCAAATCAAGATTCAAAGTCATCCTTTGAGATGCACCTGAAACAATTGCTCCCGATACAATTATTTGATCACCTAAATTAAATATACTCCCTGATAAAGGATCTAACCTTATTTCAGCTAAAACTGAAACAGACCCAATTATCAAAAATATAAGAATTAGGCTAATCCACCCCATTTTCATAACCATTCTCCAGTAGAAGTCACTTATAAATGTTTCGTGAAAAATCTTTAAAAAAGGAAGTAACAAACTAAAAGTCAAATAATGAGAACTCAATTCCAAAAGATATAAGATTATGGAGATCTACAATTTACATTTTAAAAAAGATTAATATAGTAAAAGAAAATTAGAAATTACAATGGAAATGATAGAAAATATAAGACATTCAACAGCACACATTTTAGCTCAGGCAGTACAGAAATTATTCAAAGATGTAAAACTAGGAATAGGCCCTACAATAGAAAATGGATTTTACTATGATTTCGATTTACCACAACAAATAACAGAAGAAGATTTAAAAAAAATAGAAGAAGAAATGAAAAAAATAATAAAACAAAAACAAGAATTTGAACAGGAAGAAATCACAAAGGTACAAGGAATAAAACTATTTGAAAAACAACCTTACAAAATAGAATTAATAGAAGAAATTTCAGAAAAGGGAGAAAAATTAACAAAAGTCCAAAATGGTCCATTCATAGATTTCTGTAGAGGAGGTCATGTAAAAAACACATCTGAATTAGGTAATTTCAAATTACTAAAACTTGCAGGAGCATACTGGAAAGGTAATGCTAAAAATAGACAATTACAAAGAATTTATGGTACTGCATGGGAAACAAAAGAAGAATTAAAAGAATATTTACAGATGTTAGAAGAAGCAAAAAAAAGAGATCATAAAGTTATTGGTGAACAACAAGAGATTTACATGATCTCAAATTTAATAGGTAAAGGATTACCAATCTGGTTACCTAACGGAGAAATAATTAAAGAACAAATAGAAAATTTTGTAAAGGAAACAGAAAAAAATCACGGTTATTTAAGAGTCTGTACTCCACACTTAGCAAAAGAAGAATTATTTTTAAAATCAGGACACCTTCCTCATTATGAAGAAAGTATGTATCCTAAAATGGTAATGGACGACGGAACTTATTATCTAAAAGCCATGAACTGCCCATTACATCATCTAATCTACAATAAAAAACAAAGAAGTTACAAAGAATTACCGTTAAGATTAGCAGAATATGGAACGGTATACAGAAACGAATTGTCAGGAACATTATCAGGATTATCTAGAGTAAGAATGCTATCAATGAACGACGCACATATTTATTGTACAAAAGAACAAATAGAAGATGAAGTAAAGGGAGTTATTCAAATGATAGAAGATTATTATAAAATATTCAATTTTAAAAATTATCATTATAGACTTTCACTTTGGAACAAAAACAATAAAGAAAAATATATTAATGAACCAGAAAATTGGGATTATACTGAAAAAAAATTAAGAAAGGTTCTAAAAGAATTAAATACAAATTTCAAAGAAATAGAAGATGAAGCAGCATTCTACGGCCCAAAAATAGATATCCAATTCAAAAATGTTTATGGAAAGGAAGAAACAATGTCAACTATACAATTAGATTTTGCAGCAAAATCAAGATTTAATTTAAAATATGTTGATAATGATAGCCACCACAATAATGAGGTTTTTGTAATTCACAGAGCACCCTTATCAACACACGAAAGGTTCATTGCATATCTTATTGAACATTATGCAGGGAAATTCCCAATATGGTTATCTCCTATTCAGATTGTAGTAATGACAGTTGCAGATAGACATATTGAATATGCTAAGGAAATTGCAAAAGAATTCGAGAAGTATAACCTAAGAGTAGAAGTTGATGGAAGTGGTGAATCAATTGCAAAGAAAGTAAGAAATGCAATAAAAATTAAAATACCATATCAAATAACAATAGGAGATAAAGAATTAGGAAATCCAACATTAGCAATAAGAACAAGAGAGAACAAAATAATAGAATTAGATAAAGAAGAATTTATAGAAAAAATCAAAGTAGAAATAAAAGAAAAATGTTAGATAATTTAAAAGAACAATATAAAGAAATACAAAATCCAAAAGGGTATTTAACAAGTTGTTTCTTAATGTGTGACTTCAAAGACATTAACAATGAAAAATGGCAGTTTAATTTTTATAATAATGATAAAATAACCTCATATAAAGATAATAAAATAATTGAAAAAGATGCAGAAGTCCATAAAAAGAAAGGTGAAAAATTAAAAGAATTAGATTTAGAAGAAATAAAGATAACCCCTAAAGAAGCAATTAACAAAGCTAAAGAAGAAATAAAAGTTGGAGAACCAAATAAAATAATAATAGTGATACAAAACAAGATTTATAACATTACTTTTTTAACTAATGCAATGAGATTAATTAACATAAAATTATTAGCATCAGATAACACAATAATTGAAACTAAAGAAGAAAATTTACTTAATCTTCAATCTCAATAACTTTCTTCTTTGAACTAAAACCAGAAACAATTTTCACTTTTTTCTTAAAATGTTTAGATAACAGTTTAACTAATTCTAAATTAGC
>JAGVXZ010000022.1 GCA_018303515.1 Candidatus Woesearchaeota archaeon | reverse complement strand
TCATTAATGAAAAAAGTAGTTACAATTGGTGGTGGTTCTGGTAGTTTTGTATTATTAAATGGGTTAAAGAAGTATAATTTACAAATTAGTGCGATAGTAAATATGTTTGATTCTGGAGGGAGTACAGGTAAATTAAGGGATGAATTTGGAATATTACCCACTGGAGATATAAGGAGATGTCTCTTAGCTTTATCAAGTGACAATGGAGATAAAACTTTAAGAGAATTATTTAGTTTTAGATTTAAAGAAGATTCTAGTTTTGGAGGCCATTCCTTCGGAAATTTATTTTTAACAGCACTTACACAAATAACAGGTAATGAAATAAAAGCAATAAAGAAAGCAGAAAAAATCTTAAACGTTAGAGGAAAAATATTACCTGTCACAACAAACAATTCTAATTTATGTGCAGAATTAGAAAATGGTAAGATAATTTTTGGAGAAACGAATATTGATATTCCAAAACATGATGGTAATTTAAAGATAAAAAGAGTTTTTCTTGAACCTGAAGCTAAAGCATTTTATGAAGCAGTTGATGCAATAAAAGAAGCAGATTTAATTGTTACCGGTCCAGGGGATTTGTACACCTCAATAATCCCAAACATGTTAGTTACAGGAATTTCGGAAGCAATATCACAAAGTAAAGCAAAGAAAGTTTTTGTTTGTAATTTAATGACAAAATTTGGTGAGACAAATAATTTCAAAGCATCAGATTTTATAAAAATAATCACAAGATATGTTGGAATAAAATTTGATTTTGTAGTTTGTGATAATACCACTTTAGATAGAGAAATCTTAGAAAGATATTCTGAAGAAAATGCAGAAAGAGTAATTTGTGACATGGAAGAAATAAAAAAGTTAAATGTAAGAATCTTAATTGCTGATGTAGCAAAACAGTCTGGTTTGTTAAGACATGATTCTGATAAATTAGCAGAAGTTTTAATTGGTTTAATATGAAAAAGATTATAAACTGATACAACGTATGGCTATTGCATTACAACCTAATAGTTATATACAAGCTCATAAACATGAAAACCCTGACAAAAGAGAATTATTTACGATTTATCAAGGAGAGTTAGTTATAATAACTTATAAAGAAAATGGTGATCTATTAAGCAAATATCACCTTACACCTAAGACTCTAAGAACAATTGAACTAAGACCAAGAATTTATCATTCCCTTATTGCAATCAAACCAGATACGGTAGTATTTGAAATGAAAGATGGACCTTGGGAAAGTGTAGAAAAAGATAAAACTTTCGCACCATGGATGCCATCAGAAGATTCTCCAGAGGCAGAAGAATATTTTAATACTCTTAAAGAGAGATTAGGGTTATAATTTTAAAAAATTCTTAATAATTTCCTTATTCCTTACTTCTGGATGAAATAAAACACCATATAGATTCTTCTTCTTAACAGCTTGTACAATATCTCCTTTAGAAAGAATTTCAAAATCTTCAAACTCAACATAATTATTATGTAAATGATAAACTTGAACTTTACCTTTTACATTTAAAATGTTAATCTCTTCATTAAAAAAACCTATTTCTGTTTTCTTCTTTAATTTACCATTATAAACTAAACCCATAATCTGAAATCCAGCACATATACCTAAAACTTTTTTGTTAGTTTCTTTTAACCAAGAAAACTTCTCAATTTCTTTTAAAAATTCATTATCTTTTAAACTTGTCCCACAAATTATGATTTTATTATATTCTTCAACACTTTCAACTTCACTATAATGTTTGGTAATAAACTTAATTCCACTTTGTTTCAAAATTGATTCTACTGGTTTTACGAATTCATAATAATGTAATCTCTCTTTACAAACGTTAATTATTAAATTCATTATCCTTGAACTCCAAATTTTCTTAAAATTAATTTATTCCCTTTCTCTTCAATTTCAACTGAAAAGAAATTCCTAAAACCTAATCTAATATAACAAATTCCCAACTTCTACCTCCATTCTGAAAGAATTACCAGAACCTTTAATCGTTTTAGATACAACCTTTAAACCTTGACTAAACAAAGGACAGTTTAAAACCAAACTTTCAAATTCTCCACCCTCCCCTGCAATATTAATTTTAAACTTTGAATTTAATTCTCTCAATTTCAAAACTAATTCTTTATCTATCCTTTTTCCTAAATAACTCTCATCTAACGGAAAAGCAGCAACGGAAGTAAGAATAACTTCAAATTTATTTTCAATTAACTCATTTAATAATTCAACCTGATCTTTTAACCATAAGGGATTAAAACATTCTATTTCTAAAGAATTACAAATATTTTGTATTCTTGTACCTTGATAAACACTCTCAACAGCTCCAGTAACTATACCTTCAATTTCAAATTCTTCAATTGCTTTTTCAATTATTCTTTTTAAATCTTCTAATTCTTTTTCTTTCTCCCCATTAGTTTCAACAGTTAAGATTGGAATATTCATTACTGAAGCTTGTTTTATAACTTTACTTATAGATGGAGTATGAAACATATAACTATCCTGATTTTTAGAAAAAACAGAAATTAAGCAACTAAGTTTATACCCTTTTTTAAAAGCTAGATAAGCAGCATAAGTACTGTCTTTCCCACCCGAAAATAAAACTCCTAATCTCATAAAGTTAGGTTATTAAGAAACTCTTTTTAATTTATCGTATTAATTTATGGACTTAGGTGAAAGAGTTTGGATCTATGTAGCGAGAATTATCTTTTTTTGATTTTTTGTAAAAAAGAAGGGCAATAATAATGCCATTACAGACTAATCCATTAATCACTGGATGTGCGTAAGCAATCCAGTCTGCTTTAGGACCAGTCCAAATTGACAGTACAGAAAAGACATAGGCTATAAAAGCTATAATCCAAGCAACATGGTGTTCTTTTACTGTCCCTTTAATTATTCCAACTCCTGTTGGGATATATGAGATAAGATAGATTCCTTGTAATAAAAGATTAGCAATTCTATCATTTGATGTTACTTTCCAAAAAATACCAATAATTATAGCAAGAATTAAAGAAGTTATTCCAACAGAAGAAAGTTTGGAAAGTTTTCCCATAAATAAAGAATATATGAACACTCCAGACATGCAAAAAAATACTGCAATTACAATAAAACTTTGCCACCAATTATTTCCTGTTACAGAGAGATATGTAAAAAGATTAATTAAACCAACTAAAACCCAAATAAGCCATGTTGCAGGATTTGGGGTGGAGTGATTTTTTAATACTTGTCTGAAGTAGAAAAAATAAGTTATCAAGGCTGTTAGTCCAGCTAATAACCCAAAGAATTGTGAAATATTCATTTTAATTAGACTAAGAATTGATCTTTAAATTGTTTTCTACTCATTGCATACAATATATCCTCAGAACTGCACCATAAAAATATTCGCCCCCGCCGAGATTTGAACTCGAGTCTTCGCCTCGAAAGGGCGAAATGATTGGCCGGACTACACCACAGGGGCACAATAAAACTGCTGACCATTATCTATTTATAAAGATTTTTAAAATTTTACCTCCAAAACTCTTATAAACCATTCAATTAATTAGAAATCCAATAGTGGTTGAAGTTGAATTATTTGCAATAGGTGGTTTTACAGAAATCACTAAAAATATGACTGCTGTAAGAGTAGACGATGAAATTGTAATTCTTGATATGGGTATTTATCTTCCTGCATTTATTGATTACCAAGAAGAAGGCGGTAAGATAGATGAACTAAATAACGAAGAAATAATAAAGATGGGTGCAATCCCAAATGATCATATATTAGATAGATATAGACAAAATGTAAAAGGAATTTTTTTGGGACATGCACATCTGGATCACATAGCAGCAGTCCCATTTTTAGCTAGTAATTATGATTGCAAAATTTATGGCTCTCCATTTACTATTGAAATTGTAAAAGCTATTTTAAGAGAACATAAAAGAAAATTAAAAAATAAATTAATTCCAACTTCACTAAATTCAACAGTAAAGGTTTCTGCAAATATTCAAGTAGAATTAATTGCAATAACACATTCTACTTCTCAATGTGCATTACTTGCTGTACACACACCAAAGGGTGTGATTTTATATTGTAATGATTTTAAGTTAGATAATACACCTACATTAGGAAATAAACCAAATTATGAAAGATTAGAAGAACTTGGAAGTCAAGGGGCATTAGCTGTAATTACTGAAACAATGTACGCAGAAAAAGCAGGTAAATGCCCATCAGAGAGAGTTGCAAAAGAAATGTTGAGAGAAGTTATGTTAGAAATTGATCATAAAGATAAAGCATTATTTGTAACAACATTTGCATCTCACATTGCAAGAATAAAATCTACGATTGAATTTGGTTTAAAGTTAAATAGACAAATAGTTATTTTAGGTAGGTCAATGGAAAAATATATTACTGCTGCTCAAAATTTAAGATTATTAAGAGAAGACAAAAGAGTAAAAGTCTATACTTACAGATCAGCAGTAGAAAGAATACTTAATGAGATCTCCAAAAGACCAGGGAAATATTTAGTAATTTGTACAGGTTCCCAAGGAGAGCCAAATTCTATATTGGATAAAATTGTTAATGGTAAAGTTCCATTCCAGTTTCAACCAGATGATAGAGTAATTTTCTCAACGAAAACAATTCCAGTTGAAAGCAATATTGAAAATAGAGAAAGATTAGAATCAAAACTAAAGAAAAGAAAAATAAGAATGTACTTAGATATTCATGTAAGCGGACATAGCGCTTCAGAGGATTTAAGAGAACTACTAAATATGACAAAACCAAAGCATATAATCCCTGCACAAGGAGAACCACATATGATTGATGCTTTCATGGAAATATGCAAACATTTGAACTTTAAACCAAAACAAATACATAGAGTTGAAGATGGTACAACCATAAAACTTTAAATATTAGTTTAAATAAAACTTATCTATGGGATTTCAAGTTCACGTTGAGACATTTAAGGAATATTCTTATTCTGGTCCATTTGATTTTAAAGAATTGATTGATTACCTAAAAGCTTGGTATGAAAGGAATGGTTATGACATTAATGAAAAAGAATATTCTGAAAAGAATAATGATCTAAAAACCCATAAAATAAAATGGGAATGTGAAAAGGAAATTGATGATTATCATAGTTACATTATGAAGTTTGTTCTAGAACTAAAAAATTTTAAAGAGATAGAGAAGGACAATAAAAAAATAGTAAATGGAGATTTAAAACTAACTTTAGAATTTGCAGATGTTAAAAGAGATATTGAAGAAAAATGGGAAGGGCCAGTTAGTAAAAGATTTGCAAGAGCAGTTTATGATAAATTTATTATGGAAGATAAAGAATCAGAAATAAATAAACAATTAAAAAAAGAAGTTGAATCTTTATTCAAAGAAATAAAACAATATTTTGGTTAATAGCTCTTTCCAACGTAAGCTAAATACTCTGCTTTTTTACCCGAAATAACACACTTTCCTAATTCCTTTGGTTGTTTGGTAGGAATATTCAAAACTTTTGCACCACCAGTTTTTTCTTTTAATTCTTCTTCAACTTTAAAGTCAGAAGTTAAAGGTGTTAAACAAACTTTCTTATTTTCTATTCCTTTTAATAATTCAGAAATAGTTTTAACTTGTATAATATTATCATTAAATAACTTCTTGGATTTTTTAAATAAATTACCTTGAATATCCTCTAACATTTTTAAAATAAATTTAGACAATTCTTTGATTTTTGCTTTCTCTTTTTTATCATTGTCTCTTCTACATAAAATTACAGATTTTTCTTTCAAGTCTTTTGGTCCTATTTCAAGTCTAATTGGAATTCCTTTCAGTTCCCACTCATTAAATTTAAAACCGGGTGAATATCCTTCTCTATCATCTAAAATCGGATTAAATTCTTTTAAATCATTAAATAATTTTCTTGCACTTTCAAGAACGTTTTTATCTTTTTCAAACATAATAGGAACTATTACAATTTTATTTGGTGCAACTTTAGGTGGCAATACTAATCCTTTATCATCTGAATGAACCGCAAACATTACACCCAACATTCTTGTTGAAATTGCAAAAGTATTTTGATAAGCATATTCAAACTCTTCTTTTGCATTTTTGAATTTAATTTCATAAGCCTTTGCATAATGTTGACCATCATAATGAAAATCAGGTCCCTGTATTGCTTTTCCATGTGGCATATAATACTCAATAGAGATTGTGTATTCTGCTCCTGGAAATGTTTCTTTCTTAGATTTTTTCCCGGTAATTCCATACAAGGCCATAAATTCTTCACATACTTCTTTGTAAATTCTAATTATTTCTTTTTCTTCTGCCATTGCATCTTTAGCACTCGCATAAACAGTATGTCCTTCATTCCATAAAAATTCCCTGGTTCTTAAGAAAGGAACAGGATTTTTGAATTCCCATCTCACAACATTATTCCATTGATTATATTTTAAAGGTAAATCTCTATAGCTTCTTATCCATTTGGAATAGGATTCATACATGATAGTTTCAGAAGTTGGTCTTATTGCTAATCTTTCATTTAGTTTTGAACTCCCACTATGAGTAACCCACGCAACTTCAGGAGCAAAATCTTCTGTATGTTTCATTAACTTTCCAAATGTTTTTTCAGGAATAAATAAAGGAAAATAAACATTTTGAATTCCTAAATCTTTGAATCTTCTATCAACTTCTTTAACAATTTTTTCCCATATTGCATAAGATAAAGGTCTAAAAACAATACATCCAGAAACTTCAGTATAATCTGCTAGTTCAGACTTTAATATTACTTGTTGAAACCATTCAGAAAAGTCATCACTTTTTTTAATTGTAATTCCTTTAGTATCTTTTTTACTCATAACAAATTTAAAGTTTATTTAGATTAATAAATGTTTAGTCTGAATAATCAATTCTTCTTACGGACATTAAAGACCAATCTTTCCAAACTTCTCTAATCAAACAAGCCTTACTCTCTAAAGCTGCCCAATAAGCAACCATCTCATTTTGTCCATCATAAAGAATTTCATCATTTAATAATACACTATATCTTATTTCTATAACCATCAATTTGAGAATTATATTTTCTTTATAAATTTAATCCCCGTTGCTCCATATATTTGAGGATAACACTTAAAGTTTGGTGCATAATTTGTGTAGGTTGTATTAGAGTTTAGCTATCTCGTGAGTGTGATAAACTTTTATTTTATCTTGTTCTTTCAGTTTTTTGTCATTACTCCAAATTGCACAATTTAATTTCAGTGCGAGTGCAAAATAAACAGTATCATTTGGATATGGAGTGATTTTCTCGGCTTCATTAACATATTCTCTTATTTCTTCAAGAGGGACAAGAGTAATTCTTCGTTTTAAAATTTCGAGAAGTCTGAAAAAATCCTCAGTTGTCCGTTCTGTCTTTTTAAGAATTTCCTCTTTGTGTTTTTCAAATTCTATAAAGATATATTCCGGTGTAAAAAGATGAAATCTTCCACTAAACAGAAGATGGTAACTGAAACTATCTTTAATCAGAACAGCAAAGATAACATTTGCATCTACAACAACGTCCATTTTACTTTGATTTTCTTCGTAGCCTTTGGCTTACTGCTTTACTTACTTCTGCTCCAAGCCGTATAGCATCATTTTCAGTAAATTTACTTTTTTCTTTGAACTTTTGTAGAAATTCTAAATCCTCCAACTTCTGAGAAAATGCTTGTCTAGCTACTTCAGACCAATTCATTTCTGGAAAAGAATTCATCTTCTGTTTCATTTCATCTGCCACAGCTAAGGTCATAGTTGTCATTTTGTGTTACCTCTAATTATGTGTAAAAATGTATATTCTGTGCAGATATATAAACCTTCTGGTTAAAATGAACTTATTCCACACATGCCCACAGCATTCAGATTTACACGCCTTAATTTGTATTTAAGTAAATATATTTTCTTCTACAAAATTTTTGAATAACAATGAAGGGAATGCACATTGGTTCTAATTGTGTATCATTTTCTATGAGAAGATTAATTTTTTCTCACATATCTACCAACAAAAACTGCTCTGGGACTTCCTCTTTTATATCTGTTTTTACTAAAACCATTTAAGATATGAATATCTTTAAATCCAGCTTTCTTCATTAGTTTTCTTAATCTTCTTAAGTTAATCAAATTATATGTGTGATGGTCAACGTGAAACTCAGAATTATTTCCTTGCCTCACAAAATAAATATACTCTACCCTTACAGTATTTTTTTCATTTGGAACCCACTTACTAATTCTAGAAACTTCTGTATCATTCTCAACAAAACTATTAATTTCAACCCTTTCTTTTGGTAAAATAGATAAAACATCAAAGAGAATTATTCCATCATTTTCCAAATGTTTTGAAAAACATCTTAAAGTATCAATAATTTCTTCTTCTGTAGTATTATAAGAAAAAGAATCATTAAGACAGACTAGTGCATCAAAAGTTCTATCTAAATTAAAATCTCTCATATCTTCCCTAAAAAAATCAATATCCTTTACTTTTTTCTTAGCAACTTCAAGCATTGATTTTGCACTATCAATTCCAATAACAAAATAATTTTTCTTAAGATGAATTGCATGTGATCCTGTACCACAAGCAACATCAAGAATAGAATTCACCTTTCTTTTAGACATTTTTTCAATCACAAATTCAATAAACTCAACTTCTTTTTTATAATCTTTATCAGAATGAATCAAATCATATAATCTAGCCAACCTTGAATAAGATTTATTCTCTAAATTATTTTCACCCATTTTTATTATTTATTCCTCTTCCTTATTTATAAATGTTTAGTTTCAACTTTAACACAACACACTAAAGTTAAGACATATGCCTATACATTTAATTACAACACGTTGTAGATTTCAATTTGAAAAACTCACACAAGATTTATAAACTTTTAAATCTATAAGAATAACTATGAAATTAAAAAACAATTTAAAACGAAATCTTCTTGACTCCGTAACAGGATCATCAATTGGTGGTGCAATTTTTGGTGGGCTTCTTGCTGGTCCAAATGGTGCCGTTGTTGGTGCTGTTATTGGTGCCATGGTGAGTGCAAATCACAAAAGAGAGATATGATTTCTGACGTTCAAATTTCAATTATTCTAGGTTTTTGCTGTATATTCTTATTTTTATTTAAAAAAAGAAGAATTCCCTCTTTAGATACTTTAGTAATTCTTTTCTTGAATGGTTCTTTATTCTATGGGGCATTTATATCACTCTATTTAGGGTTAACAGGAAATTTCATTAATAGCAATAATCTGGAAGATTATAGATTATGGATCACAGTGGGTGGGTTAGTATTATTATATCTAGCATACAAATTGCTTTTACAGGAAATTAATAACAAAGAATCATAAACTTGAAATTAAAAAAATTTAAATAGATATAAGAATAAAAATAGCTTATGGTAACACTTATGGGAATAAATCCTTTAGCAGTTTTAGTTGTTGCAATCATTAGTATAGTTTTAGGTTTTTTATGGTATGGTCCACTATTTGGAAAACAATGGAAAAGATTAATGAAGTTTTCTGAAAAGGATACAAAAAAAGTAAAAGTGAGGAAAAAATCATATTTGTTTATGATACTCGGATCTTTAATTACTTCATTCGTGTTAGCTTATATGGTTATAAAGTTCAGTGCAAATAGTTTTTTATTAGCAGCAGATTTAGGTTTTACAATGTGGTTAGGATTTATTGCTCCGGTAATGTTAGGTTCAGTTTTATGGGAAGGTAAACCTTGGAGTCTTTATTTTTTAAATGTTTCATTTCAACTGATAAATCTTATTGTTATGGCAGTAGTTTTATCAGCTTGGTAAAGTTTAAGGATTCTTATTTTAAATTAAATTCACATAATTTTATACCTTCACCACTTTCAAATACAAAAGAATATTCTTTAATTCTAAAATTTCTCCCATCAATTAATTTTGGAATTTCTAAAAATTTATTATTTCTAACATTATAAACAAATACTTTTTCACGCCCTCTTAATAAATAAAATTTTTCTCCTATAGCTTCAACCTTTTCTAGTCCTACTCCAAATTCAGAACTGCCACCCTGATCAAGTAAATGTCTATACACCTTACCGTCATTTTCAAATAAAATATTTCCAAGATTTATTCTCGGATTTGAACTTTGCAAATCAAGAGTAGGATCTATAACTTCTCCAAAGAAAGTATTATTACCTCTTAAATAAATCCTATTACCTTGAACATAAACCCAATTTCCTGAATTAAAATCAAACTCATTCCCATAATTTTGTAATTCAAAATTCCACCTTTCTCCATTTAATAAAGAAACCGAAGAAAATCTATCAAAGTTACCTTCTTTACCTCTAGAAATCGCAATTGAATTCTCGTCTATCCTTATTCTCGGATTATTTTCTCTCTCAATAAACGGTCCAATAATACCATTATCTAAATTATATTTAATTATATTGTTTCCGTTTACAAAAATTAAATACCCCTCATTAACTTCCACATCACCTAACTGAT
>JAGVXZ010000004.1 GCA_018303515.1 Candidatus Woesearchaeota archaeon | reverse complement strand
AATAAACTTAAAGAAAAAACTCCAAAATAAATTGCAACTTTTGTCAATCCATGAGACATGGCATAATACTCAATTCCATTTCTAAAATAAGTTCCAATTGCTGCACTAATAACAGACGCATTCCAAGTTAAAATAAAAATTGCACCAGCACCAAAGAAAAACGCAAAAAATAAACAAAACAATAAAACCTTAACATTATTTAAAAATATCATAACAAAGGCTTCCATACCATAGGATAAATCAAACGCCTGCCCTGTAAGCTTTGCAACATTAGCATTTATTGCTTTAATTGTATCCAACTGGGCACTAAATACTGTCTCTGCCAAATCAGAAGGTAAAAATATTGCGAATAAAGAAAAAGCCACAACAAAACCTAAAAATAGAAAAGAAAGAAATAATATAGTTTTACTATGTTCTTTTAAAATTCCTATTTCATTCTTCTGTATTAAATCTTCTTCCTCTTCCTCTTGCATAGTAGCATACATTAAAGGTACTGTTGCAGTTACAGTAAGGAATACCATAACTAAACTTGTTTGGGATTTAAAAATCCATAAACTAAATATAACAGAAATTGTTGCAAATAACATACCAACTAGAAACAATCTAAACGGATGTTTTTTTGCAAATATTGGATTAGTTATTGATTCAAGTACCATCTTTAAAGAGAATTACTTTTTTCACATTTAAAAAGATTTGTATCTCACTTTCTGGTTTTAAGAATTTCTTCGAAATTTTCTTTATACCATTTAAATGTTTTTTTTAGACCATCTTCAATAAAAACTTTTGGTACATAACCCAATTTTTTAATTTTAGTAATATCTAGTTCAACTTCTTGTGGTTGTGCAATCTCAGGGGGATAAAACTTCTTAACCCCATTACCTGCAAGAGTAATAATCATATCTGCAAGTTTAGAAATATTAACCATTTCTCCTGCAGAGATATCAAATTCTTCATTTTTTGTATTCATAGCTAATAAAATACCATCAACAAAATCATCAACATAAGTAAAGTCTAAAGTTTTATTTTCATCTCCATAAATTTTAATTTCCCCACCTTTTAACGCATTTAGAATAAAAATATCAATTAACCTTGAAGTTAAATCATTAAACGGACCATAAACTGTTGAAGGCCTTATTATAACATATTCAATATTATAACATTGCGAATAAGCTTTAACTAATTCCTCACCATAAATTTTACTTGCAGTATAAGGATTTTTCTCAGGCTCTAATACCCTTGAAGAAGAAGTAAAAATTATTTTTGGAATCTTATTTTTTCTACAAAACTCCAAAACTTTATAAGTAGCCAAAACATTATCCTCAAAAGCCAAATCAGGATTTTCAATTGTTTTATTAATTTTACAAAAAGCTCCGAAATGAATAAACAGATCTATTTTTTCTTTAATTTCAAATTTATCCAATTCATTTATACTATTCCCTGACCTTTTATCAACCAGTAATATTGGTCTATCTCCTCTTTGTTTCAGCCTTTTTAACAAAAAACTTCCAATAAGACCTTCATGCCCAGTCATCACAAATCTCATTAAAAAAAGTAAAAAAGGACATTATTTAAAGTTTACCAGAAAAATTAGATAGATATATAAATAATTAAATGAAAAGTTGAAAATATGTCTAAAGAACTAAAAGTTGCAAAAGAAACAATTTTAGAAGCAGGAAAATTAATTCTAAAAGATTTTAATTCAAATATCAAACAACAAAAAAAAGGTAATGATGATATTTTTACGATTTCAGATAAAAAATCTGAAAATCTAATAATCAAAAGACTAACTAAAAAATTTCCACAATATGGAATTATAAGTGAAGAAAGTAAACCTATAATAAAAGAGATTAATTGGGTCATTGATCCAATTGACGGAACTTTCAATTTTTCAAGAGGTATTCCATTTTTTGGAATTAATATTGCTTTAATTAACAAGAAAGAACCACTTCTGGGGATTTCATATGATCCATTACATAAAGAACTATTTTGGGGAGAAAAAAATAAAAACGCATTTTATAATAATAAAATAATGGAAGTATCAAAAGTAAATAATTTAAATTTAGCAATTATTGATTCATCAACAGAATTTATAAATCAATTTCCAAACTCAAAAACAGTAAGAAGATTCGGTTGTACTGCATTAGGCTTACCCTATTTAGCAAGAGGAAATATTGATGCAAAGGTATTTAACTCATCACATTATATTTGGGATTGGGTTGCAGGTTTTTTAATGATCGAAGAAGCTGGAGGTAAAATCACTGACTTAGAAGGAAATAAATGGTCATTTAATTCAAAAAATTTTATTGCAAGTAATGGAATTCTTCACTCAAAACTATTAAATCTCTTAAGATCCAAACCAAAAACTATTTAAAAACAATTCCTAAAATAAAATATATGGACAAGACGGAAACTAAAAAATATCTTTTAATTATTTGTTTATCTATTATCTTCTACTTTTCTTACAAAATAATTCAACCCTATTTCACAGCAATTATCAGTGCCATTATATTAGCATATATTTTCTTCCCCATATTTAACAAAATTAAACAAAAAACAAATAAACCTCAGATTTCTTCGGTTCTAACTTGTTTAATAATTATCATATTGATCATAGTCCCAACTTTAATTATCTCAAACATATTAATTAAAGAATCCATAACCCTTTACAAATCAGATTTCATAAAAAACATAGAATCTTTTACAGAAAAATATACTTCAGAAGATTTCCCATACAGTGGACTAATCTCGCAAGTAATTTTTAAAGGAATAGAATATATTCAAACAGGTGCAACAAATCTTTTCATTGCATTACCCTCTGGAATTCTAGGATTTTTAATTGCAATTTATACTCTCTATTTTCTTCTATTAAAGGGGGAAGAATTAACTGAACAAATCAGAAAAATAATTCCCTTAAAAGAAAAAGAATTATTATTAACAAACATTGGTAAAACTACATATTCAATCGTTTATGGTTTATTTACGATCGCAATCATTGAAATAATTATCTCTTCCATTGGACTTTCATTATTAGGTATTTCCTCTCCCATTATGTGGAGTCTTATGATAGGTTTTCTTGCACTTATCCCCTTCATTGGACCTGCATTCATTTGGATCCCTCTTACAATTATTGAATTATTATTAAATAACAATTTCATTGCCATTGGGATGATTATATTAGGTGTTATTCTAAGTGCTGTCGATACTTTCTTAAGACCTAAATTAATTGGGGATAAAAGCAAGACATCACCAGCAGTAATTCTTATTGGATTATTAGGTGGATTAAAGGTATTTGGTTTTATTGGTTTAATTCTAGGACCAGTCATACTTTCTACATTAATTGAAATTATTAAACTTTATCAAGAAGAAAAACTTATTACAACAAAATGAAACTCAAAATAAAATTTATTAACATTGAAACAGGTGGACCACTAATTGCTTTAATCCACAAAACAGATTCAATTAGATTTGATATTAATCCAGGAGATAGAATCAGTATTCATAAAGGCAAGGCCCACATGATCCTATTTGTTGATGTAACGGATGATAAAAAAGAAATAAGCCCTGGATATTTAGGTGTATACAAAGAAGTTTTAAAAGAAATAAAATTAAAAGATAAGGAACCAATCGAAATTACTGAGGAACATAAACCAGACTCATTAAAATATATTAAGAAAAAGGTTGATGGTTATAACTTAGAAAAAGAGGAGATTTCTAGAATAGTTAAAGATTTAGTGCATCATCATATCACACCATTTGAAGCATCATATTTTGTAGCAGGATGTTATATTCATGGAATGAGTTTAGACGAAAGTGCATTTTTAACTGAAGCCATTGTTAAAAATAGTAAAAAACTTGAAATAAAAAGCAATGGGATTATTGCTGACAAGCACTGCACAGGTGGAGTTCCAAATAATAGAACTACTATGATAATTGTTCCAATTTTAGCCGCAGCAGGATTAAAAATACCTAAGACATCTACAAGATCAATAACTTCTCCAGCTGGAACCGCAGACACAATGGAAATTCTAGCACCTGTAGAACATACAAAAGAAAGAATTAAAGAAATTGTAGAAAAATGTGGAGCATGTATAGTTTGGGGTGGCACAAGAGATCTAGCATCTGCAGATGATTTACTTATTAAATTAGAAAAACCTTTAGACCTAGACCCAGAAGGAATTCTACTTGCAAGCATATTAGCAAAAAAATCAGTAGTAAATTCCACACATATTTTAATTGACTTACCAGTAGGTCAGCATGCAAAACATAACAAAAATGAAGCCAAAGTACTTGCAAAAAAATTCAAAGCAATAGGAAAAAAACTAAAGATGATAATAAAACCAATAATCACTAATGGAGAAGATATTATTGGTAATGGAGTTGGTCCAGCACTAGAAGCAAAAGATATTTTAGAAATTCTTTCAGGAAAAGGCCCCACAGATTTAAAAGAAAAATCAATCAAACTCTCAAATATCTTACTTAAAATGGTAAAAAAGAAACCCATTGCAAGAGAGATTTTAGAATCTGGAAAAGCTGATAAAAAAATGAGAGAAATAATAAAAGAACAAGGAGGAAATTCTAAAATAAAATCTAATGACATTGTATTAGGTAAATTTACTTATAATTACAAATCTAAAAGAAGTGGAAAAATTAAAGAGGTAAATATTAAATTAATTTCAAGAATTGCAAAATACGCAGGTGCACCAACAGATAAAGGTGCTGGCATTTATATGCATAAAAAATTAAGTGATAACGTTAAAGAAGGAGAAAAGCTATTTACAATTTATGGAGAATCAAAAGATAAATTAAATTATGCTAAAAATGAAGCAGAAAAAAACAATATTTTTGTTATTAAGTGGTTCTAAATCAAAATAATTTTACATAACACCATCTTGAGAAGATCTAATAAATTGGGTCGAGCAGGATTTGAACCTGCGACCTCCGCCATGTCAAGGCGACATCATACCATTGTCCAAGTTTTATTAACTTTCTAGACTACCGACCCAAGATTAAACCTATTTCATAATTTTTCTTTTTTTATTTTTCTCTAACATTCCCTTCAACCTTAAAGAATAATTAACTGGATTCTTAAATTTACAATTAACACATTTAACTTTAAGATTAGAATAATAGATCTCATTTTCACAATTAGGAGGTAATCTTTTTTCTTGCCTTTTAGCCCAACTTAATTGAGAGATAATATAATTCTCAGGTAAAGGCTCATAATTTTTTTTATTCCATTCTAAAAGAGTATTTTTTATTTTTTCAGAAGGCCAATTCATATTAGAAAGGAATCCTATTAGAATAAATACAGTTCTTTTACGCCCATCTTCATTAACTCCATTTAACAAACTCTTAATGCACAAAGGAAAAAATTCTTCACTAACTTCATCTTTCAAAGGAATAAAATTATTGGAGATTGATTTCTCCTTCATTTCTATAAAAACTCTTGGTTGTTTTTTAGACCAATCAAAAGCTTGTACTAACAGCTTAGTAGCTTCTCCAGGTATAACATTTTTACTAAAAAAATCACCATTGACTTTTACATTATCTATTTTTGCACTTTCTCTTATAAAATTCTTTACATCATCAACAGGAACACTTACCAAACCAGACTTTTCATTTACAGAATAACAACCTCTAAACAAATGTCTAGAAGAAATCAAAACAGAATCTATATCTACTACACTAAAAGGATCAAAAACTCTATTTCTTACAATATCCTTTTTCTCTTTCCCAATATTCTTTGCAATTTCTTCTAAACTTCCTGAAGCCAACAAATTAACAATTAAATAATCTTTTATCATAGATTTCAAATATTCAACAATTATCTTTAGACCAACAGGAAAATGATCCTTAACATTAATCCCATCTATTTCATTCGGAAAAGCCTCATATGGTATTACAATATGAAACCCATTATTCCCAGAGAATTTTAACCCATAGTTTTTAACATCAAAAAACTTTAAAGCATCAATTATCAAAATAGCTGCCGTTCTAGAATACTCAAAAAATTTAGAATCTAAATCAATTAAAAGGTCCCATCCCATCCTTAATTCATCTAATTCTCTTTTATTCATTCCAGTTTTTAATCTTAAAGGATCATACCATCTTTCAATACTCAGATGATATGAACTCATCCCTTTTTTTATCACTTCAAGAATATCATTTTCAAAATTCACCACCTCAGGTCTACGACCCCTTACTCCACCTAACCAAAATTGAATTTCTCTATTCTCTGATTGTTTAACTAAAGCCTTTAAAACATCTGACCTTGAATAATAATCTAACAAATCCATAAAAAACAAATATTAAGAAAATATAAAAGGATTATTGTAATTCTTTCTGTAACTCAACAACATTAGGAATGAGAGAATTTATTTCATCCTGAACTTTCATAGCAAAACCCTCAATTTCAACCATCTGTTTTTCAATAAGAGTTTTGGCACCTTCAAGAGGTTTCTCAATACAAATACCTGCTCCAACATTAACTATAACATTAAAATCACCAGAATATTTTCCTTTAACAAAAAGTCCTTTTCCTATAGAAAACAAACTTTTTCTCTCATTGCTAATCTCTCCCAAATCAGAAAGAGTTTTCTTCATTTCAACAAGTTCACCCAATTGTCTTTGTACCTCAACAAATTGTTCCTGTAACTGATTAATTTGCTGCACCAGCATTTGATATTCCAACTTCTTCTCTTGGTTTTTTTTCATGCTATTTTTTCCATATCTAAATTATCAGCCAATCTTTCAGAAATCCTTAACAACTCACGTAAAGTGCACTTACCTAAAGTATAATCAAAAAACAAGTCTTTCGAAACGGAATAAGAAACTCCAGACTTATCTGGAAATGAGTCCACAGGAAACACACCTTTCACATCTACTCTATAAATTATATAAGACTCAATCATTTCTTAGAAGACTCCTTCTTAGCTGTTTTTTTCACAACTTTTTTAGGGGCCTCTTTTTTAATTTCAACCTTTGAATCTTTTTTAACTTCATTCTTCACATTTATTTTTTTAGCTTTAACCTTTCTTTTTTTCTTAGGTTTTTCACTTTTAACTTTTTTATCTTTTGTTTTTTTCTTTTCTTCTAAAGTAAAACCTTCCTTAACCAATAAAACCCTTACCTCAGAAGAACTTGTAGTTTTTCCAATTTTGATTGATTTATCCAAAAAATGTAAATGTCTAATATTACACTTTCTCTTTCTCGTTGCACCATCAATCATAACATAATTAGCATCCACTTTTGAGATTACAACACAAACTTTACCAGCATCACGTCCAGCAAGTTTCACACATATAGCTCCTACTTCAACCATTTTTCAATAATCCTCTTCCTCATACATTTTGAACATAAATTTCCTCCATAAGGCCTTGATACAGTCTTACTTGTTTTATTTACATTCTTCATAAGAGTCGCTTTAACTCTAATAATTCCTTTCAAGATTTCCCTACAACCCCCACATTTAGGTGCTGAAGTTTTCCTATCTCTATAATGAATTACATTTTTTCCACCTGGAGTTTTAACATAAACTCTTCTCTTCGTCCTTGACCTTAATTTTCCTTCAACCATTTTTCTAATACACCTTCATTACCTTTCTTAATATCGAACTTAACACCATTGAAAAAATGATGTAAATTATAAGCCAACTATGGATAAACCCTAAGAAATTTAAATCTATCCCTGTATAAGTTACTCTCAACCACCCAAATAAAATAATAAATGGAATCATAGTATATAACATAACTCCAAAACTATGTTTCATATATTCCATATTTTTTTTCCACATTTCAGAAGTATGTACTTTCATTTTTTGAGCATCACCTTGAGCAGCTTTTGATTTATCTTGTAATTCCTTTAACTCATTTTTCAAAAATTTCATTTTCTCTTGATCAGTCAAATATTTATAAGCAAGAGTTACAATCAAAGTCATTACAAATGTTATCCCTAACAAAGTTAAAAGAGGATCCTGAGTAACGAACGAGCCAAACCACTTATCCAATAACACATTTAAACTTTCTAAAACCATCTACTCACCACCCATCATTTTTCTTAAAGCCGGATGCATATCCATCATATGTTGTTTAGCAATTTCTTCATATAATCTATAAATAATCATAACAGCTAACAAGATTCCCGTTCCTCTTGAGAGTGCTCCTAAAATATCTGCTGACGCAGCTAAAAACCCAATTGCAATACCACCCATTACAGTTAATGGAAAAATATAACGAGATAATATTCTTTCAATTACTCTCTCATCCCTTCTAAACCCTGGAATTTGCAACCCTGAAGACATTATTTGTTTTGAAACGCTGGAAGCACCCATCCCAGCAGTCTGAACCCAAAAAATAGAAAAGACAACTGAACCAATGATTAAAAATAAAGAATAACCAAGAGCATGAACAATATCATTATTAAAAAGAGATGTATATTCAAAAGAACCTGTAAATGCTTTGAAAACAATATTAGGAGGTGATATCCATTGGATCAACCCTGAAGCAGGAATATTCCCACTATAAGTTCCTAATAAAGGATATCCCCATTTCTCTAATAAACGAGCCCACAATTGGACATTAGCCATTAAAGCTGCTACTAAAATTACAGGAATATTTGAAGTATAAAGAAAATTTAAAGGCCATCTCATCCCATAACCTCTTATACGCCCAAAAGATAAAGGAATTTCAACTTTCATTGCCTGTGCATAGACTGACATTCCAAATATTAGAACTGTTGCTAAAACTCCAAATAATGCTAAAAACGCATCTTGAGGTGCACCAGAAACTAAAGAAGTTAAAAAAACTAAAATTGCACCAACAGGTGGTTGCCCTGATCCAAAAGCCCATGCACCAAGACTATTTAATGGACTTATTGCTCTAATTATAATCTCAGCAGAAACACCAGCTGCAATAAACAACGATATTCCTGATCCAAAACCATATTTATTAATTATTTCATCCATAAACAACACTAAAAGCCCACCAATTACCAACTGCAATACCAAAATTAATTGAAAGTTAAAATACGCAGGTGTTCCTCTTAACAACAAATCTGGAGCCAAACCTCCCATAAATACATAAACTACTGCTTCAAAAAGAATAAAAAAAATGGACATCAATTTTTGAATCCCTTGAAAAAAGATTCTACCTTCATGTGTAGTTTGATCAATTTTCAAAATTCCAGAACCTGCTAACAATTGTAGAACAATTGAAGCAGTAACTATAGGCCCTATTCCTAAAGATAACACAGACCCAAATGATGCACCAAGAATAACAGACAATTGTTCAAACCTTGCCAATTCATTTTGTCCCAAACCAAATAAAGGAATATTACTTAACATATAAAAACCTACAAGAATTATTAAAGTCCATTTCAACTTCTCTTTAAAACTTAATTTTTTTGTTGCAGGTTTTTTAACTTCGGGAAAAAATGACAACAGATTATTAAGAAGGGGTGACACCAATAACTTCACCTCCTGCAGCTTCTATCTTCTTTTTTGCACTCTCAGAAACAGAAGGCGAAATAACTTTGAATTTACTTTCAACTTTTCCTTTACCTAGAACTTTATCAAATCCTAACTTAGTTGCATTAAATACAAAAGAGTCGCCTTCTTTTAAAACTAAGTCTTTTTCCACATATTTTTTAATATCACCAACATTAATAATATTATTAGTAAAACTACCTGGCCTCTTAAAACCTTTTTTACCAAAATAACTTGTACCAAATTCCTTTAAAATTTTTGGTTTCTTCTGATCTGCCCTCTTTCCAGAACCAGCCATACCTCTTCCACCTCTGTTACCAGCTCCTCTATTTTTCTTCATACTACCATAACCATGAGTAGTTTTTGCTCTAAATTTTTCAACTTTTTTTCTTTTATGAACTACCATCTCTCATCCTTCCAGAATCTTTTGCTCTTTGAATATACAAATTAATTAACTCTGCATTTGAATCAGATCTCACAAGTTCTAACTCTCTTGGACTCACTCTAACTCCTACTAACAAACTTGCAGAAAATTGATCATATCTTATAAGAGTTTTAATAACATTCTCCATCTTCAAATCATTCTCCTTATCAAATCATTAATTGTGTCCTTACGATAACCCAATACACCACCTAAAGAAAATGGTTTTTTAATCCCACCTCTTTCATATCCTTTTCTAGGAGGATGTAATCTAAAATAAGATTTAACACCTGGAATTTCTTTCAACTTTTTCTTACCTTCAAAAAATTCATTAACAAACCCATCAAAATCTAACTTAACTTTTTCTTTAAGGTAATTTTCTGTTAAAGATTTATTTCCAACTATCCTTCCTCTTTTTGCTAATAATTCCTTAGCAGTTTCTTTATCAATCTCACCCCAGGTAACATAATCTTTAACCTTTAATAACATTCCTTTCACAGAATCTGTTAACTCTACAATCACACAACTATTTTTTCGTATCAATTTTAAAAACTTCAAAGTATCTTTTACTTTTCTAGTCATATTAATTGCTCCCCTTACTTGAACTACAGCAATTTTCATTTTTCAGATACACTCCCTTCAACAACATTTATGCCTTTTGCTAATTTCATATTAGATAAATTTTTTAAAGCATCAACACAAGCTTTTACAAGATTAAGTTTTGTTGTTTGCCCAAAGGTTTTGGAATAAACATCTTTAATCCCTGCCATTTCCAAAATTTTTTTACATTGCTTTTGGCAAGTTAACCCGGTTCCCCTAGGTGCAGGCATAAGCCTTATTCTTGAAGAACCACACTTACCCTCTGTTAGAAAAGGAATACTATGTGGCTCATCAGTAACATCTTCCCACGAACCTGAACCCCTAACAATCATAATAAGATTTAATTTAGCATTTCTTATTGCTTTCTCCCTCGCAGGCACAGTTTCTTTTGCAGAACCATAACCTATTCCAACATAACCATCTTTGTTTCCTATAACAGCACAAGTGGAAAAAGTCATTCTATTTCCCTCTCTTGTTACTTTTTGAGTTTGCCTCCAAATTGAAGATTTTCCACCACCAAATTTACCTTTTGATTGTCCTACCTCAAGTAAATCTACCTCCAAATTAGGTAATAAAGCATCTATTATTTCTGGTTCAAGAATTCTTCCACCACGTTTAATTATTTCAGAAATAGAAGTTACTTTCCCTGACTTTACTTCTTTTCCAAGTTGAGTCTTAGGAACCCATTTATCTAAAATCTCTTCTCTATTATTCCTTATACTTACTTTTATTGCTGCCATTTTGTATTAATTTTATTTTTAACTTCTTCAAAATGTTTCACTAAATCTGAAACATTCAACCCATTTTTTTTGTAAACGCCATACAATTTATCAAGCTTTTGTTTATCAAGTTTGGAAATATTATCAATAGTAGCCTTTCCAGTAATTCTTTCATTAGTTGGAAACATTGATTCATCACAATTAATATTTAATCCAGCATCAATCAATCCTTTAATAACTGCAAATAGAGCTGAACCTTTAACAATTGAATAGACTCCAAAATCTACAACTACATCTGAGATTTTACATTTCTTAGCTTTCAATCCAGCTAAAAATCCAACCAGATAAGAAGCACTAGTATTTCCACGGTGAGCTTTCCAACCATAATCCCTACTCAATTCCATTGTATAAGCACCAACCAAAACTTTATCACCATTTGGGATATATTCTACAAATTGAACTAAAAGATTATTAATTCCCTTCCTCACAACAACCCTAATCTTTCCTGATTTAATTAAGCCTAGCCTTAGTTTATAATCGGTTTTACCTTCTCTTCTTCTTCTATACTTTACGGTATATTTCTTATTTTTTGCCATCCTTAATTATTAACCCCCTATCTTCCACATACATTTTAATGTGCCTTCTTGATCTAAAAAAACCACCTTTCGCTTTTTTCCTTAACTCACCATAAATATGTGAAGTAATTCTTCCAGTAGACTTTAACAAATCTAATAATCTTCTTTGAGTTCTTATTTTTAACATCCACTCTTTTTTACGAGGCAGTCTTGCTGTTTTTTTACCTTTTCTTGAACCAGGGCCTGCTCCTCTTCCTTTTCTTTTTTGTTCAGCATCCTTTCTTGCCCTCGCTCTTGAAACACCTACAATTGGCTTTGCCACAATAGCACCTTGCTTAATTAAATCTCTAACATCATTTTTAGTAATAGCCTTCTTTATATCTTCATTTCTCTCAGGATCAAACCAAACTTTCCCTTCTCCAACTTTTAAAATAGACGCGGACATTCTTTTTTGAGTTTTCAGATTCATTTCTTTTTCTCCATTTTAGTTTCAACATTTGAATCTTTTTTAACTTCACTCATTACTTTTTTTTCTTCAGTTTTATCTTTCTTCACCACAGATTTTTTCATCTTTGCCTTTGATAAGCTAATCTTTTTTTTCTTCTTTTCTTCAAATTTATTTTTAAGAGAGTCTAAATATGATTTAACATCTTTAACATTATAAATAGAAACATTCAACTTACAAATTCTTTCCAAAAGATCAATCTTCTTTTTAGTACCTATTCTTCCATCAAGAATAATAATTTCAGACTTAACATTAACACCACTTAATTGTTCAACTCCAAAAACCCTAACTAATTTCATTTCATTTTTCACTAAATTTTTTAAGTTTTTAGGTGCACCATAACCAGGAGAAGGTCTACTCCCATGACTTTTAATCTTCATTCTTAATTTATTTTGAAGGCCTCTAGGTTTATTCCACCTGCTCCCAAACTTTTTTCCTTTATTTGCATCTGTTCTATTAAACAGAGGTTTTTTCTTCGGATTCATTTTGCCATTGCCTTCCCAGCCTTAACTGTAATAAAACATCCATCCTGGAAAATCCGCCTATCCCTATTTGTTATTCTTGTTGCTTGCTCAATTCTCGCAGCAGATTGTCCAACAATCTCTTTATTTAATCCCTTAACAATAATCTCATCCCCGTTTATCTCCACCTTAGAACCTTCCATAATTTTAGCCTTTCTGGGAATTTTTTCACCAAGATAATTCTTAATTAAAACTTCATTTCCTACAACAGAGACAGTCATTGGAAAATGTCCTGAACATATCTTGAGTCTATATTCATAACCATCTATTACTCCTTTAAACAAATTCTTAATATGCGCAACAAAAGTATTAATAAACATTTTATCTTTCTTTAACATTTTTTTGGTCTTACTATTAATTACAAAACTTCCATCTTTCACTTCGAACTTTAACCTTGGATGAAAAAATCTCTTTGATGCACCACCTTTTGGACCACTAATCTTTACAGTATCAAGATCAAATTCAACACTCACACCATCAGGAATTTTTAAATCTACCATTCTAATAACAATAAGCCAACAACTTACCTCCAAGATTATTTTTAATTGCTTCTTTATGAACAACTACCCCTCTTGAAGTTGATACTACCAAAAACCCAAAATTCGCAGCAGGTAAAAATCTTTTCTCATATTTTTCATATCCATTTCTTTTTACAGAAAATCTTGGTTTCACAACCCCACAACCATTTATACTTCCACTAAGTTCTACTTTAATTAAACCACCTCTTCTTTCCTCCAATACCTCAAAATTCTTAATGTATTCAGTAGTTTTCAAAAGAGTTAATATCTGCCTAACTAATTTTGAATCTGGCTTAACCAAACATTCATTTTTTCCCTTCTTCTCACAATTAAGAATATGAGACATTACATTTGCTAATGGATCATTTAACATTTTTTCTTCTTAACCTCAACTATATCTTTTAAAACCTAAAGATTTGGCAAGTTCTCTAAAACATTGCCTACAATATCCAAGTTTATAACTCCTTATATGAGCGCCTGTACGAGTACATCTCCTACATCTTCTTAAAAAAATCCCACAAGTTCTTACTTTAGGAGAATTATTCTTTATATATCTCTCTTTAATTACTGGCTTATTCCCTAATTGTTTAAACATTTTTTTAAAATCACTTGTAGTCATTCTTCCTCGTCCTCCTCAAATTTCACACCGTATTTCTCACCCATAAATTTCATTGCCTCTTCTCTTTTAATTTTATGTGATTTTGGGATTTTAGTGGGCCTTATATTTCTCCTTTTCACCCTAAAACCTGGCCGGGATAATGTAACAGCTGCTTCAAGCCCTATAATTCCGATTTCAACATTATATTCTATTCCAGGTATATCTAAATATTCTGCAATACCAAAACTAAAATTTCCGGAATCATCAAATTTAGTTTCGGGAATAATATTATCAACTGCCACAAGTAATTTTTTCAAGACTTCTTCAGCAACTTCACCCCTTAAAGTAACTTTACAAGCAATATCTAATTTAGGTCTTACACCCCAAGTAGGAATTCTCTTCATAGATCTTGTCTTAACAGGTTTAGCACCAGTGATTATGGTTAACAATTTCATAGCCTTATCTAGTTTTTCTCCGGGCTCACCAACCCCAATATTTAAAGTTAATTTCTCTATCCTAATTTCTCTCATCTTATTCATATTGCAATTAGTCCCTTATCAACAACAAACACATAGTCTTTCAAAGTTTCAGTATCCACACCATCTATGATATAAACTAATCTCTGTTTTTCAAAACCCTTAACAGGTATAATTTCTTTCACACTTCCAAATGTCCCAGTATGTTTTCCATAAATCAAATAAATCAGTGCATCTTTTTCTAATTTCAAAACTTTCTCAATTTGTTTGGATTTAAAATTAAAAATCACTGTATCACCAACCTTACCATCAAATTTATCAAGTAAAACATTTTTACCATCATGAAGATTTACTTGCATCTTTTTCTTTTTTAAAATTGTCAAACCTATTACTTTACACAATTTGGAACTAGAACTTTTAATTGGATAAAGAGATAACTTTCCTTTTACATCAAAAAGTACTTGATAGATTTCCTTAAGTTTAGGCAACTCAATTATATCCATTACCCCAACAGGGAACTTATGATCTCTTATCACCTTTCCATTAACTACAAAATCTTTATTATGTAATATCTGTTTAACTTCTTTTGTAGTCTTTGTATAACTAAGAAGAGTTTTTAACAATAAGTCTACAGTAACACTATTCACAATCTTATGAGGACCGGAACTTGGTTTAGCAATCCATTTAGTTAACTTTCTCTTTAATGTCCATGATTTTGGTGCAGTTAATCTCGTTAAATGATTTTTTACCATTCTATTTTCTCTCCAATACCTTCTTTCTTTTCTTATCTTCTAACACTAATTCTGTAACTTGTAAATTTGAAGTGCTTAAAGGATAAAATCTTTTTGAACCATCCCTTTTTGGGAGAGTTACAGTATCAACATAAACTTTACTCCTTTTCAACCAAACTTTCTCAATTTTCCCAAGAGTTCCTTTAAATTGGCCGCGCACAATTTTTACAGCATCCCCCTTTCTTACTCCCACATTTCTTTTACCTAATTTTTGTCTAAGCTCTTTTGATAAATTTGCACGAATAAAATTTTTAAGTATATTCAAAGGAGCATTCTTTACATATTTCCTTTGTTTTCTAGGTTGTTTACTCCCAATCCAATTTAAACTAAATTTCTTTTTCATACTACAATTCCCGCAATTTTAGAGACAGCATTCCACCTTTCTGCAACTTCTTTAGCAACCGGTCCCTTTACTAATGTTCCCTTTGGATTGCCTTTTTTATCTTTAACAACTACAACCGCATTATCCTCAAACTTTATTCTTGTACCATCTAATCTTCTATACTCTTTCTTTTGTCTTACAATGATTGCTTGAACAACCTTTTTTCTCATATCTTTTGTCCCTTTAACAACTGAACAAGTAATTAAAGAAGCAACACCACCACTAAGATTTCTACCCTTTACAGTTTTTGCACCTTTAAATGAAATTACCCTAATAATTTTAGCACCTGAATTATCGCAAGTCTCAATAAGAGAACCTTTCTGCAATCCCTTTGTAATTCTAGCCTTTACTGGTTTCATTTTATTACCTCAACTAAGATAAAATTTTTAGTTTTACTTATTGGTCTTGTTTCAACTACCCTTATTTTATCACCTAAATTAAGTTTTTTTCCACTTGGAACATGAACTTTAATCCTGGATTTTCTTTTTTCATACCTCTCATATTTAGGCAAATAAATTAATCTTGGAAATTCAATTGTAACAGTCTTGTTCCCACTATCTTTTATCACAACACCAACAAATTCTCTTCCCCTTAAACTATATCCATCAACTTTCTTCATTTTCTATTTTTTCCAGGTAAATTTGAATTCACCGTTATAGACCCTTCATTGAACCCATATTCTATTAGGAGTTTCCTCACCTTTTCAAGATGATTACCCTGGAGCTCAATCACTCCCTTTTTGTATGTTCCTCCACAAGCCAATGAAGACTTTAAGTTTTTTGCCACAGCTTTCATATCAATATTTTTTCCCTCAATACCTTCCACCATAGTAGCAAGTTTCCCAAACCTCCTCTTAGTAAGAAACAAGGAAACCCTTTGATCTTCTTTTGCAATTGATTCACAAACACACAAGTCAATTGGTAATGTACATACCGGGCATATATCACTCATTTATTTGTTTCCTCCTTTTTAAGTTTCAAAAAAGTGTGAATTCTCGCAATGTTTCTCCTTGTTGTCTTAATTAAACCTGGACTCTTAATTGGTGCACCACTTGAAGTTTGGCCCCGTAAAGAAAAGAATTCTTTTCTTAATTCCAATAATTTGTTTTCCAAATCCTGCTTAGATAACTGCTTCATTTCTTTATTCTTGATCTTGACCATTTTTAATTCCTTCTTCTTTCTCCTTTGAATCTGTTTTAACCTTCTTCTTAGCTTCCTTCTTCACCTTTACAACTTTAGTTTCTTCACTTTTAACTTCTGATTCTTCCTTCACATTTGGTGAAAGTTTTTCCTCTTCTTTAAGTATTTCTTTTTCTTTTACAACCTCAACAAGATTACTTATCTTGGAGTCTAAATCTAATTCAGGAATTATAACCTCATCAGGTAATTTTACATGAGCAGGTAAAATACTAACCTTAACACCAATAGTCCCAGATTTTAAATTTGAAGCTTCAACTGCTTTCTCAACAAAATTGGCAGAGATATCACCAGACTTCTTTAAATAACCTGCTAAAAATCTCCAAGTCTTCGCCCTTACACCAGGAATTCCCCTACCTGAAATAACGATCTCAACTCCCTTTGCCCCACCTCTCATAACATTATCTAATGCTTTGTAAGCCATCGCCTTAAACCTTTTGGGACCAAATCTTTCCATTCCCGCAACAAGACTTTTAGCAACAGTTACAGCATCTAAATTAGGATTCACAATTTCAACCACCTCAATTTGAGGATTTTCTAAATTAAATTCGGTTTTAAGTTTTTGAGTAAGTAATTTTATATTTGCACCTTTTCTTCCTACAATTATACCTGGCCTAGCTGTTCTCACAAGTAATTTCTCACCTAAAGGCGTTCTTTGAATTTCAATACTACTACAACTCAAAGTTCCCAAATATTTCATTACAAATTCTTCAATTACTTTTTCATTAATTCTTTGAGAAATTATTTGTCTTTCAATCATTTCTTTTTCTCCATTTTAATTTTAACATTTGAATCTTTTTTAACTTTCTTTTCCACTTCAACATCCCCAGATTTTTCCTTTACAACAATTTCAACATTAGTAAATTTATATTTTCTACCTCTTTGTCTTCCCGGTTTCATTCTTGCAACACCTTTAGTTGCGGAAGCATAACAAATCACTAAAGAATCAGAATTCAACCCTTTGTAAGAAGCATTTGAGTCAACAGTTTTTAACAAACCCAGTATATGCTCTGAAGCTTTTACAGGGTATCTACCCGGACCGATTCCTTTTTTATGGCCTAAATCCCTTAATGCAAATTTGAAAGGGACAGGGATTTTTTGTTCTGTTACATTTTTCAACAAATTTTTTGCTTTTTTTAAATCCTTACCCCTAATGAAATTACAGATCTCAACAGTAAACTTCGTTGAAATGGGTAAATTAAATCCCTTTACTTTTGCGATGTGGTCATTATCTATCATTTTTTAGCTGCAGCACTTGATTTTGTTGCACCAACTCCAGGAGAAGAGTGTTGAACCCTTCCTCTTGAAAGTGCATATTCCCCCAAGCAACCTCCTAACATATCAAATTCAACTTTAACAGGTACAAATTGTTTCCCATTATAAACATAAATTGTCATTCCAACCATTTCAGGTAAAAGAACCATATCCCTACAATGAGTTTTTACCGGCTTTTGCCTTTTTCCATCTTTGAATTTTTTAATTTTCACAAGAAGGCATTTTTGAGCTTCAGTAAACCCTTTCTTAATTGATCTCCTAATTCTCGCATTTGCAAGTTCAGCAAACTCATTTAATCCTAAAGCCCGAACCTCTTGCAAGGTTTTTCCCCTAAACATAAAATCTTTCTTTTTAGCCATTTTATTTTTTTCTTCCAGTTCTCCTTGCTTTTATTTGCCCAACTTTTCTTCCAGGAGGAGCATTCCTTGGAGGGATACTTGGTTTACCCATGTGTCTTCCCCTTCCAGATCCAAATGGATGATCAGTTGCATTCATCGCAACACCTGAGACTTCAGGATATAATTTTCCCCTTGCTCTTTTAGAATGCCATTTCTTTCCAGCTTTCATAAAAGGTTTATCTTTTCTTCCACCACCAGCAATTACACCAATAGTCGCTAAACATTCTTCTTTAAACTTAACTAGCTTTTTTGAAGGCATTTTCACAACAACTTCACCTATACCAGTCTTATTCATTACCCTTGCAAACGTACCACCAGCTCTAACAAATTTTCCACCATCACCAGGGTTTTTTTCAAGATTATAAATTAAAGTTCCATCAGGAATATCTTTTAACTTCAAACTATTTCCTTTATTGACTTCAATCCCCCCTAACATAACTTTATCACCAACAGATAATCCTTCATATGCCACCATAAAATTTTCGCCACTTTCATATTTAATTAAAGCCAAAGGAGCAGAATGTCCCGGACAATTGATAATATCCTTCACCACACCAGAACTTTTTATATGTGAAACTTTTCCCTTATATCTAAAACTTGGAGCCCTATATCTAATAGTTCCTCTTCCTCTCCTTTGTGAAATTATTCTCTTTCCCACATTACATCAGTCCCATTTGTGTCATTATATCAGCGGCCACACCTTCTTTAAACGATACATAAGCTCTTTTTTTACCCTCTTTAGTTACAAGTGTATTAACCTCACTTACCTTTATATTAAAAATCTTTTCTACTGATTTTTTAATCATCGTTTTTGTTGCTTTATGATCTACTTCAAAAAGTAATTTATTTCCAGACTCCATCTCTCTCACAGCCTTTTCTGTCGATAAAGGCTTTTTAATAACTTGATAAGGATCCATTTTATTTAAATAAAGCCCCCACTTTTTTTACAGCGCCTTCAGTCCAAACAGAAGTCCTCAATTCACTTCCTTTTGCAATATCTGACACATTTAAAGATGATACATTAACAACATCCGCACCCAATAAAGAACGAGCTGACTTACTCAAATCACAAGTTTTTGAAACCACAAATAACAATCCTTTCTTTGTTTTATACTTTCGCCCCCTCATTTTTCCTTTTCCAGAACGAACAGTTTTTGTTACCTTCTCTAATTCATTTTTAAGAGAAGAGTTCTCCAAAGTAATTACAACTTCTTTAGTTTTCTTTAAAGCCTCTAACTTATCTTCAAAAACAATCATCTTTTTTTGTTCAAAGGATGCACCTAATAATGACCTTATTGCTTTTTTTCTTTCTTTTTTATTTATCTTTTGAGAAAAATCCTTTTCAAAATTAGGACCATGAGCTCTCCTACCACCAACAGTACCTGGAGCTACAGCCCCAACCCAATGAAACTGTCTCCCTCTCCTTAACATTGTTTTTCTAGGTACCCTTGAATATCCATGACCATAAGCACCTTTATAATTTCTTCTCCTACGAGATATCTTTGCAGAATAACCCATACCTGCTCCTTCCTTATGACCATAAACTTGCCTTAACTTACTCATTATTACAGCAACAGCCCTTTTAATTAAATTTGGATGATAAGGTTCAGTAAACTGATAAGGTAATTCTATTTGTTTCAATTTCTTACCATTTAAATCAAGCACATCAACTTTCATTGTTTACTCTCCAATATAATTTGTTTCAATTCTAAATTTGATCCAGTAACTCTTCCCCTTATTGGTTCTGTAAATCGTATCATTCTTTTTGAAGGGCCAGGAATTGAACCTTTTATTAAAACATAATCATTCTTAATCAAACCATAATTCAAAAAACCCCCACTGGGATTTACATCTTCTCCATTACTACCTAAAGCAATAATTTCCTTATTATATTCAGTTCTAGTTTGATAGCCTAATTGTCCAGCCAAAGGTGCACTAAACTTTACTTTTCCATAACCTTCTGGGCCCAACACAGCTCTTCTTTGTCCTTTCTCAGACTTATGAGATTTAAGAGTTACACCCATTCTTTTAACAACACCTTGAAAACCTTTTCCCTTAGTTACAGCGTGTACATCAACCATCCTTTGACTTTTAAAGAAATCAACAACTCTTAATTCTTTTCCAACTAGATTTTTTAAATAATCAAACTGAGACTTAGGATCCCTTCCACCAACATCAATTTCAAATATTTCCGGTTTTTTTCTAGCAAAACCAACTAATCTAGGTTGAGTATAAAACAAACCACGTACAAAATCAATAGTTTCAAAATTAATTTCTTTTAACTTTATTTCAGAATCATAATTTTTAGGTAAATTAACTTTTTTTCCAAGAGATTTATCCAATTTATTTGAAACAAAAACCTCAGAAATAAGTTTTGAACCATAAGGCCCTGAATTTTGATAGAATTTGAAAGAAAGAATCTTTAAAGGAGGACACTCAATAACAGTTGCGGGCCAAACAATATTTTTACCTTTAGTCAACGAATGAGGCCTATTATCCTTCAAAACAACATGAGTCATTCCTGCTTTATAACCCGCAAACCCTTGCAAAGAGGGGATTTTAGAGCCTAACCAAGATCTCACTCTAGAATAAATACGTTTGGCCTTCTTTCTCGGCCAAAACTGCAGACTTCCTGCTCTTGGTCTATGTACGTTTGGCATTTTTCTCTTCCATCAAAATATGTTATCCTTTTGTCTCCAACTCACCTCGCGCTAACGACAATCTACAATAGAATCAACGGCTTTTTCATGCGAATCGACGCACAATAATCAATAGGGTAAGAACAAGAGTTTCAGCCATATTTATAAAGATTATGGTTGGTTGCAATTTTATGCTAGAACTAAAAACCTTCAAAGGAGGATTTGATTCTAACTTTTGTTATATCCTCTTCGACAATAAAAGTAAAGATGCGGCTATTATAGATACCTCTATAAATCCGGATTTATTACTAAATTTTATAAAAAACAACAATTTAAAACTAAACTTTGTAATTATTCTACATTCCCATTTTGATCATTTGGTAGGTTACGAGTTCTATAAAGAAAATAACATTCCTATTTATGCACACGAGTCTTTTAAACAAGAAGTAACTAAAAAACTTAAACACAAAGAAAAAATAAGCCTGGGTAATTCAAAATTAAAAATATTACATACGCCCGGGCATATTTACGATTGCATTTGTATTTTAGCAGAGAATAAATTATTCACATCAGATACATTATTTATAGATAGTTGTGGAAGATGTGATTTACAAGGCGCAAACATAGAACATATGTACAAATCATTATACCATCTAATTCTCAAACTTCCAGAAGATATTATTATATACCCTGGACATGATTATGGAAATAAACCTTTTGCAACATTAAAAGAACAAAAACAAACAAATTTTTATTTACAAGCAAAAAACAAAGAGAACTTTTTCAAAACAAGAATGAACTTATAAATAAAATCATTTCATTTTCTTTGTTATTAAAAATCTCTGATCACATTTTGAACAATTGAATACCAAAGCATCAACAGATCTCTTTTTTTGATCTTCTTCGTCAAACCTCATTACTTTTTTTCTTTTAAAAGGTACTTCAATTCCAGATTTATTTCCGCACTTACATTCATATTGTATACTAGCTGTTAAAGTTTCTTCATACTTACTTTTCTCAGCAGTATAATTACATTCCGGACAAACATAATCATTTGATCTAATCTTTGCTCTCCCTGTTTTAGAATCACGAGGTTTTCCCATCAAGCCGATTTTACATTCAGGACACTGACCCTTAAAAACCCATACTTTAGCAAAGCTCTCACTATCCTTACGTTTAGTAAAATAAACACATTCATCCATTGATTTTGGTTCTCTCATTCTTTTAACATGCCCCCTTGAATCTTTTCCCCAATAAAAACCCAATAAATAACAGCAATTACGGTCAAACTTAATATTATAATCAACCAATCACTCATTTTTATAGTTTTTCAATCCTCACTCAAAACATTCCAAAAAAATTAAATAATAGTAATGCTTATAAATCTTAACAAATAACATAAAAAAGGAGTGATGTAAACTAAAACAAAAAATTCTAATCACAGCAGCATTACCATACACAAATAATGTCCCACACATTGGAAACATTGTAGGGAGTCACTTACCAGCAGATATCTACGCAAGATTCCATAGACTTTCAGGTAATGAAACAATATTTATTGGTGGAACTGATGAACATGGTACAGCCTCAGAAATTGCAGCATATAAAGCAGGAATAACCCCAAAAGAACTTTGTGATTTTTTTTACAATATACATAAAGACATTTACGATTGGTGGAATTTAAGTTACGACAATTTTTCCAGAACATCAAAACCAATTCATCATGAAATAACACAAGAAATGTTTAAGAATATTTACAAAAATGGATTCATAGAAGAAAAAACTCTAAAATTACCATTTTGTTTAGAATGTGAAAAACAATTAGCAGATAGGTATATTGAAGGAGAATGCCCAAAATGTGATAAACAAGCTAGAGGAGATCAATGCGAATCTTGTAGTTCAGTATTAGATCCAATCCAATTAATAAATCCAAAATGTACAATTTGTAATTCTAAAAAAATTGAATTTAGAGATGAAAAACATTTGTTCTTAAAATTAAATAAATTAGAACCCGAATTAAAGAAATGGATTAACGAAAATGATCAATTAAGAATACAAGTTAAAAACTTAGCTTTATCATGGATAAAAGAAGGATTAAAACCTAGATGTATAACCCGAGATTTAAAGTGGGGTATTAAAGTTCCATTAGATGGATATGAAAATAAAGTATTCTACGTCTGGTTTGACGCACCGATAGGATATATCTCCTCAACAAAAGAATGGAATAAAGAAAAATGGAGAGATTTCTGGACAAATTCTAAAATGTATAATTTTATTGGTAAAGATAATATTCCATTTCATACTATTTTTTTCCCTGGAATGTTATTGGCAGATAAAAGATTTTCATTAGCATATAATGTAGTAGGATTACAATATTGTAACTATGAAAGACAAAAAATCTCAAAAAGTAAGAGTTTTGGAGTCTTTTGTGAAAACTTAGCAAAAGCAGGATTAGATTCAGATTATTGGAGATTTTACTCTACATATTTAATACCTGAAACCAAAGATACTGACTTCCTCTGGAATGAATTCAAAGAAAGAATCAATAGCGATTTAATTGGAAATATTGGAAATTTAATTAATAGAACAACTACATTTTTACAAAAAAATTTTAATGGTAAAGTCCCTGAGCCTGATTTAACAGAAGAAGATAAACATTTCATTTCAATCATAACAAAGGAAATCAAAAATACATTAGAAATTATTGAAAAGGTAAAATTAAGAGAAGGATTAGAAAATATTCTAAAGATTTCAGCATATACAAATAAATATTTTCAAGACAATGCTCCATGGAGTAATGAAGAGAGATCTAAAACAATTATGTATTTGTGCATTAACATCTGTGAAAAAATCGGAATATTACTTTTACCATATATTCCATCCAAATCAAAAGAATTATTAGAAATAATAAATTCAAAAGAGAGAGACTTCTCTAAAATAGAAATTTTTAATATAAAACCTACACATAAGATTAACAAACCAAAAATATTATTTAATAAAATAGAAGATGAACAATTGAAAAAAATTAAACAAATTGTCTCAAAAGTGACAGAATACTTCAAAGAAGAAAGTAAAGTGGAATTAGAAGAATTTCAAAAATTAGACATAAGAATTGGAACAATAATTAGGATAGAAGATCATCCCAATGCAGATAAATTATTTATACTTAAAGTAGATCTAGGTGAGAGAGAGATACAAATTGTTTCTGGAATAAAAGATTATTACACAAAAGAAGAATTAAAAAATAAACAAATCCCAATAATCGTAAATTTAAAACCTACTAAATTAAGAGGAGTAAATAGTGATGGAATGTTATTAGCAGCATCCAAAAATAATAAATTAACATTATTAACAATAGATAAAAAAATAGAAAATAATTCTAAAGTCAGCTAAACTTCAATTACTACGAAGAGTCATAAACATAACTTATCTTAAGACAAATAAATTTATAAAAAAAAGAAAAAAAGGAACTTAGCCCCTTAAACCAAAAAATAGATGCTTTAATCCACAGAGAATTAATAGTAATGCTACTACCATTTCAAGACTCCAGATTCCCTTGAATAACGCAACACCAAACACTAAAAAGACTAGTCCACAGACAACACACCAACTTTTATTCATTGGACACGAACCACCTGAAGAACTAACTGTTGGTGCAACCCTTCTAGCAACTGTTGGTTTTCTTCTTACAGCCATCATTAAACACCTCCCTTTTTTAATAACTTAATTATAAGTTTTACAAAACTAACTTTTGAATTACTAATATTTAAAGCTTACGAAGTCTAGCTAATATGGGACTCTAATTTTCTTAAGTAATTATCACCTATTTAATTTTTCACTAGAACAAAACAAAGTAAGTAATAGTAACAGTAGTAAACTATTCTAAATACACAAAGTTTATTGATGAAGAATAATACTAAAAGAAATAAAATTTATTTATTAGAGAGAACTAAATTTTTCTTTTTCATTTTAATCAATTTTTTAAACATCTTTGGCCATAAATCTCTTTCAACAATATAGCCAACACATTTTTTTGTACCGCAATTACATTTATAATTTAAAAAATTGAATAAAGGAAATCCATAATCATAAGTTAACTCTTCTCCTTTCTTAATTTCATTTATAGAAAGAATCCAAATTTCCTCATTTTTTATTTCAACATAACAATTAGGGTTACAAGAATGATTTATAAATCGAGCAGTATTATATTCTACATTCCCATCAAGATCATATTTCTTATTTAATTCAAAAAGATAAATGCCCTTCTCAGGATTTTCATCAAACAATTCACTTTTCAAACGAGAGATTTTTTCACCTATATATTCAATTATTCTAGTTTCTTTTGGAATATCTTTTTTTGCATAGATACCACTCCCGTGAATTAAAGAAGTTCTAACTTCTATATATTCAGAAGTTGTTATCATTTGTTTTGTTACTAGTATTGCTTTCATCTCAATACAGAAATTTTGAGGAGATTATAAATATTTCCAAAAAATAAAGTGGGCCTGATGAGATTTGAACTCACGACCTCTCGATTATCAGTCGAGTGCTCTAGCCAGACTAAGCCACAGGCCCATATATATGTTGAACAAAAAGAGAGACTTATAAAAGTTTCTTAAAGAAAAATAAATCGTCCTCGGGCGGATTCGAACCGCCGACCTTTCGGTTAACAGCTTCACCAGCAAAGACAAAAAGTCATCACTTCGAATGCTCAAACCGCTAAGCTACGAGGACACATAATTAGAACAATAAAAACAACTTAAAAAGATTTCTAATCAAGCCACTCCTTATTTCTTATCTTCTGTGGGACATACTCTTCAGTTATAAACTTAAAATTCTTCGAAGATAAAGCCTCTAATTCCAATTTAACTCCAGTTTTTAACATATATTTCAATTCCTTCTGCCATTCTTTTTTCTGGAACCAGGGGTAATTCATTACTTCTTTTATTCTTTTAATATCAACATCTTTAAGTTTTAAAACTACAGATTTTGGCAAATTATATCTCTCAAAATCAAACGCACTCAAACCAAGAAATCTTGCTTTAGGTACTGCCATTCTAAGAGATTCAAACGCTAAATTAATAGAACCTTGTTTAACAACTGAATAAATATAAGCACCATAAACATCACTATCAACCAAAACATATACTTGCAATTTAAGTTCTTCGTGCATTCTCCTTAACAACCTCCTCACACCTCTTGGTGGCTGCCCTCCACCATGTAAGATTATACATTTATTTTTTTTCCAAAACTTATCTTCATTAAACCTACTCCAAATAGTATCTTTTTCTATAAAAAGAATATATTCTGCATCACATTTATCAAATTGAATTATTTCATTTTCAACAATTGAAGGAACAGACCAACCACCTGAACCCATTTTTCTCAAATCAATTCTGTCTCCAGCATCAATTATAGTTAAATTCCCAACCATCGCACCTTTAGCGCCAGCCCTAATATGCAATTCTTCCCTCAAAGCATTAAGAGTTACTTCTAAATCTTCTATAATTGGATCTGACTCACTTTGATCAGTCCATGTTTCTTCTTTTGTATCAGCAATAACATGTTTAGAATTATAATATATTGACCTAATTGGTGTTGTAATTCCTTGTTTTATTAAATCTTTTAGAACTTTTGCAACCAAGAAAGTTTGCATAAATTTCTTTGCTTGCCCAACATTAAAAAAAACTCTTGACTGGGTTTTATTACCCATCTTGATAACTTGTTCTTTTTCATCAAAATGTACATTTGCTAAACCCCTTAAAGGAAATTTTACTTCAGGGTTTTGTTCTTTATTTATTTCATTTATTACATCTTTAGCTAAACTTTCAATTTTTTTTATAACCTTTTGATCAGATTCCTTTTTACTCACCATTTTTTTCCTCCAAAGCACCTGTTTCAAACATTTTTTCAGCAATAGTAATTAATTCAGCATAAATCTTTTTTTCATTTGTACCAGTAATTTCAGACAAAGAACTTGCTAATTCTAAAGAATAATTTTTAAACATATCTTTTTTCTTTGCAGATAATTTATCTCTATTTCTTTTTCTTACAAAAGTAGCTAATTTTCTACCGCATTCCTGTATTGCTAATTTCATTTCTTTTACAATTTCATCATAACTTGCAATAGCTTCTTTAGACTCAGAAGTAAAAGGTACCCATACTGAACAAAAGTGTAAAACTATCATTAAAGGCCCCCGTGGTAAAGAACCCTTACTTTGTTGAATACCATAATTCTTCCAAGCAGTTTCAGCTACAGCTTTTTGTATTGCACACGCACCTTGTTGATACTGTAATGGAACTTTATTTGCAAATCTTATTATTTGTAAAATCCCTTCAGCTTCTAACGAACCCCCATAAGCAATTCCCGCCTCAACTAAAAACGGATTTCCTCTATAAACGGAAGGGTTTCTAGTAACTGTAGCATAAAATTCAGCAGTAACACCACGCTTTAAACTTTTTAACAATGCTTCCTCCCCAATAGGAGATAAACAATTTGTAGGTGGTGCCATAATTTTAACTTTTTGAATTGAATTATACAAATTTTCAGCTTCTTGCCTTGCGATTCTAGAAGGTCTCGACTTTGGAGAGATCTTTGCTTCTTCACAAATTTTATTTGCCACTTGAGAAGAAACTCTTGAAAACTCTTTTTGTAAAAATGATGTAACAGAACTCATTGCAGTCTCCTTCAACATTGAAATTAGCATTCCCAACTCTATTCCATGAGGATGTGGTTTAATTTCTTTAGGTTCTACAGGTAATTTATTTACAGCAGCCAAATAATTCATTTTTTCATTTAACGGATTAGCATAATGTATTGTAGCATGCGGATTTGCTATTGATGTTTGTTCCAAATATTCATCAACACTTCTTTTTCCTTTTTGAAATACTGCCTCTATTTCCAGTTCAATCATCGTCCCATGATCAATATCAAATTCTACTTCAGACTCTTTTACAATTTCTGGCTCATTTGCTTTAGAATTAAAATGCAATTCATAATAATGTGCAGGTTTTCCTTTACTTATTTTTGAAGTAATATGTACACTTTTTCCAGTAGTTAATTGCGAATACATTACAGCCGCTGAAATACCAATTCCTTGCTGCCCACGAGTTGCAGATAATTTATGAAATTTAGAACCGTATAATAATTTTCCAAAAATTTTTGGAATTTGTATTTTTACAATTCCAGGACCATTATCTTTTACCAAAACTTTATATCTATTCTCTTTCACTTCCTTTATTTCTATCCACAATTCAGGTAAAATTCTTGCTTCTTCGCAAGCATCTAAAGAATTATCAACTGCTTCTTTAACTGTTGTTAATAAAGCTCTTCTAGGATTATCAAAACCTAATAAATGTCTATTTTTAGTAAAGAATTCAGATACAGAAATTTCTCTTTGTTTACCTGCTGCAATTTCTGCATATGTTTTACTCATAAAAGTTCCAATTTTAAATTTGTATTTAAAACTTTAGTTCCATTCAAATTACAAAACACTAAAATCCCTTTTCACTCAAGGCTCTTTTTTGACCTTCCAACCACTTGTAAACTGTTGCATGAGTTTTACCAATTAATAACAACTCAATCGCTTTCCTTGCAACTCCTACATTGATATAATCACCGATAATAGAAATAGTTTTCCCATAAATTACAATTTTAGTATTACTCAATAACTCAACGGTTTTTCTAGTTTTTCCATCTGTCCCAATTAATCGGGATTTCACTCTTTTTGTTTGCCTAACATTCTTGCCAACAAACTCTGTAAGATCAATTACTTCTAAATTATAAGTTTCATTAATTAATTTTAAAGCATGCTTTGGATTAAACCCTCTGGATATTGCCCTAACAATTTTCTCTGCAATAAGTATGTTCACAGAATCCTCACCTATAATATCTATATCACCTTCCTTAGAATCAATTACAAGTTTTACTTCTAATTTTTTCTGTATTTTATTTTTTATTTCACCTTTCTCACCAATCAATACAGCTATTCTTGCTTTAGGAATTTTCAATTCACTCATATATTCATCCATTTTTTATTTCCTCAATTAAATGATTAAATTCTAATTTACAACCCCTTCTATTAAAAAAGGTTATAATAGTTTTTACATCTCTTTCTAAATATTCTTCCACATTAGGGTAGTCTAACTTCATCCCATGACTAAAATCAATAATATAAGGTTTGTTCTTAAAATCTAGGATATTAAATTCTGATAGATCACCATGTACTAACTTACATTTCTGATATAATTTTTGTAAATCACTTAAAACAATTTTACTATATTTCCTAACTTCAAAATTAGATTCTCTTAATTTAAAAGATCCATTTTTATCACCTAAATATTCCATTACTAATACATTTTCAAAAAACGCAATTGGCTTAGGAACATTAACTTTTAACTTATGTGCTACTTTTAAGTTTCTAAATTCTCTCCTGCACCATGCAAAAACTACAGCCCTTCTTCTTTTCTGAACACCATTAAATCTTCTATCTTGGGAAATATATTTATACATTTTATGAAAATCACAAGTGTTTAACCTATAAATTTTAACACAAACCACTCCATTATTAGTTTCCGCAGAAAAAACATTGGACTCCTTCCCAACAGATATAGGAGATAATAATTCATTAAATACTCCTCTTCCTTCTAACCTTTGTAAGGCCAATATGGTTTTCTCATCAAATACAGAACCATAAGTTTTAAACTTCTCTCTTGAAACTGCCATTAAATAAAATTAAACAAAAGATTATTTAAAACTAATTAAAATTCATCATCAGTATTTATTTTATCTAAATACCCACTCTTCTTCAACCAACTGATCTGATTCTTTCTATATTTATATATAACGTCACCTTTTTCATCTCCACCAAATTCCCAAGGTTCAATTAATAGAACATTCTCTTCCCTTACCCAAAGAGATTTCTTTAGCCTGCCAGGGACCCTACAAATCCTTGTTTTCCCATCCATACAAGCAACTCTCATTCTACCCCCACCTAACCTTTGTGTAACAATTCCAAGAACTTGCTTGCCTTTAGGCATCTTTACCCTTATAGGTCCTTCATCTTGATTATTATCAAAAGAACGTTCTAAAACATCATCTTCCCCAAAATCTTCTGTATCATTTAAATTATCATCACTCATAAAATCATGGCACTGGGATAGCTATATAAAACCTACTTTTCTAATCTAAATAATACAGTAGCTCTGTAAATTCTCTTAGAAGTTAGTTTATTAACACTAAATAATTTTTTAGTAATTTTCAATTCTCCTTTAAACTGTTTCTTAAGTCTAGGCCCTAAAGATCTCAAATTCTTTTGAGAAGTAAAATAAATATCAATTCCTCCCTTAACTTCTTCTTCTCTTGAAATAAATTGGAAATCATCCTTATCAATTTGTTTTTTAATCCATTCATAAACTTCCTCATTAAAGGGTCTTAATTGCAATCTTCCCTCATAATATCTCCCTCCATCAGTAGAATAAATTGTCATAGAATTAATTTAAGGTTAAACTATTTAATTTTAACTATCCCCAAAAATTATATCCTTCCATACTCATCCTTGACCATAACAAGATCTTTTTCATCAAGATCACCAAAAGCTATTTCTAAGATTTTTACACTGGAATCTTTTGTTTTTATTCGATATTCAATTTTTTTTGGAATAAAAAAACTCATCACCCTCTTTTCCTAAATAAGCTTTATTACTAAGAATCATCTCAGCTTCACCAGTAAGAATTTTCCGAAATTCTTCTCTATTAGAATAATATTGTAAACTTGAATTTGATTTAATAGATAATAGTTTTACAGTAGTAACTTGGTTCAAATAAAATCTTTCATATTTTCCCAATTGTCTTTCTTCAATCAATTTTTCCATAGTACCAAAACATAAAACTAAGATTTAATTATTATCAAAAATAAATTAAAGAAACAATAGAGATTTAAATCAGATTAAAAATTAAAAATTAAATGCTAGATAAAACAATTCCAGAACTATTAAAAGAAAATTGTTTAGAGAGAATACCACCCAACAAAAGAGTTTGGGGTTTAAAAATTCAAATTTCTACAATGTTAATTTCAACTCTTGACTGGCAATTTGATATCCCTTTTTGGCAACATGAGAATAAAAAATATGCAATAACACCAAACCAAGTAATAAATGATCCTAAAAGATATGATTACCATTACAATCGCATCCTTCAATCACATTTAGAATATCCAATAGAAATAGTAAAAAACCAGACAAATAAATGGGAAATCTTAGATGGATTACATCGATTAGCAAAGGCAAAGATTTTGGGATTTAAAAAAGTTAAAGTTAGAAAACTTTCAAAAATTCAATTTAAAAGATTATTAAAGGAATTATAATTTCAAAGTTTAATTCCTATAGGACAATGATCAGATCCAAGAACATTTTCTAAAATAAAACTAAAATTAATATTTTTAATATAATCTTTTGAAACTAAAAAATAATCAATACGCCATCCTATATTTCTTTTTCTTGCATTAAGCATATAACTCCAATAAGAATATTTTTTAGGTTCTTTACAAAATTCCCTAAACGTATCAACAAAACCTTGACTAATATATCTATTCATCCCATCAATCTCCTCTTGCATATAACCAGCAGTTTTATTATAATTTGATTTGGGATTAGCTAAATCAATTTCTTTGTGAGCAACATTAAAATCTCCACAAACAATTATAGCCTTTTCCTTTTCAAGTTTCTTCAAATAATCACAAAAATCTTTATCCCATTTCTGTCTATATTTAAATCTCAGTAACCCACGACCAGAATTAGGAACATAAACATTAATTAAGAAAAAATTTTCAAACTCTAGACAAATCACTCTCCCTTCCGTATCATGTTCACTAATACCAATATTATTACAAACATTAAGGGGCTTTATTTTACTAAACACGGCTGTTCCAGAATAACCTTTTTTTACTGCAGAATTCCAATAATGGTGCTTATAATCATTTAGAACCAAATCAACTTGATCAGGATGAGCTTTCGTTTCTTGAATACATAAAATATCTGGATTTTCTTTCTGGACAAAATCTAAAAATCCCTTCACTAAGACTGCACGAATACCATTCACATTCCAAGAGATTATTTTCATTATACTTTTAAGGGATATTGCGCACCACATGCAGTACACTTCATATATGATACACTTTCTTTCTTTATAATTGTAGTATCAGGCTTTCCACAAGTTTTACACAAAACATATGCGTTAGCATATTGTTCAATCTTAGAATTAATAAATGTTGCACTTAACTTTCTTGCAAACTCTAATCTACTACCATCAATTTTTCCAGGAGTTGCTAATTCTCTTAAAAGATATTTTAATAAATGCTGCCCATCACAACCCAATAATGATACAATTTGATTAAAATTAGAAAGAATTGTTTTATTACCTTGTAAATGACCTCTCACTTTTGGAATCTCAAACCTTTCCCCACTAAAGTCTAAATCTTTTGGTAATTCTTTATATAATTTATCTAACATAACCTCATATTCCATAAAAGGAATGTGAAAAACTAAAGTATATAAAACCTTCAGTTTCACAAATAAAAATAATTGTTACAACAAATAACAAAAGATTCTTAAGAAAAAAACTTCAACTTGAAACTAAACCATCTCTTTAACAAATCCAGGACGAATATAAAACAATTCCCCATTGGATACCATATCTTCAACAATCTCCTCACAATTCCCCACTTTGTTAAAGATCACAGAAACATCCACTCCTAAACCATTATCATTTTTCTTAATATACTCTAAAATTTTTCCCCTTAAATCCACAAAATTATCTTTACTAACTTCAACTTTAGAAAAAACTTTTCCATATAAAAATTCCAGTTCTTTTTGTCTTAACTTCAACCAGTCACTATCTAATTTACAAACAATCTCCGGGCTCAAATAAATTTCCCCAGTATAATCTTTCACTCTAGCAACAATCAAAACAATATCACCAACACTAATTCCTTCAAACAACTTAACTTCATCTTGCCAACTACGAAGTCTAATATTTCCGGACCCATCATCAACCATTAAAGTGGAATAAGAACTTCCTTCATTCTCCATCTTATCAACTACAGTTGCAACTAAATTAATCCTAGAAACTTTATTATTTCTTACCTCTAAATAATTCGGTTCCCACTCTCCAAGAGATTTAACAAATTCTTTATTTAACAAATCTCCTATCCAAACCTTATATGCTATTTGTCTTTGTACTGCCATTTTATATTTTACTTATATGTCCTTTCTTAGGTTCAAACAAATCCCCTGATCTTTTTAATTTTTCTATAGTCTCCTCAACAGAAGATTCATCAAGCCCTTTTAAAGCTGCAGATGCAATTATTTCTTCAACAGGAATTATTTTCATACCTTTACTTTCAAATTCATTTATTATTTCCTTAACTAATCCAATTTTTCCACGCACAGAAGCTGTAATACTTGAAGTCATTCTATCAATATCAATCATTCCAGTTTCAGGATCAAATCCAACATCCATCAAACAACTTCTTAACAATTCAATTGCACGCAATGCATCTTCTCTTCTTACTTTTTCATCTAATCTCACTTTAGCAGAAGCTTCAGCTAGCCTCATCAAACCTTCCAACTGACGAGCAGAAATTGGAATAGGTTTAACCCCTTTATCATCAGAAGAACTTCCTGAATTCCTTAACTTAACATAAAAATCTTTTATTTCATTTATTGCCCCCTTAGTTAATCTAGGATGTATTCTCTGTTTAGTATAAGAGACATATTTCTTCATAAAATCAACACGTACTTCAGTATCAAACAAACTATCATCTATAGTAGATTCCAAAACATGTGATGCGATTCTTTCATCATTCTCTTTATTTGGTAAATCTCTTACAGGAAAAATTAAATCAAACCTATTTAACAAAGATGGGGGTAAATTAATTTGCCCAGCGATAGGAGTATAAGGATCGAACCTTCCTAATTTTGGATTTGCAGCAGCTAATAAAGTTGTTTGAGAATTCAAAGTAGCTTGGATATTTGCTTTCGCAATGGTTATTATTTGTTGTTCAAGTGCACTATGTAAAGCACTCCTATCTTCATGACTCATTTTATCAAGTTCATCAACAACAGCAATTCCTTTATGTGCCAATGCCATTGTTCCTGCTTCTAATGCCCATCCACGTAAGAACTCGTCTTTCACAACCGCAGCAGTAAGACCTGCACCACTCGCACCATGACCAGAAACATAACGTGCTTTAGGAGCAGCCTTTGCAATAAAAGAAATTAGTTGCGATTTTCCCGCACCAGGATCACCACATAATAAAATATGGATGTCACCTCTTCTTGTAGTTCCATCAGGTTTTACTCTTCTAATTCCTCCAAACATTTGTAACACTAAAGCTTCTTTTATTTTATCATGCCCATAAATAGAAGGGGCAATTGATTTTGCAAATCTTTCAAACACTTTAGGCTTTCTTGCAAACGCTTTTATTTCTTCAACTTCTTCATTAGAGATTTCAATATCAGAAAAATCTTCTACTGCACTTTCAATATTATTTGCTTCTAATATCAAATCAAACCTTACAGATTTAGCTCCAGTTTTTAGCATAACAGGAACTTCTTTTACAATTCCAGTAACTCTAACTTTAGAACCAGGGGAACATTTTTTTTCCATTCTGGGCTCAACTAAATCTTCTTTTAAAAATACACTCAATCTTTTAGGTTGTTCTCCACCATCCAAACTATCAGGCGCCTCTTCAATTTTCAAATGCTGTGCATCAACCAATTCTTGCGATAATTGTTTAAAACGTCCTCTCATTCCACACGTACATCTAGTTGGCTCCTTAAATTTAGAATCTATTTGCAAAATAGAAATTGTATTTCCACAACCAACACATTCAAATCTTGCAGACGTTACTTGTGGCCTTACATCAGAAGCTTGCCTAACAATTCCTTCTATTTCCAAAAAAGCACCCAAATCCCTAGAACGGACATCACTTATTTTCATATATTGGCTGGCAGGTAAATTACTAAACCTTACTCTATCCAAATAAGACTTTTCTATTACATCAAATTGTGTTAAAGCTAATTCAGCAGCCCTTATTAATTCTTCAGGATCCTCTAATAATTCCTCCGCAAGTTCAACATCAAATTGGGATAATAAGGAAAAATCTACAATAAGAGATTTAAGACCTTTTTGCACAATAATTGCAATATCCTTTTCATAATGAGTTTCAAAAAATTCCTTAAATTTCTCTATTTGTAGTGATGCATCCACTCTTTTATACCCCCTTACATTGTCAATAATTAGCTTATATAAAAACGAATATCATAAAATAACATATAGTTTAAAGGGTTAATATAAGTTATATAATAAATTTCGGAAAGTTTTCAGTTCCAAGGTATAAAATAGATTTTAGAGTAATTATTAATTTCACTTTGTTAGTTTTAAAAATGATTTCTTAAAGAAACACCAGTTGCAAATGCAAAATCACCAAGAACAATCGCAAGAGTCGCATTTCCAAGAAGAGAAAAAAATCTTCCTTCGGTATAACTCGAATAAGTTATAGCAATACCAGATAATATTCCATTTGAAATTCTAGATTCGAAAGATTCTATTCCAATAAATCCATCATAGAATCTAATTAAAACATATGAACCAATACCTAACAACGAAACTAAATCTGATTCTCGTTTAGGAGGATTATTATATTGAACCTCACCATAAAAAATCTCATCATCTTCATGTAAAATAGAATTTTCTAAGGAGCCCATTTCTCAAATAAAGCATAGGAAGTTTTTATTAATTTATGAGAAAAAGAACAATCAAATCTTAAAGCCTTCTTAAGAAATCACTAACCATATACCCCCTTTGTAATCTTAATATTTTCCACTAGTAATTAAAAGAAATTCTTCACAAACATCTAACGAAGTTAATTCATCTTTAAGCCCTAAATTTACCTTATAATCTAAACTGTTCCTTCTTTATCTTTTTTTAATTCCAAAAGATTTTCAATCAACTTATCTAATGCTTCCTTTAA
>JAGVXZ010000034.1 GCA_018303515.1 Candidatus Woesearchaeota archaeon | reverse complement strand
AAATCATATTACCTTGAACATAAACCCAATTTCCTGAATTAAAATCAAACTCATTACCATAATTTTGTAATTCAAAATTCCACCTTTCTCCATTTAATAAAGAAACCGAAGAAAATCTATCAAAGTTACCATCTCTACCTCTATAAATAGCAATTGAATTTTCATCCATCCTTATCCTTGGATTATTTTCTCTCTCAATAAACGGCCCAATAATACCATTCTCTAAATTATATTTAATTATATTGTTTCCGTTTACAAAAATTAAATACCCCTCATTAACTTCCACATCACCTAACTGATTAAAATTTCTTATTATATCTGTAATTCTCTTTTTCCTATCAAATATTTTAATTTCATTTTCAGAAGTAAAAACTAAGTTATTAGAACTAATTCTTGGATTTTCTCCCTTTTCAGATAAGATTTCACATGATGGTGAACTACATTCTTGAGTTTCAACTAATTCTCCTCTAACACATTCTAATTTTCTAATCCCTTCGCCTTCAACACCACAAATAATAGTTTTATCTTCACAAACCTTAACTTCAACAGAATCATCTTCACAATCACTTAAATTATACCATATTCCAGTTTGACAAACTTTTAACCATTCAGATCCATTTTCACATGGACCTTGCTGTATTGCTCTATCTTCACAAACCTCATCTACAACAACAACTTCAGCATCACTTCTCTCCAAATTTTCTCCACAATCTTTTATTTTAACAAAATCTCCACTAATACATTTTAGAATTTCAACATCATTTACGCAAGATTTAATGTAAATTTTACCTTCAGTACAATCATCAGTTTCTTGAACAATAAGATCTTCTAACTTACAATCGCTCCATCCCTCAAATTTTCCCTCATTTAAGCAATGTCTCTCTCTCAGACCTATTGCTCTATCTTCTGTAACACAAATTCTTTTATCAATTAAACCAGGATCACATTTTCTCTCTAAATTTTTCGTCTCCTCCAAACAACTTAAAGACAAAACAAGAGGAAGTAAATATACTTTTTTCATGATTTTAAAGTTTTTATTCTAATATTTAATTATTTCTTAATAATTAACCATATATTAAGAAGTAACAAACCCATTAGAATTAATGTTATGTCTAAACTAATATATCTTGAAATTAAAAGAATTATTCCTAACAACCCAAATAAAGTTCCCAAAAATAAAAGCAATAATTCTAGAACATATTTAAAAAAAACTCTTTTAAAGTTAAAACACTTACCAAAAGAACCTAATCCTTTTTGAAATCCTTGTAAAAAACTCATTTTCTATTCATAAGATATCCTACAAGAGCCCCAAGTGCAACACCAGAACCAAAAGCAATCCCTACAGAAGCTTTAGGGTTATCTTTTACTTTTTCAGAAAAAAGTTCTTCATAACCTTTTAATTTTAGTTTTAAAGCATCAAATTCTTTTTGTAGTTTTTCTAATTTTTTTTCCTCAACCATTTTATCCCACCTCAAATAAATCTCAGTTTCAAAAGTTAAAAAGAATTCTTATGAATTAATATTCTATTTCAATTATATGTTTTAAAGTATAACATTCTATTTTAAAGAAAAGTTAATTCTAACGAACCATTTAATAATTTTTTGATATTAACATCTTAAGCTAAATATAACCTAAATAAGATGAAATTAGATGAACTATTTGAGATCCCTCCTGAAAAACAAATAAAGGGTGTTACCTTACTTAGAGATATAATTTCTATTGATAAATTATCGGATTTAAAAGAACGATTACAAGACTATAGTATTGGATATTATCCTTCAAAAGAATATAAAGTCACTTACAAGCGACACTTCAGCGAGAAAATTTCAGATGAAGAGATTAAAAAAAGATCCGGAATTTTAAGAGTTGGATTCAACTCAGATATTATTGATAATTCTATAAATTTAATTCCTGACTGCCTTTATACTGACGATCCTAAGTCTCTAGTAGGAAAAGAACTTTACGGATCATTAAAACATTCAGCTGACAAATATATACACCCTCTTGCTTTTAATTTGAGAAATGAATATTATAATTTGGGAAAGACAATTGGAATAGTAATTCTTGCAGATTGTGATGGGATTCCGCTCCAAGAAGGTTGTAAAGAAAATCCTTATTTCCTATTAGAAGGATTTCCTGCTTCAAAATGGTTTTCAGGGTTGGTTTTAGAAAACAATGATAATATTTACAATTTAGTAATGAATGAGGTAATAAAATATCTTAAAGCTAGTTCCAAATTTATGAGAACCAAACCAAAATTATTTATTAATAGAAACCATCATAGTACAAAATACAAACCAACTCTTGCACTTGTTGAAGCATTTAAGTCAAAATATAAGCCAGAATTAAATCTTGACTTGCTAGATACTTTTATTTTTAAGAATTATAATAACAATAATGATACATTTAATGCTACACATTATATGAGAAAGAAAACTGATCCAAAAATAGAGAATATACATTACATGCACACTTGGAAAAAATTCAGAGATTTATTTCAAAATGTTGGCTTAGAAAAAATCATTAATAAAATAAATAATCAAGAAATTAGAAAAAAATTAGAAACTAGAACCCGTCAAGATCTCCAAATTAAAAGAGGTGCTTGGTCAGAGTGTGATGGTTTAGTTAGGGGTTTTGAAGTTGATTTAAAAAGAGATTGGGATAAAGATCCATTAAAAATGATTTATAAAAATAGAACCTTATCTTTAATTGTTCTTTTAGGCTTAGGAGGGATATATAATTATTTTAAAGAGGAAGAATATGTAGGGAAAGTAGATAGAATTGATTTAACCAAAATAGAATCAACGTTCAAGGATGGATTAAGTTATTTTTTTAAAAAACAAAGGATTACCATTTCTTTTCAAAGCGGAGATAAAATTTCTTTAACTCAATATCCTCCCATGGAAAGAGTCTGTACTGATACTGGAGAAATAATTGTAAAGCATGAATTCGAGATTCCAATCCAAAAATGTGTATATCGATTAAAACCAGAAGAAATAGTAATCTTTAATGCAAAAGATAAGATTAAGTTATCAATCTCTCAAAATAATAACTGCCTAAAAAAGATTTGTTTTAGAGACCTAGAGACAGCTAAAAGAGCAACTGATTATTTAACAACCTGGCAAGTTAAAACTCAGAATAGAATTAAAGAAAATAGAAATCAAAACAGAAAGAGATTTCTAGGACCGAATAAAACACCTTAAAACTATTCAATCCTCCTTTTAAATGCAAACTGATTAAATACAATCACACTTTCATATTCTGAAAGAGAATCATTGAACTCATTTCTAAATTCATTAAGTATTTCATGGAAATGTGAATGGTTTTTGGCAAAAACACTTATTTGGTAATCCCACTTTCCAATAAATTTTACATACCATACAATATTTTTATGTTGTTTAATATATTCTATAAATTTTCTTTCATTAAAATCTTTAAATCTAAAAAAAATCTCATACCATTGATAACCTAGATTAGCCATTGTAAAATAAGGAACAAAACTTTTGATAATCCCACAATTAACTAAATTTGAGATTTTGTTTTTCACTGTTATTGGGCTAAGAGATGTTTCCTTAGAGATTTCTACAATTGAAATTCTAGCATTAGATTGAATTATTTCCATTATATTTTTATCAGCTTTATTAGGAACATAATCCTTTTTAGATATTTCTAAAAATTCCTTTAAGAATGAACTTCCTTTACTATCTTTAATTATATTAATCTGTTCTGCATCCTTTTCCAAAATTAATCCCATACCTAAAAAATTCATATCTACAATTGTAAGCACATCATAATTAGATATAATATTATTATACTTCTCAAGCAATTCTCTAATGTTCTCATGAATATTTTCAAGCTCTTTAGCACTAAATATTATTTGAAGATCATATTTTCCACTACAAGTTTTTACTCCAACAATACCTTTTTTATTTGTTATAAATTCTATAACCTCCTTTTCATTATTTAATGATATAAGCTTAAAATAAACAATTATTTCTATAAACCCTAATTTTCTTGGATCTATCAATGTAATACATCCTTTTAAAAAATCAGAATCTTCCATTCTTTTAATTCTATAACTTACTACTTCTCTTGACAAATTAAGATTTTTTGCAATTACTGTATTTGAGAATCTTGCATTTTTACAAAGTAAATATAAAATTTTCCTATCAATTAAATCTAATTCTTTTGGCACAGCCTTATCATAAATTTGACCCCTAAAATTACTTTCTTCCATTTCTTTTACGAAAGAATAAAAGAATCAATAAAAATATAACCTTTTCGTAAAAATTCTTCTCATTTGGTTTCTTATATTCTTTAGGTTAATAGATATCTATGAAACTCACGAGAAGAGATTTTACCTCTGGTTTGCTTGGAGCCACAGCATCACACTTGTTAAATCCATTTAATCTGGCAAGAGCAGAAGTAACAGAACTTCAGCGAGTTAGAAAAGCAATTAATTATGCAGAAATCAATCTGGAAAATCGTGTAATTTCAGAACTTTTCCCTTTTCTTTCAATTCCAAATATAAGCCCAAGAAAAGATTTTATCACTAATGTAGAGATTAATGAGAGAAATAAAGCAATGCTTGATTCAGTAAGATATTGTAAAAAAATGCTTTTAGCAAGAGGATTCAAAGAATTAAGAGCGAATCAATATAAAAATAAAAACAATCAAGAAATAATAGAGAATGTATTTGTAACCGGAAAATTAGGAAATGATCCAAGTAAACCAACAATGCTTATTTATTATCATGCAGATGTTCAGGATGTAAAAAGAGAAGCATGGGTAATAGGGAATAAACAATATGATCCATTTATACCAACATTCCTAACAAGAACAACTCATATAAAAGGGGAAAAAGGTTTAGGAAAAGCAATTTTGGCAAGAGGCTCTTCCGATGATAAAGGACAGGGTTGGACTCATTTGTTTGCAATAGAATCATATCAAAAAACAAACACTGAATTACCTACAAATTTTGTTGTTGTTATAGATCACGGTGAAGAAAATGGATCTCCATATGGTAATGAGTTTGTAAAGGAAAATAGAGAATATTTAAAATCAGATATTGCAATGATTGCAGACTCATTAAGTAGTGAAGATGGAAGACCTTCATTAGATTACGGTTTAAGAGGAATATTAAAAGCAAAAATAACTCTTGATTTTGGTAATGATGTTCATTCTGGAGAAGGAAATATTATTGGTAGCGCAATGCAGGAAATGATTCATTTACTTTCAGGTATAGGGGTAGATAGTAATCTAAAAATTAACATTCCTGGAATTTATGAAGATATTATCCCAGTATCAGAACTTGAAAGAAAGTTAATGGAAGCAAAGAAATCTAGCTTTACTTCAGAAGCATTAAGAAAAACAAAAGGTCTTGCTTATGTTAGGAATAATTCAGATATGTCAAACTTAGAAGCAATATGTTCACTACCTTCATTTGAAGTGCACAACATAGAAGGAGGAAAACCAGGAACAAAAATACCAAGTCCTATTACAGCTGATGTTACAATAAGACTAGCATCAGGTCAGGATCCTGAGAAAGTTTATCAGAAACTAGAAGATGAGATTTATAGAAGAATATATTCAAAGGGTATTCCTAAGACATTTAAAGATAAAAACGGGAATGAGAGACAAACTGTAAACGTAAAAAATGAAGAAGGAAGTCCTGCTGTAAAAATTGATTTAGCTCACCCATATGCTAAAGCAATCGAATTTTCATTATTAGAAGGGTTCGAATGCAGTTATGTTGATAAACTTTGTGCAGGTGGGACAGAACCAATAGCATCAGTTTTGCAGGATGTATTAAAAATTCCTGTATTTATTTTTGGTTATTCATCTCCCGGAGATAACTATCATGGTGCATTAGAAAGTTTTCTGTTAAAAGAAGGAGTATTTTATGGCACAAAATCAAATATTATAATCTATGATAAGTTAGCTAAGGAGATTATTAATGGAGGAAATTAAAAAATGAATATAAAATCAAAAATCGTAAAGGGGATTTTAGGGCTAGAAATGATTGCATCACTTGGAGCTTGTAAAACAGTAATGATGAATGGGTATTCAGTAACATGCAGTCCATTTGAAAATTACCCTTCTGAGCATCAATGTTATGAAGAGCCGTCTAAAAGTTCAAAAAGTTCTTCATCAAGTAGTGAGTCATCATTCCCCTTCCGCCAGAAAGATTATGGGGGAGGTGGTAGCAGTGGAAAACGTAAAGGACATTATGAAGGATGTAAATGATAGGAGGAAATTAAAATGTTAGAAGAAAAAATAAAAAAAACAGTAGTAGGATTAGCAGCAACAATAGCACTTGCATGTGGTCCGGGTAGTTGTGGAGGTTGTTCTTCAGATTATGACGCACCCCAAGCAAATGGAAGTGGTTATTTTGATGATGCAACTTATAGTGCAGATGATGACGGTTGTAGAGATGGATGTTATAAAGAAAATCCTAAAGATAGTTGTTGCTGGTGCCCTGATTGAGAACCAAATATGGAATCTTCCAAAATTGGGAGATTTCATCTTTATATTCAAAGATTAAATTATTAATTTTAATTACAAATAAATTACCTCTTTTTGAAATTAAAAAATTAATCTTTAAATAAATAATCTCACAACAAAATATCCCACAAAACATCCTACAGTTAGAAATGGCATTGCAGGATAAAATTTATTTTTCTCTGCTTTATAGAACAGATACAATAAAGAAATAGCTCCAAAAATAGAAACTAAAAATCCATAAAATAGATTTGTTTCCATCATAACAGCAGAAGAAAATAATAATGGAAATCCAATATCACCTCCACCCAAAATTGCAGTTTCAACTTTTTTCTTTACTAATTTAATATTCTTACCGACTATTTTTTTACCTTTGTGATAAGGTACACATAATCCTGCAAAAATTTTTGCATCTGATTGATTTTTAGCTAATGTAACCATATGCTTTATTTTATTTACTGCAACCCAATCATAAATAGAAATTAAAATCAATAAAGCAGAAGCAGTCACAACATTAAAACTTTCAGCAAAAAATGAAATTAAACCACCATAAACAAAAACCTCGGTTAAATTATGAATATAAAAATTATTTTTAAATACTTTTAAAATACCTAGAATTATTGCAAATATTAAAGCAATAGTAGATCCAATAAAGGCACCAAAAGCAATTGTTAAACATAAAATTACTCCAAACAAATACCAATATCTCCACAAATTAATAAACTTATATTTTGCTAAGATTAATGCAATGCAAGTTGCAATTATAACTGCAATGAATAATACTATAAATGAAGTATAACCCTCTAAGTTTGGTTTCTCAATATTCAGTGGTAATTCATTTCCAACATAAGATTTAACGATAAACAATCCAATTAAATTTGAAATTAAAAATAAAAATACTAATAATAAAGTAACATTCCAGGTATGCTTCATAATATAGATTATTTTTGAGTATAATATAAATGTTTCTACAAATTATTTATGGACAAACACCATATCACTTTTAGAGTTACAAATATTTACCTTTGGATCTCTTTTTACAATCTTAATATCTCTTCCAGTGATTGGATCTCTTCCCCACTCCATCCAAAACATAGGTTCAGTATTGCCACCTAAATTTTGAACTAATTCATTAATATCTTTCACCTGATTAATAAAGTGGTAAAAATGTCTTTTTCCTATTTTTTTCTTTAATTCTTTTGCTGGAATTTCAATTCTCTCTTTAAACAGAGAAAAGAATAAAGTTTTTTTCCCTTGATTCATACTTATTGGCATTACATATATTGGCCCATTCATAGCATTCAGTCTAATCTCAATCTATATATACCTTTACCAATTATAATTATTATTAGTATATAAATAATTACTTAATCAAAAAGTATATAAATAATCTAAATAGTAAATTTTACTATGAAAAGAAAACTAAATCTTGTAGGAAACAATACTTTAACAGTTTCATTACCTTCAAAATGGACAAAAAAATATAATCTAAACAAAGGAGATGAGATTGATCTTGAAGAGATTGGACCAGAATTAAGAATTAATTTTAGTAAAAATAATATAAAAAAACAAATTACAATCAACTTAGACGAAGAAGTAACAACTTCCTTAGTTTGGAGATATATTAAATCAGCGTACATTAGTGGTTATGATACAATTATTATTAGTTTTAAAACCGAAAAAATAAAATATACCTCCAAAGGAAAGACCATAGGACAAAAATCAGATTTGATGCCTATTAATGATTTAATGCATTCAATTGGAATAAGATTCTTTGGAATGGTGATAGTAGATCAAAATCATAATAAGTTTATATTAAAAGATTTAGGAACATCGGATGAATTAGATGTTAAGGGAATTTTTAAAAAAGTTTTTTCCCAAGTAAAAACATTATCTGAAACAGTAAAAGAAGTTGCAGATACTAGAAACAAAGAAAATTTTGCTAATGTTCTTGCCTTAGAAAATAATATAAACCGTTTAACAGATTATGGATTAAGAATTTTAAATAAAAGAAATAAGAATGAAGAAGGAGATCATAACCTTTACTTTATTTTAGAAACTCTTGAAAGCATAGGAGATTCCTTTTATGACATTTTTGAGCAAGTAATAAAACAAAATTTAGAGCTTACAGAAGAATCAAAAAACTCTTTCAATAAATTAGTTATATTATTTAATAATTTTTATGAAACTTATTTGTTTAAGAAAAAGAATTTAATTTTAGTGCATAATGAGTCTAAAAAATTAAACCTCGAATTAGATCTAAATCCCACTAACCATTTGAATATTAAATTTAAACTAATTTCTGATCTAATTAAAAGTTCAATTGGACCAGAGTTAATAAAATTATGTGAAACTAAATTGGTTGAGGAAGATTAAATTAAGATTATAAATCAATTTATCTTTTTTGAAAAAGATTTAAAATCTATTTTGAATTATTCCAATTCCTTTTAAAATTGGAAAAATCCCTTCCTCAGAAGTATTAAATATACCATTAATAAACATACTTTTGATCATTTCTTTATCTTCTAATCTTTCATTGGGCTCACTTTTCAAAAAATATGAGATCTCATCATAAATTCTCAGAACACCTCTATAATCTTCAGGTTGTATCATTTGAAACTTTGATTTTAAATGTTCATCAAATTCTCCTGAATTTTCCAATTTTGTTTTAATATCATCATAGACTCTTTTTTCATATTCTTTAAAGTTTAACTCTTTTTCTTCTTTTGTCCCCCTATAAAAAGGATATTCTCCATCTGAAAAAAGATAATACATTAAAACACCAAGTGACCATAAATCACTTTCCTTTGTAGGTGTTACTAACTTACCATTAAGTGGAAATAACTCTGGAGCTCTTGTTGACATCCCTCCCAAAAAGAAATCTCTTCCATCAGTTTTAAAAGTTGTTGCAAATCCTGCATCAGTTAATTTTACTTGATAAATTAGACTCTGTTCATTAATCCATTCATGACTATCAAATGGCATTTTCGGTTTATATAAATCTTCTCTACTGGGCTTCTTAATCCTTCTTTTAAAAACCTTATTTATAATTTTTATTCCAACATTTGCAGGTGTTAGATCTCCATGGCATAATTTTGCAGAATGATATGCAGTAAGTCCAGAAAAAGTCTGAAATAAAATCGTATATTTTTCTGATAAAGTTAGTTTCTTTTCCCCATCAACCAAATCTTCTAAAGTACAATCAAAGAGTTCTTCCTCTATAATATATTTTTTTCCCTCTAAATTATGTATTCCCTTTACAATACTAATATTTGGATGCTTAATATCTCTTGAAAATTTAGCAGCTTTTTTTTCATGTTTTAAAACCTCAAACTCAACCCCATTCCTCTTTTTAATATATGCTTCTACATCTCCAATATCAAAAATTTTAACAGCAAACTCATCTTCTTGAATATCTTTATCCCTTGCTAGAAAAACAGTTTTATTTGCACCAGAACCTAAAACTTTCAATAACT
>JAGVXZ010000033.1 GCA_018303515.1 Candidatus Woesearchaeota archaeon | reverse complement strand
TTTTAATGCTTTGTTGTGTGCATCAATGTAATGATGAATTATGTTCTCCCAATCTACTTGTTTAGAAATTTTTTTTGATTCAATTCTTTCTAAATTCATGGCCTTTTTATTAAGTAAAGTAAAATTATAGATTATTTTTGTAATTGTAGAACTCATATCTTGAGAATTTTTTAATGCATACACACCCTTTTTTCCTTGTTTTGATGAGATTAAAAAATCACCTAAACTATTTTCTTCAGAAGTTAAACAAGGAGTTCCTAAAGCAGAACATTTTAATGCATTAAAATCTTCAGAGAGAAATATTCCCAATTCACATCCACTTATTACTTCTTCTTCATTAAGGTTAATTATTCCGTCTGCACTATTTAACTTGTTTGAAAATAAAATCACTTTCACCTTTGAGTCTTTTGAATTATTCAATTTATACTCTTCTAGTAACTTAATTATTTTATTATTATTTTCTTCTCTTAATCTCTGTGCGGAAATTGGAGGTATTCCCTCACTTCTAATTTCTTCCTTTAATCTGTTTATTTCTTGTAATATCTTTTGTGGGAGTAGGTGAGTTTTTTCTTCTATTACACTTTTTGTTATCTCTTCAATAATCTCTTGAGACATATTATCAATTAGTTTTGTGATTTTTTTATATTTGGTTTTATTAGTTGCAATATTCTCTTTCGTTCCGTAGTTCTCTTCTGGGTTATATAGAATCGCAATTAAAGTTTTATTTGATTTTTCATTTTGTAGTTTGTTTTCTAGTAATTTTAGTGCTTTTATTATAATCTCTTGAGAGTTTTCAAGATTGATGAACGTAGTAATTGTTTCTTCTAAATTGAATCTGTAAAATGGAAAAAAATAAAAGATTATAAATTCTTTTAACTTTCTGGAATTATTCTTGTGATATTCTATAAGAGATTCATCTTTTGGAAATAAATTATTATTTATTCCTGGAATTAAAACTTTGTATGTTCCTTGTGATATTCTTTTTTTATGGGTTTCAGATGTTGTGGTGATTACTTGATTTTCATTTCCAGTTATTTTTTGGTTATTGTAAATTGTAATTAAAGAAGGATATTTTGTTTCTTTTGGAGATTTATTGTGAAAATGTGCAACTGTTTTTTTATTTCTTCTTTGAAACTCTTCAATTAATTTTGAAGGTGCTTCAGGCCAAGAATTGGATTCAACTAGAATTACACTTGGTTCTCCGTTAATATTCCATTTACCATAGTGGCAGTTAATTCCTTCTTGTTCTAATTTTAAAAATATTTCTCTAAAGTTTTTCGGAGTATTTTCTTTAGTGAAATCTTGATTCTCTTTAATGTACGGTCCAACAAAGTAATAATTCTCATAGTTTTTTTGTAATATTATAGATTTTGACTTTAATAATTCATATAGATTTGTAGTTTTATTACATACTTCCCATGAAATTTCAAATAATGTATTAGCTTCTGGTCTCACATAATCACCTTTCTTTTTCTGTTTATTTCCTTTCTTATGTTTCTTTTTATCAAAGGGAATATTTATATATTTCTAATTTGTTCTCTGTCATATTAAATGGTCATTTTAAAATTACCTCCTTTTTTCTCGTATTCGGGTGACTGAGACTTTGTTTCAGCAGGCATACTCATCTGTTTCTGCCTAAATGCAAAAGCCCTTATTGGAATACGCCGAGGAAGAGTGAGAGGAAATAGTGATTAAAGAAAACACAATTTATATAATGAACAAAGTATTTCTTTTATAACATGGATGAGAGACAAACAAGAGAGCAATTGATTGACAAACTATTTAATGTTTTAATGCAAAGAGCGTTTAAGGGAGAATTAATATGAACAGAGAACATTCAATCAAACTGTTTGAAAACAAAAGAGTAAGGACTCAATGGGATCAACAGCAAGAAAAGTGGTATTTCTCAATAATTGACGTAATTGAAAGATTAGCCGATAGCTCAATTCCTAAAAGATATTGGTCAGACCTAAAAATCAAGCTGAAAGAGGAAGGCTTTGAGATGTACGAAAAAATCGTACAACTGAAATTAATTTCAGCAGATGGCAAATATTATGCTACAGACTGCGCTAATACCATGGAGCTTTTGGTTATAAAATTATATCGTGACTTTAAATGGAATTAATTAAAAATATAGAAAAAATTTCTTAAAAAATTTATAGGTCTCTTTTGTAAATTCCAAAAATGAGCCCATTATATACTTTAATCTCTTCTATTAACTTCCATCCTAATTTTTTTACTAACTTAACGGAAAATTTATTCCTATGGGGTTTATGAGAAATTGGAGCATAAAGAGTTTTATATTTTGATTTGATGGCATCTTGTGTAAATTTATCTGATAAATTTTTTCCTATTCCTTTGTTTTGATAATCTTTAATTATTCCTAATTGGTCCCAAAAAATAAATGAAGAATCCTTTTTCAAAATATGATTAATTATTTCATCTTTTTTGAAATTTAATTTTTTCAATTTGGTATCTGTATAGGCAGATAAAAAACCTATAATATTTTCATTTTCTTCTGCAACATAAAAAAACTTGTTTCCTTTTATTCTATTTTTTATTTCTTCTTCTGTTGGAGTATTATATTCAACTAACCCTGTTTTTTCTTTAGTTTCTCTTAGAATAATTAGACTTAGGGTTATTTCTCTTATTCTTTTAGAATCTCTTTCCTGTGCTGTTCTTATGTTCATTTCCTACAGAATCATAGTTTGGCAACTTTTAAATACATGTGTCTTTTTCTATTTATTTATGAAGAGATTGTTTATTCTAATCTTAGTAATTTTATTATTTGGATGTCAAATGAAATCTGGTGAAATATCTCTAGTAACTGATGATAATGTTAAAATTTCTGGTGATTTACTTGTAGGTGGAGGTTATCAACCGCTTAAGAATGAAAAACCTGATGGTGAAAAATATGATGTTGCTGTAATACTACTTCATAATCTTGGGAGTAATAAAAAAATATATAAAGAATTTTCTAGTTTTTTGAATTCAAAAGGATTTACAACTTTAGCAATTGATTTTAGGGGGCATGGTGGTTCTGGAGGAAATGTGGGAGATTATAGTTCCTATCTAAAAGATGTTACTGCTGCAAAAAAATTTTTAAAAGAAAAAGGATATACTCAAATTTATCTTGTTGGTGGATCAATAGGTGCTAATGTGGCAGTGAGATCTGCTGTAGATAATGATGTTCAAAGGATTCTTCTTTTGTCTCCAGGGTTGAATTATAAAGGGATCACGGTTCTTGATGTGGTTAATGAATATCGTGGTGAACTTTATATTTTGTCTCCAGAATCAAATCAAGAAGAAATTAAGTTTGCAGTAACTTTAAAAGATTATTATTTAGGGACTAAAAAAATAAGACCAGAGTCTATGACGAATGAACATGGTGATAAAATTGTGGAAGAAAAAAACGAGGATATTTATGCAACTTTATTATGGTTTTTGACTAAGTAGATAAAAACATTTAAATCTAAGTTATCTTTTTGTAAATATGTTATGGATAAAGAGGTTTTTGTTTCATGGTTTAGAAATCTTTCAAATGAGGATGTAGCTATTGCTGGTGGAAAGGGTGCGTCCTTAGCAGAAATGTATAATATCAGGCTACCTGTACCTCCTGGATTTGTTGTAACTGCACAAGCTTACAAGTATTTTGTTAATACCACTGGAATACAAAATGAAATTATTTCAATGTTAAATGGAATAGATGTTGAAAATACTCAGAAATTACAAGAAGTTGCAAAACAGATTCAAGAACTAATCTTAAGGACTTCTATGCCTAATGAAATAAAATCTGAGATTATAGAATCTTATGATAATCTTAATGTTAGTAAAGATTTGAGAAATATTTCAGTTGATGCTTTATCAATTATTAAAACTGGGCGTGATTTACCTTTTGTAGCTGTAAGAAGTTCTGCAACTGCAGAAGATTTACCTACTGCTAGTTTTGCTGGACAACAGGCAACGTTTGTGAATGTAAAAGGGAATGATAAAGTTGTAGATGCTGTTCAAAAATGTTGGGCTTCTTTATATACTGCAAGAGCAATTTATTATCGAACTCAAAATAATTTTGATCATTCTAAAGTTTATATTGCTGTTGTAGTTCAGAAAATGGTTGATTCTGAAAAGGCAGGAGTAATGTTTACTGTTAATCCTGTTACATCAAATCAAAATGAAATTGTAATTGATGCTGCTTATGGGTTAGGAGATGCGGTTGTTGCAGGAGAGGTAACGGCAGATAATTATATAATTAATAAGAGTGATTACAATGTTATTTCAAAAAAAATTGGAAGACAAGAATGGATGTATACAAAAGAAGAAAGGGGACAGACATTTAAGAAAACATTGAGTGAGATTAAAGGTCATCAACAGAAATTAACAGATGAAGAAATAAATCTTCTTTCAAAATATGCTACACAAATTGAAGTTCATTATAAAAAGCCAATGGATATAGAGTGGGCAATTGAAAGTCATAAAATTTATATTGTTCAAGCTAGACCAGTTACAACTTTAAATAAGAATGATGGAAATCAAGAGTCTGTTGAAACTACTGAAAAACCAATTTTAGAAGGGCTTGGTGCATCTCCGGGAGTAGTTGTTGGTATTGTTAAAATCTTACATTCTGTAGATAATCTTGATAAAATTAAAGATGGTGATGTTTTAGTTGCAAAAATGACTAATCCTGATTATGTTGTTGCAATGAAAAGGGCAAAGGCAATTGTAACTGATGAAGGTTCTATAACTTCACATGCAGCAATTGTATCAAGGGAATTGCAGATACCATGTGTTGTTGGAACTTCTTATGCAACTTCTAAACTTAAAGATGGAGATTTAGTTACTGTTGATGGGACTAATGGTGACGTTTATTTGGGTGAAATTAAAAGTGTAGAGGAAAAAGAAGAAGAATTGAAAGAAAAAGAAGAAGAGTTTGTACATGAATATGAAAATATTAAAACTAAAACTAAAATTTTTATGAATTTGGGTGAACCAGAAAAAATAGAGGAATATAAACATTTACCCTTTGAAGGGATTGGGTTAATGAGAATAGAATTTATAATTACTTCTACAATTGGAAAGCATCCCCTTTATATGATGAAGAATGGATTGGGACCTGAATTTATTAATAAACTTGCTTCTGGAATTAAACAAGTTGCAAGTGCAATTGGTTCTAGGAGTTTAATTGTAAGGTTTTCAGACTTTAAATCAAATGAGTACAGGAATTTAGAGGGTGGTTCTGGTTTTGAACCAAATGAAGAAAATCCAATGATAGGATGGCGTGGGGTTTCTCGTTATGTTTCTGTAGATTATGAAAAAGCTTTTAGATTAGAATGTCAAGCTATAAGAAAAGTTCGTGAGAGTTGTTCCAATGTTTATGTTATGCTTCCATTTGTACGTAATACTTGGGAAGTTGAAAAATGTTTATTAATTATGAAAGAAGAAGGTTTGGTGAGATCTAATAATTTTAAGATTTATCTTATGGCTGAAGTACCTTCTTTAGCTTTAATACCAGAAGAGTTTGCTAAGTTAGATATTGATGGTGCTTCAATTGGGAGTAATGATTTGACACAATTAGTCTTAGGTGTTGATAGAGATTCAGGAAAGTTAGGGAATATGGGGTATTTTGATGAAAGAAATAATGCTGTTAAGAAGGCAATAGAGAATATTATTGTGGGATTCCATAAACTTGGTAAGAGTGTAAGTATATGTGGTCAAGCTCCTTCTACATATCCAGAGATTGCAGAATTTTTAGTTTCAAAGGGGATTGATGCAATGTCTGTTAATCCTGATGTTGTTGAAAAGACACATGCTATCGTTGCTAAGTTTGAAAATGAGTAGTTTTATATTTCAATTTAAATTTTAAGTGAATTATTTTTTAAACCATAGTATGTGAAAATAATTAGAAAAGCACCTATAAGACTTATTGTTGCTCCAAGTCCGCTAGTTGTACCCATTATTATTAAAATTAGAAAAATTGTTAAGAAAATAATTACAAATTGCCATTTTTTAATATTTTTATGTGTTTGTATTCTTTTTAGTGGGGTTATATTTGGCCAATCTAATTCTCCGCCATAATCTGTGAAGTAATAGTATATTACTAATATTGAAAATGAGAGTATTAATGCTAAAATTAAAGTTATAATTGGTCCTATATTGATTAGTGTTATTGTAAGTGCGATGAATGAAATACCAAACAAAAATATCTGCCTTCTTGCAAAAAACATTCTTCCACCAATTAAACCAGGAATGGGAAGCATATTAAAAAAACTAATCCAAAAACTTGTTTCTTTAAATGAAGTTAAGTTTAGTCCAAAATGATTCTCTAATATTTTTGAAATAATTATAATCCCCATTAAAGTTAACGGTACTGAAAGTAAAATGAGCGCTTCCTGATATTCTTTTAATCTTTCATGCTTTCTCCCTAAATAACTTTTTGTTGTACTTATTTGTGTTGAAAAAATTCCCGTGAAATAGATTAATCCATTTGATAGAAATGAAAAGAAAATTGCAAATAAAACTCCAATCGGAAATGGTGTTTTAAATTTCATTAAAGGATCTTTTAATAAATTAGGTCTTTTTATTGTCCATAATTTAATTTCTGTTTTTGCACCATTTGCTTTTGCAACTAATTTTTGGATTGTAAATGTAATTGATAAAATAATTGCGACTTGTAAAATATTTTTTATTAGATTATTTATCCAATTTTCTTTATTAAGTGTAGTTAAACCATCATTGAATCCAAATATAAATCCAAGTAGAAGAATTATAATTATTAATTGTATTAACTCTTTTTTTGTAAACATTTTATTTCTTCAATTATATCACTAACATGACCTGCACCAACTATTGCAATGACACTTCTATAATCCTGCATAAGTCTATTTAAACGTTTTGCCATGTAACTATTTCTTTCTTCAACTAGAACTTTGTAGACATTAGGATATTTTTCTTTTACTTGTTCTAACAATTCTTTAATTATTTTTTCGTCAGGGACTGTATTCAAATTGAAACTGATTTTATTTTTTTGAAATGGACTTTTTATTAATTCATAAACAAATGTTAATTTTTCTTTCCATGTGATTTCCTTTGAAAGTTTTTTTAGTGTGATTTCGATTTTTTGGTCTATTAAAGCAATTTTTATATTGAATTTCTTTGCTGTTTCAAATGCAGTTATCATTTCATCTCCAGGTTTTGTTCCAACCATACTACCCACTTTATGTTCAACCCAATGTCCTATCTTTGCAAAAAAATAACCCTTTACTCCAATTTTTCTTATATCCTTTAGTTTGATAGTTCCTTTTTCTTTTGAAAGTAATGAGAAAAGTCTGTTTCTATCCAGTTCTAAAGCTACTATTTCAGGAATTTCTCTGCTAATTACTTCTTTTACTTCTTTGATACTTTCCTTTGCAATATGGCTTGTCCCTATGATAGTTAGATTCTGATATATCTTCATGATTTCAGAAAAGTATTTATATAACTTAAATAATTAACTCTTTTATGGAGAATGTTAGAATTAAAAAAGTGACTTCTGTTCATGGTATGCCTGTGTATACAGATGAGGGTGTTTATTATGGAGATGTTGAGGAATCAATGTTGCAAGGCAATAAAGTTGTGGCTTGGAAAGTTAAAGCAACTAAGGCATCTCAATTAAGTAGGTTGTTGGGTGGTGCTCGGGGTGTTATGGTTCCACATCAAATGGTAAAGAATGTTGGTGATATAATGATTATTTCTAAATCTGCAATACCTCAACATGATGAGTCAATGGCAGTTGAAGAAGAAGAATATTGATTTTGAATAATAACATTTAAATACTAAAGATTTCATTTTTGTTTTAATGGTATCAACTTTAGGAAAAGCGGTAGATTTTTTTCGTGAGTTTGGATTGTTTGATGTGGTATTACCATTTTTATTGGTTTTTTCTGTTGTATTTGCAATATTAGAAAAAACAAAAGTTCTTGGTGAAGAAGATGGTGCTCCAAAAAGAACCTTGAATTCTATGATTGCTTTTACTGTTGCAATGTTTGTTATTGCTGCTAATAAAATTGTAAATGTAATTAATACCGCTTTACCAAATATTGTTTTACTTACAATTTTTATTGTTATGTTTTTGATGTTAGTTGGAATTTTGTTTAAAGATGGTCAATTGGATTTTGCAACTAAGTGGCAGGGTGCAACTGCTGGATTTGCGATAGTAATTCTAATTGCTGTAATTTTAATCTTTTTAGATTCAATAAAATTAGATTCAAATGAATCATGGTTAGGTTATGCATGGACATATTTAATTACTAATGCTTCTGGTGCTGTTGTTGGTTCGATATTTTTTGCAATAATTACGATACTAGGAGTTATGTGGATAACCGGAAGTGTTAAAAGTAAGAATAAGGACAATACTGAGGGGGACGAAACTTAGAATAAGTTGTGAAAAAAGATGGTGGCACAATTTAATATTGGAGAGTCAATAAGATATTTGCAAGACTTGGGTGTTTATGAATATATTTTACCATTCTTGTTAGTTTTTTCTGTTGTATTTGCAATATTAGAAAAAGTTGGAATTTTTGGAGAAGGCAAAACTCAGATTAATGCAGTAGTCGCAACTGTAATGGGACTTTTATTAATTGCCGAACAGAGTATTGTGAATATTCTTAATATGTTTTTACCCAATGTTGCAATGGTGATTGTTGTTATTTTAATGTTTCTCTTAGTAGCTTCAATGATATCAGGTCATGGTAGTGGAAATGAGCTTACAGGTTTTGTGAAGTTTGTAACGTGGGCTGCTGGAATTGTTGGTGTTATTGTTTTGGTTACAATGTTAGCTCCGCAATTTAATTGGAGATTATCAAGATATGAAACTGAAGCTTTAATTTCGTTAGGTGTGTTTTTTGCTTTGATCGGTGGTATTATTTATCTTGTGGTTAAAAAACCAACTTCAGCAGGGACTACACCTCCGGCTAATCCACCTTGAATTGAGAATGATTTTTTAAAATGGCAAGTATATTTGATTTGGGAGCATTGGAAGTTTTTATGCCAGTTTTTGTATTTCTTTTTATTTTTGTAGTTCTTTATGCAATATTAGAAAAGACTAAATTGTTTGGTGAAAATGCAAGAACATTAAATGTTGTTGCAGCATTTTCTTTAGCTATAATTTCAATATTTACTGGAAAGATGGTAAATCTTATTGCATTTATTACACCATGGTTTGCATTAGTTTTCATAATTATATTACTTATAACAACAATGTTTATGTTCTTTAGTGTAAAGCCTACAAAAGGAGTAATTGGAAAGGGTATTGGAGAACATAGTTTTTGGACTTTAATTGGTGAAATGCCCGTGTTTGTAATTTTATTAATAATTGTATTTGTAGGATTAACTACAGTCTTTGAATCTAATGTATCACCTTATAAAATAAATGATCAAGGGCAGATGGTAGATGATGGTGGAAATGTAGTTCCTGCAAATGAAGTTCAACAAAATCCAAGATCTGAAACTGTAAAAGCTTTAACACATCCTAGGATGTTAAGTGCATTATTTATGTTAATTCTAGCATCAGTTGCAGTTAAATTCATTGTTGATAAATATGAGCCTTAGTTCTATTTAGATTAGTTAGGGGTTTGGTGCTTTTTGCACCAAACAAATTCTTTATTTTCACCATTTATAGCCTAAGAATACAAAAGTGTTCTACAGGGCAAGTTTTCCGAAGGATTTAAATATATCAATTGATATACTCTATTTGTGGCACTTCAAAAACTAGAAAATCCATTTGTAAGATCACCCACTCTTGATACGGTGCTCATGGTAGAGAAAACTATCGAAGAATTTAGCGGAGAATACAATAGGACTGAACTTTGGAAACACCTTCCTAAGAGAGTCATGTGGCAAACTTATCTTGTTGTTCTTGAATATTTGGAGAGCATCAATAAAAAAATTGCTTACATTTGGAATCCAGCGCTCGCAAAGAAGTTAAAAATGCGAAAGGAGATCAAACTATGATAAAACCATCCAAAGTAGTTTTTATGGATGACAAACTAGAAGAAAATTTCAACTCTCTAAAAGAAGAAGACCCAATCAAGAAAGGTATTGTGAGGGCAATTAAAGATCTCCGGCAAAACGCATTTTCTGGAATCCAAGTTCCAAAAAGATTAATTCCAAAAGAATACCTACAAAAATATGACACAGTAACTCCCGAAAATGAAGTAGAATTAATATCTGCAATCTTAGAATGGTTCAACCACAAAGACTATGAAAGAAAAATGAAATACTAAGGAAAACTCCACCATCCTCCTTTTTAGGAATTCAAATTTATTGAAACTAACATCAGGATTATGAGAAGTAGTGCATAACGCAGTGAAGCGAGAGCGCAGCGTGGCACGAAGCGTAGCGGAGTGAGTCGGATTTTCTCTTTTATCAATAATTGCGAAGCAATAATATTTAAGAGTAAGTAATCGCTATTCATAACTTGTGACTTTAGCAGAAATGTCAAAAAATTCCGTTTTCTTTTTAATGTTGATTACTTTCTCGGTTGGTTGAACAACATCTTTAATACCCGAAAATATACAAAAAGCGACACTCTCCGAACCACAAGCGGTTTCTTTCACAAAAGAATTAACTCCTGCTACGTAAACATAAGGAATTATCTTGTTTTTGTTGTAGATAATTCCGCCAAAAGCAGGGAGTTTATATTTCTTGGATAAATCTGAAAGTTCTTATTTTATTATTTCAGATTTTCCTTTTGTGTCATAAAGAATAAATCCAATTCCTTCCAATAAAATTATTATCTTTTTTGAATTTGAAAGGAATTCGAATAGTGGTTGAATTTTATTTTTTCTTTAAATCTTGTGTTAACCTTTGTAGTTCTTTAATATTATCTGTTAGTGGTTCTAGAATCTTTTCAAATACTTTTTCTAAGGCTTTCATTTCAGAATGAACATTTGTCATTGTTTCGCCATATTCTTTTGATTTACCAATCATGGAATGTTGTAATCTTTCAAATGAATCTCTTAACCTTAATACTTCCTGTTTTGTTGCAATTAGATCGCTAGTTGTTCTTTCTTTCCATGTGTTTAAATCTCCAGTCTTTGTAACAAATTCACTCCATTTTTCTTCTAGGATAGTTTCAACTAATTCTTGAATATAATCTCTATCAATACCAGAAGTTCTTGGAGGTGATGCTGTTAAATTCATTGGTTCACCTTGTGAGAAGGATTCTTTAGGTTCGTTAAAATCATCTTCATTAAAATCTTGTTCTTCAAAATTACTTCTTTCTTCTGGTGATGGTGCGGATAAATCCTGCGGGTTTGGAGTACCATATCCTGGAGGTGTGGGAACATTATCCATTCCACCACTTACCCCTGCTTTAATATCTGCAATATCATCAGCTAAAGTTCTAATCTCTTCTTCCATTTTCAGCCTCTTTTTGTATTATTTTTAGAACATCATTTTCTGTCATGAACTTTAATGGATTCCAGAAACTTATATATTTTTCTAAAACTCTAACGTCTTCTTTTCTTGCAGTAGAGTTTAATTCTGAAACCAAATGTCTTACAGTTTCTTTAAGTTTAAATATATCTCCTTTGATTTCTTTAATGTCACTATTTAAAGAATTAAGTTCCGTTGCTGTTTTTTTGTATTGTGTGATCAGGTTTTGGTTTATGATTAAAGCTCTGTCTCTTAGTAAGTTGTACTTGCCTTCGAGTTCTCTTACTCTAGAATTTATATCAAATCCAATTTGTGTTTCTTGTAATTCCATTTTCGAAACTTATTTTAATAAATGATGAACTATTATATTAAAACTATTGTGAGTATTTGAAAGTAACGATGCTATTTAAGAAAACTGCAAAAAAAGGTGATCACCTAATAGAGAAGGAAGGAATAGATAGAATAATGCATATTAACTATGAAAATGTTGGAAAAATTCCTTCTATTGAAGATGATCCTACAATGATGGTAGAGATAATTGAGAAATTAGCTCAAACACAGGATGTTGAAAGAATTGTTTATCATCAACGGAAAAAATATGAGTATGGATTTAAACAAGTACAAATACTTATAGAAATTGCAACCATTTATAATCATTTTATTAAGCAAAGAAAAATCTTTTCCAGATTAGCTTTAACGGGAGCTTCACAAGAAACAATACAAAATTTACAGTATTTAGTAATGAACTTATTAAAATCTGATCCTATTGGTTGTTATGTTGAGTCTAGAAGATTTCTTAGAGATGAAAAAATATTCACTGGGGATGTTCCAGAAATGTTACAAGAGTTACATGATTTATTAGAAAATACTAAACTGATTAAGTTAGCAGATAATTATTTAGATGGTTTTTCTATAGGTGATAGGACTGTATATAAGGCAATCTTCAAATCTGTAATTACTCCTGATTTTATGCATACCAGGATGATGGCTATTCCTCCAATTGAAGCATTAGAGGTTGATTCTTATCAGGTAAGTAAAAATACTTATGTACAAATTTATGATCAACCTACTACGATAAAAAAATTGTATCATCTTATTCCTCCAGAGTTTCAAATTTCTGAAGACAAATATGAATTAATAGAATTGGCAAGAAAAGTCTTAGCAGAACATAAACCTAAAGCTGAAGAATTTTTAGATACTGAGAGAATGAGACAGACTTTTTTTAATATTGGGAGGGATTTGTTAATTGAATTAGCTGATAATAAAGGAGTTAGTTTGAAGTTTGAAGAAATTGAAGAGTTAGCTGAAATTATTGTTCGTTATACTGTAGGATTTGGATTAATTGAAGTATTACTACAAGATCCTAATGTACAGGATATTGTGGTTAATTCTCCTGTTGGTGGAAATCCCATTTTTTTAGTACATTCTGTACATGATGAATGTGTTACTAATTTAATACCTTCAGTTGAAGATGTTGAAGGATGGGCAACGAAATTTAGGTTAGTTTCTGCAAGACCTTTAGATGAAGCGAATCCAATATTGGATACTGAAATGGAAATTCCAGGTGCACGTGCGAGAGTAGCTGCAATTGGAAAACCATTAAATCCTTATGGGATTTCTTATGCAATTAGAAGGCATAGGGACAAACCTTGGACTTTAGCATTGTTTATTAAGAATGGAATGATAAACTCTTTAGCAGCAGGAGTATTATCTTTTTTGATTGATGGATCACGTACTATGTTAATTGCTGGGACAAGGTCAAGTGGAAAGTCTTCTCTCTTGGGTTCCGTAATGGTGGAAATAATGAGAAAACATAGGATAATTTCTATTGAAGATACTTTAGAATTACCTACGTCTGCATTATCAGATTTAGGATTTAATATTCAACCAATGAAAGTAAGAAGTGCATTATTAAAATCCGGGTCTGAAGTTGCAGCTGATGAGGGAATAAGAACTTCTTTACGTTTAGGAGATTCTGCTTTAATTGTTGGAGAAGTTAGATCAGTAGAAGCTTTGGCAATGTTTGAAGCTATGAGAGTCGGAGCTTTAGCTAATGTTGTTGCAGGTACAATACATGGTGATAGTCCTTATGGAGTATTTGATAGGTTAGTTAATGATCTTAAAGTTCCAAGGACATCATTCAAAGCAATAGATATTATGGTAATTGCAAATCCAATTAAAAGTGCAGATGGATTATATAGGAAAAGAAGGGTTGTTTCAATTACGGAAGTTAGAAAACATTGGGAAAAAGATCCATTAAGGGAAGGTGCTTTTGTTGATCTATTTAAGTATGATCCTGAAACTGATGAATTAGTTCCTACTGATGCTTTATTGAATGGTGATTCTGAAATTATAAAATCTATTGGTGGAAACGTAAAAGAATTTGCAGGATCATGGGATGCAATATGGGAAACTAGAATATTCTAAAGGATTTCCTAATCTATTGGAAGCAGAGTCTACTGTTTTTTTAAATGATGAGTTTCATAGAATTTCTGCAAGAGTAAAAAGAGAAATGGGATATTTGGATTCTAAAAGGATCTTGTTTGATTGGGAAGAATCATTAAAGAAATTTATTAAGAAAGAGTTTCAAAGTTGAGAAATATATTAGTTTTATAGGTTTATTTTAGTTAGAGGTATAAGAAAAGTTTATTAAGTCGTGTTTTAATAATTGGATTTATGGGAAAAATAAATTCTACTCATGTTGTTGTTGGGGTTGTAGTTTTATTTCTATTTAGTGTTTTAATTTTTGTTCCTTCTAATGGTCAGAATGAATTCACTGGTGAGGTTGTAGGTGATTCTTGTCAAAATAATTGGGGTTGTGATAGAGCTGAGGGCTATTGTGTTGAGGGTCGGTGTCAAGATAGGTTCCCAAGTGGATGTGAGGATACTGATAATTATGGGAATGATAATAGTGAGAATATTTATGTGAAAGGAACTAAGTCTATGATGGGTGCTATTAGAACAGGTGATTGGGGTTGGTATGAAATGCAAGAGGTTGGTACTGATTATTGTATTAGTAGTAAAGTGTTGGCGGAATATCATTGTGAACGTGGAGATGTTTTTGGAGTACCGCGTGAATTTGAACGTATAACTTGTCCTTATGGTACATCTTGTCGTGATGGTACATGTTCTCGTTCAACTAGTAATAATTTATTAGATTCATCTTCTTCTCCTGTAATCGATAGGAGAGTTACTCCTAGACTTAGAGCAGCACCAGCTCGTACAACTCCTAGAGCATCTGCTCGTACATTTAGATATCAATATAGGGATTTGTGAATAATTTTTTTTAGTTTATTTTGTTCTTTGAAGTTTGAATTTTTCAGTTAGTTTTAAATAATCTTTTTCTTTTTAATTGTTTTAATGGTAAAAGAGGTAGATGACATTCTTAAGAAATATAGAAAGAAACTTGGAGATCATGTTGATGAAGAATCTCTTGGTGATGTAGAAAGTTTTGATTCTTCTAGTTTTTCTTCTGAATATATTAAATTTAAACAAGAGACTTTGGGTTTTCAGAGATCAACTTATGAAAACTGGTGTAATCTTGCAGAAAAAATAATTAAATTAGAACCTCCTAAAAAAGATTTAAAATTAATTGAGGAAGCAATTGAAACTGTACATCTGGATATTACTCCTTCTGGTTCTGCAGCTTTTGCAGCATTATCAGGGTTTGTTTTAGTTTTGATTGGATTTATTATTGGGGGTATTTTTTATACGATTTTTGGTGAGTTGATAATTTCTATTCCTTTGATGTTAATAGTATTAGGTGTTTTAGGGATGTTTTTTTTACCTAGAGTTCCAATTTATATTGCAACAAGATGGAGATTAAGGGCTTCTAATCAAATGGTTTTATGTATTCTTTATGTAGTTATGTACATGCGCCATACTCCTAATTTAGAGAATGCGATTAAATTTGCAACCCAGCATTTGAAAGAACCTCTTTCTTTGGATTTAAAGAAATTATTCTGGGACGTGGAAACAGGAAAATATTCAACTGTGAAAGAATCTCTAGATAATTATTTAATTATTTGGAGAAAACATAATCAGGAATTTGTTACCAGCTTTCATTTGATTGAAAGTTCGTTATTTGAACCTTCTGAATCAAGAAGGTTGACTTTACTTGATAAGTCTCTTGAGGTTATGTTAGATGGAACTTATGATAAAATGTTAAGGTATGCTCATAATTTACAAAATCCTATTACAATGTTACATATGTTAGGTGTAATTTTACCTATACTAGGTTTGGTTATATTTCCTTTACTAGGTTCTATAATGGGTGGGTTTGTAAGATGGTATCATCTAATGTTTCTTTATAATTTAGTATTACCTTTGCTTGTATTTTCATTTGGAATGAGTATTCTTTCTAAAAGGCCAACCGGTTATGGAGATAGTGAAGTAACATCATCTTTAATGAAAAAACTTTATAATCCTTTTTGGTTATGTTTCTTTATTACCCTTGCTTTTATTTTAGTGGGTTTATTTCCATTAATAATTAATTTTTTACAACCTGGTTTTGATTTTTATATTATTGAGCCTTTTAAATTTTTAGGATTTGAACAAGGTCCCGGTGGAGGTTATTATGGACCTTTTGGGATTGGTGCGTTATTTTTAAGTTTCTTTATTCCTTTTGGGTTAGCGTTAGGAATGTCTTTTTATTTTAAGATGAGGTCACAGAAATTGATTGATATTAGAAATGAAACTCAAGATTTAGAAACAGAATTTGGGTCTGCTTTGTTTCAGTTAGGAAATAGAATAGGAGATGGGATTCCTGCCGAGGCTGCATTTTCTTCAGTTGCAGAATCTATGAAAGGTACTCCATCTGGTGATTTTTTTTCAATAGTAGATAGAAATATAAGAACTTTTGGAATGAGTCTTAAAGAATCTATTTTTAATGGACAAAAAGGTGCGATTTTATCTTATCCTTCTGCTTTGATTGAAACTTCTATGAAAGTTTTAGTTGAAAGTTCTAGAAAGGGTAATAGTATTGTTGCACAGTCTTTAATTAGTATAGCAAGTTATGTTAATCGAATTCAGAAAGTAAACGAGAGATTAAAGGATTTACTTGCTGAAATAATCTCTTCTATGAAAGCACAGATTAATTTTTTAGCACCTGCTATTGCGGGAATTGTAGTGGGAATTGGTGCTATGATTGTTAATGTTGTTGTTGGGTTGACAACTAATATAAGTGCTTTTACTTTTGGAGATTCTTCTGCTGTAGAAGTTCAGGATCAGTTGAGAGTTATAACCGAACTTTTTGATATTACTAAATTGATTCCTTCTTATTATTTTCAAATTATTGTTGGAGTTTACATTGTACAAATCGTTTATGTCTTGACTATTTTATCTAACGGTATTGAGAATGGATCTGATAAATTAGCTGAAAGAGATTTATTAGGAAAGAATTTGTTTAAATCTACAATCTTATATTTGATTATTGGGGTTATTGTGACAATGTTATTTAATTTCCTTTCTGGAATGGTAATGTCTGGGTTGCAAATTTAATATATAGTTTATAAATTCTATTTTAAAATGGAGATTCCATTTGACAAATGGTCACAACGCTTTTTAATTTAAAATTTAAAATAATATTTATGGAGGTGTTTAAAATGGAATGGATGGATTGTGAACAATTTTCTGAAAAAACAGAGGGAGATATATATGATGAGGACTTGTTGATGAGGTTCTTGGATGAGGGAATAATAAATGATGCGGAGGCAGGGTTTATGTTAGGCTATTTGGGTGAAATTTGAATCCCTTACCTTTTTATTTTTTTTGGTATCTTTTTCATGTATGAATAGATTAAGAGAGAAAAGGGTTTGGAAATTGAGATCTGGTGAAGTAGAACATGTTTTGCCACAGTTGCTTTCTCAAGGTTTGGATGGAAATAGATTCTTAAATAGGGGGGAAGAAAATTGGCAAAAATTAGTTTATGCAGTAAGTGATGTCTATGTAAGGAGAAATTTAGATAATGAATTAGTTATTCCTGTAAGGCCTATTGAAGGAGTGTTTAATGGGAAATTGTCTTATGGGAGAAGAATTATTGGCGACTCTAAAGACTTTTTTTTCAGACATGAAAATGTTTATGGTGGAGTAACTAAAACGGATTTAAATTTGTTTGACACTTCTTTATATCAAAGGTTGTCTTTTTATGGTGTTTTAGAGAAATGTGTTGTTATTGAAACTGAAGCTCAAGCAGTTTATTTTGATGTTAACCAAAGAAAATTGGCAAGACAGGCGTATTATGATCATGAGGGATGTATAAAAAAAGCTGCAAGATCTTTAGGTTTTATTTCTCCACCTGCACTTAGAAGGATGTGGGTCCAGGATTTTAATTTTAAAGTTAGAAAACCCGGGTATAATTTGCCTGAATTCGCTTTATCTAATGAGGAAGTAAATAGAATTTTGTCTATATTTGTTGAGGAAGGAAATAATTCATTAAGAACTGCAAGAAGAGTTGGTTGTTCTATAACCACTGTTGTGAAATATGCAAGATTAAATGGTTTGGAAGTTGGAAGGAATGGTGTGAGAAAAACTTAAAATTATAGGGAGAAATAA
>JAGVXZ010000030.1 GCA_018303515.1 Candidatus Woesearchaeota archaeon | reverse complement strand
ATTTTTTATAATTTTTGTGCAATGACGAAAAGAACACCCGATGATCCTGAAAAGGAAATGATCGAAGGAAGTAGCTTCTGAGCACATTTAATTAAAATGGCTTTAGATAATTTGTCTCTTTTGTGTATGGAATGTGATGAAACCTATACTAAATTTAGTCCTAAAAACATTCCAAATCGTTGTTTTTCTTGTTATTTAGAGGTTGAGTACGGTGTTATTATCTTTGATGATTCATTTTCTTCTAGTTATTCATCTGCCTATAGAACTGAAGACTCTGACCCATCCTTTGAAAATGTTGTAAGACTTTATGAGGATGGTTAATATTAATCTTTATATTCTAGTTTTGATTCCAGATAAGAATGAATAGAAAATTAAAACATTTAGTTGTCTTCATAGATTTAGTCTTATTAAAAGCTGAGGTAAAGGAAAGAAATAAAATTTTAGATCTTATAAATGAGATAAAAGATAATCTAAATCTTGAAATTACTCATTTGGGAACACAAAAGACGGATATTAAGAGAGTAAATTTACAACTTCAACAGTTAAATAAAATTGATTCCTTATTGAGAGATTTTTCACTTTCTAAAAAGAATGATTTGTTTAATGCAAAGGAAAATTTAATTGAATTATTTAAATAACTCTTCATATGCCTTTCCTTTTGATTTTAGTGCTGTAGGAGCTTCTCCACCGTGCCATGAAAATTTGGGTCTTACTCTCATAGGATATATTTTTTCTGAATTATCATCTAAAATTATTGCTGAACCTTTTAATCTTGGTAGCGCATTTAAATAACTCATGATATCACCAGTTGCATAACTTTGCATCATTGAATTTAGCGCTTCTATATCTTTTCTTGCTGTGACTCTGTGTGAAATAACTATATCAGATTGTGTCATAACATCTTTATGTATCTCTCCCGGTTGTTGTGTTGCAAGAATTAAAGAAATTCCAGGTTGTCTACCTTCTCTTAGCAACTGGATTAATGCATCTGTTGCTGGGGTTTTATAGTCTTTTGGTAAGGCTTCATGTGCTTCATCAAGAAGTATCCAAGGCATTGGCATTTCATTTTTTATTTTTGGTCTATAAGCTTCGAAATAAGAATGCCCTCTTTGAATATCTTCAAGTTCTTCTTCTTTTCTTGAAATCATTCTTTCTATCATTAATTTTTTGCAAACTAAACCAATAACCAAATTTTTAATACTCCAATTGCCTGAAGTAAAAGTATAAGGTGATAAATCTAATATTGTTGCTTGGCCACCTTTAATTATTTCTTTTAATGGTGTACCATCTTTATCAAATAACCCCCAATGTTTAGTTGCATTGAATCTGTTAATTAATCCCAGTTTTGTTTTTTCTTCAACTTTAGTGTCATTATTTATTGTAGTAATAATATCTTCAATATCAAAATTTTGTTCTTCTAGTTTTTCCATAGTTCTTTCAAGTAGAATTCCTAATTCAGAAGTAATTTCTATATTTAATGTGTTTGCCCAATCAAAAGCATTTAATTCGTTTGGTTTTATTGTAAATTCTTTATCCACTGGAATACCCTTTTCTTTCCATTTTTGATAAAATCCTTTTGGGATAAAAACTTGGGCGTCTAATCCTTTCTTAGATAGTTGCCATTCTTCTAAAAGATCTTCATCCTTTTCGTTGGCGTATTTCATTGTCCAGAAAATCCCCATTGTATCTAATATTAAAACTGCAATTCTATCTTTAATTTCATCAGGTAAGTTTGACATTTCCTCTGTAATTGTACCAAGCGAATAAGACTTTCCGCTGCCACGTTTTCCGCATATAAGGGCAACGTGTGCGTTTGTGATATCCATTAAAACTTTATTGGATAAAGAAGTTGTTGTGCCCATCTTAACATAATGTTTTCCTAAGAAAATTGTTCCTTGTAATCCTAATTTTTTTTTATCAGATTCGGTTCTCCCAATTACAATTTCATACATAAACTTGAAATTGAATTTTTTCATATTTAAAGATAACTTTTATATATCTTTGGAATATCCCTTTTTTAAAAATGGTGTTGAGTATGAACAATCAATTAAAAACAGTTTTATTTTTGGGTTTATTGACGGGGTTACTTTTAGGTGTTGGCCAACTTTTAGGTGGTAGAACCGGGTTAATTATCGCCTTTATTTTTGCATTAGTTATGAATTTTTTTACTTATTGGTTTTCAGATAAATTTGTTTTAAAGATATATCATGCTTACCCTGCCAAGAGAGAGAAATATAAATTATTGTATGAGGATATAAAATATATTGCAGAAAGAGCAAAGATGCCAATGCCTAAGGTTTATATTATTCCTGGAACTCATGCTAATGCTTTTTGTACTGGAAGAAATCCGAAGCATGCTGTTGTTGCTTGTACAGAAGGGATTTTAGATCTGTTAGATAGAAAAGAATTGAAAGGTGTTTTAGCACATGAAATTGCTCATGCAAAAAATAGAGATATTTTAATTAGTTCTGTAGCTGCAGTTATTGCTGGAGCAATCTCTTTTTTAGCGTCTATGGCTCAATGGGCAGCGATATTTGGTTTTGGTGGAAGGGATGATAATAATGGTGGTATCATTGGTGTTTTACTTTTAGCAATTCTTACTCCAATTATTGCTTCTTTAATTCATTTAGCAATTTCTCGTTCAAGAGAATACCAAGCTGATAAGGTTGGAGCTGAATTGATTAAAGATTCTCATTCTCTTGCTGATGCGTTGCAGAAATTACATGCTGGAGCAAACTATAATCCAATGAAAAATGCAAATAATGCTACTGCACATATGTTTATAGTCAATCCTTTAAAAAATGTAAAATGGGCTTCTTTATTTTCAACCCATCCTGATGTGAATAGTAGAATTGGAAGATTAAGAAGTATGAAGTTTTAGTTTCAATTGAGAATTTTACTTTATTTTTTAATTTGGTGTATATTTTAACTTTTGAATGAGTTGATTAGTTTTGTAAATATATATTTCTAAAAAGATTAAATTAGGTCAATTGACCCAAATCTTCCTGCTGTAATCTGTTTTTCTCCTTGCCATTCATTTACATAACCATTTTGTATTTTTATTTTGGAACCAGCTTTAATTTTATCAATCTCATCATTCCATAAAGTTAATTTTATTTTCCCCGTATCATCCTTTATTGTTGCATTTGCAACCCTTCCTATTTTTCCAAATTTAGTAAATTCTTTTGCGTTACTGACTTCAATTACATCAGCGTGAAGAATGATTTTTCCCTGTTTAGGTTGTAAATCTTTTATTTTATCTCCCATATTATCACCTCTTATTGATTTAAGATTTATTCCATTAAATTTACTTTATATAGTTTTATTTATTTAAGTATTCAATTTCGTCGTCACTGAGGTCTAGTTGTTTGATTATACTCTTCTTTACTAAGAACTTTTTATAGTGAGGGTAGGTCTTAATGGCATGATTAATTGAGCAGTGAGTGTGGATTGATATTTTTTCTGCAATCAATTTTTTCTTATGATTTCTTTGGTTTGCCATCCATATTTTTAAGAGTCTTGAGGTTTTTTTATAACTTGGTTTTAGAGAATATTTCTCTTTTTTTGCTAATGCAACACCTGCTGTCATAAGTATGCTTTGGTAAATTAAGAATCTAAAATACTGTCTTCTAATAATTCTTGATTTGAAAATATCTGCTTTTGATAATTTCTTAATGCCCTGATAAATATCTTCTGTTTTTGTATATTCTTTTGGTAAATTATATTCAATCCATAAAAAACATTCGTTAGGATCTAAGTCTATATTAGTAAGGGACTGTGATGTTGTGTTGAAATCTTTAGATTTGAAGATAAGTGTTAACGCATTTATGATTTCACCTTTATTTTCTCTATTACTTAGATCTGTTAGGTCTAAATTATTCTCTAATGTGGAATTTACTTGTAAATCTATAATTGCTCCCCTGATATCACCATTACTTCTCCTTGCTAGACTTGAAATTTCCGAATCTTTAAAAGTGATATTTTCTTTTTTTGCAATCTCTTTTAAAATTAAACTTATTTCTTGAGTTGTGTTAGGTTTGAATTCTATGATTTTACATTTTTTCTTTAAAGATTTAATTTTATCATTTTCTATTTCATTGCATGTCATTACGATGTGCGCTTTGGTTTTAGAGATGATTTTTGTCAACGCTGCAATTCCACCTTTATCCTGTGTTCCTGAGAGCCCATCTATCTCATCTAAAAGAATTAGTTTTTTCCCGCCGAATAAGCTCAATTGTTGTGTTGCATTTCCAATTAAAGTTTCTATTTCAGATTTATTTCTTTTATCAGATGCGTTAATTTCTAATAGTTCATAGTTGTGATCTTTTGCAATTTTAATTATTGAAGTAGTTTTTCCTACACCTGTTGGGCCGTATAATAAAACAGGGATTTTTTCTTTTAAATATTGTATAATTAGATCTATCTCTCTTTGGTGAGGGATTTCTTTTAATTCAGGTATATATTTGTCTGTCCACATCATCTTGTAAAACTTGCTAATAATGATTGTAATTGAACAAATTCATCTGACCCTTCAACAAGTCTAAATTCAATTTCTCCACACTGTTCTATCATCTCTAATTTTTTATTATCTTCAATTTCCATATTAATAATCTGTTTTTGAATTTCTTTTATTATATCCAGTCCTGATAAACCTTGATTTAACATTGTGTTTAATAGCTTTCTTTTTGCATTTTGAAAGTCTTTGTTTAGAGCTAAGTTAATTATTTCTTGGACATCTTTTGGTTGTGCAAATGAAATTATTTCTTCTAGTTCTTTTTTTGTAATTTTGTTTGTAACTGATGATGTTGATTGTAATAAATTTTCTAATTTTCTTAAATCTCCTTGAGAGTATTCAAATAGGATCTTTGTTGCATCTTCATCTATTTCAATTGATTCTTCATTTTTTATCTTTTTAATTATTTCATCTACGTTTTCCTTTGTCAGTGGTTTGAATCTAAATATAGAACATCTAGATTTGATTGGATCAATTAACTTTGAAGAAAAATTACAACTTAAAATAAATCTTGTAGATCTGGAATATTGTTCCATTGTTCTTCTTAATGCTTGTTGTGCATCCCTTGTTAAACTATCACATTCATCTAAGAATATTATTTTGAATGGAATTTTTGCTAATGACATAGTCCTTGCAAAATTTTTAATTTCATTTCTTATAATTCCAATCCCTCTATCATCACTAGCATTTAACTCTAAAAAATTTGGTTTCCAGTTTTCATCAAATAATTCTTTTGCAATGATTGTTGCAAGGGTAGTTTTTCCTACTCCTGCTGGGCCAGCAAATAGACAATGTGGCAGAGATTTTTTTTCTACTAGAGATTTTATTCTTAAAACTATTTCTTTTTGCCCTATAATTTCCTCAAATTTTTTAGGTCTATATTTTTCAGTCCATATATCAGAAGTCATGTTTGGAAGATAAGATTTGTTTTTATAAAGCTTTATTTGTTAGGGAATATAGTTAAGGAATGGATAGTTCTATTTAGATAATTTTTTTAAAATTATATGATCTTTAATTTCAACATTAATTCTTAAAATTCTGTAGCTATTTTTACATTCTTTGTATTATGGGCAAATCGATTATAAGAAAATATATATATAAGTATGGGGCTCTGCATAGATATGTTTAATCCTAAAGATATAGAACTAGAAGTTTTAGAATTTTGGGAAAAGAAGAAGATTTATTCCAAATCAGTTTTAAAAAATAAGAATGGGAAGGAGTTCTATTTTATTGATGGGCCACCTTATACTACAGGGGCTATACATGTTGGACATGCATGGAATAAAGCACTGAAAGATTGTCTTCTAAGATACAAACGTATGCGTGGTTTTAAAGTGGGTGATAAGCCTGGTTTTGATATGCATGGTTTACCTATTGAAGTTCAAGTTGAAAAAAAATTTGGAATTAAAAATAAACAAGAAATAATTGATAATTTTGGGTTAAATAAATTCATAAAAGAATGTGAAGATTTTGCAATTGAAAATATGCATCCAATGATTAAAGATTTTAAAAGAATTGGTGTCTGGTTAGATTGGGAAAATCCATATATGACTATTAAAAATAATTATATTGAAGGGGCTTGGTCAGCACTTAAAAAAGCAAAAGAAAATGATTATTTGTATAAAGGAGAAAAGGCGATGACTTGGTGTGCACGTTGTGCAACAGCTCTTGCTAAACACGAACTTGATTATGAAGATGTAACTGATGATTCTATTTTTTTAAAGTTTAAACTAGTTGGAAAGCAGAATGAATATCTTGTGATTTGGACAACTACTCCCTGGACTATCCCTTATAATATGGCGGTGATGGTAAATCCTCTTGTAGATTATGTTAAAGCTAGAGTTGGAGATGAGATTTGGATTATGGCTAAGGCTTTGATTGGACCATTTATTAATTTAGTTGCAGGAAAAAAGTATGAAATAATTGAAGAATTAAAAGGTTCTTCTTTGGAGGGTTTATCTTACGAACATCCTTTGAAAAAAGAATTACCTGTGTTTGAAGAGTTCTCTAGTATAAAAAAATTACATACAGTTGTTTTATCTAGTGAATATGTTGATACTACTTCTGGTTCGGGGTTAGTGCATTGTGCGCCTGGTTGTGGAACTGAAGATTATGAGGTTGGTAAAGCAAATGGAATTCCCCCTTTTAATGAGATTGATGAAAATGGAATATTTTCTTCAAGGATGGGTGCATTTGCAGGTTATGTTGCGAGAAAAGATGATAAGAAATTTATAGAAATTTATAATAAAAAAGGATTTTTAATTGAAAGTACTAAAGTTGAACATAGTTATGCTCATTGTTGGAGATGTAAAAATGGTGTTGTATACAAAACAACAGAACAGTGGTTCTTAGCAGTTTCCCGTTTGAGTAAAGAAATGAGAGATCTGAATAGTAAGACTTTATGGGTTCCTGATTGGGCGGGTTCAAAACAATTTGATTCATGGTTAGAGAATCTACAAGATTGGTGTATCTCAAGACAAAGATTTTGGGGAATTCCATTACCCATCTGGGAATGTGAAAAATGTGATAGATTTATTTTAATTGAAAATGGAAACGAACTTGAGAAATTAAGTGGAAAAAAATTAGATAATTTACATAGGCCTTATGTTGATGATGTTACAATAAAATGTTCTTGTAGTTATTTAATGCATAGAATTCCTGATGTTTTAGATGTTTGGATGGATTCTGGAGCAGCACCATGGGCTGCAATTGGAAAAATGGATTTTGTATCTCTTGATTTTATTTTGGAGGGAAAAGATCAAATAAGAGGATGGTTTAATTCACTTATTTGTTTATCAATGGTAGCTTTTGGAAAGAGTTCTTACAAAAGTGTTTATATGCATGGGATGATTATGGATTCTAAAGGCCGTAAAATGAGTAAGTCTCTAAAGAATATAATTTCTCCTTATGAAGTTATAGATGAGTGTGGTGCTGATACAATGAGATATTATATGATTGGTGGTGCTAAGCCTGGATTAGATATGAATTATAATTTCTCTGATATGAATGTAAAATTAAGAAATCTTGGTGTTTTGTGGAATTTACATAAATTTTTAATTGAATATTCTAAGTTAAATGGGTTTGGGGCTGGAATAAAAGGTTCTTTACAAATTGAAGAAGAGTATATGTATAGTTATTTGAATAGAACTGTAGGTGAGGTAACGCATTTATTTGATGAATATAGATTGAATGAAATTCCAGAGAAAGTTGAAAACTTATTTTTAGAATTGTCTCGTACTTATGTTCAGTTAGTTAGAGAGAAATCTGTGGTAGGATCTTTAAATCAGAAGAAAATAGTATTTAGGACACTTTATGATATTATTTTTTGTAGTCTGAAGATGTTAGCGCCTATTGTTCCATTTACTTCTGAGAAAATCTATCTTAATTTGAAAGAGCATTTTGATTTGAAAGAAGAATCTGTTCACTTGTGTGATTGGGTTGAATATGATGAGAGTTTGGTTAATGAAGAGTTAGAATCTAAGTTTAGTGCAATGAAAATAGTAATGCAGTCTATTTTAGCTGGGAGAGAGAAAGTAGGTTTAGGAATTAGATGGCCCTTAGCTTCTGTTGAAGTTTTTGTAAATAATAATTCTTTTGTTGATGCTTTGGAAACTTTAGGTAATTTAATTAAAACTCAAACTAATGTTAAGGAATTAAAAATTGTGGGATATGAAGGAGATATCTCTCTTAAAGTTGATGGAATTCAATTTTCTGGTGGTGCAGTTTATCTAGATTCTGATTTAAGCGAGGAACTTAAGAAAGAGGGGTATGCAAGAGAATTAATAAGATTTGTACAAAGCGAAAGGAAGAAGGCTAATTTAACTAAAGATCAAATGATTTCATTAAGTGTAAATTGTAATGTTGATTTAAGTTCTTTTGATGATGAGATAAAATTAAAATGTGGTGTTAGTGATTTGGTTTTTGGTAATGTTAAAGGGAATCATACTTCTTCTACTAAAGTTAAAAATGAAGAGTTTAAAATTGGTTTTTAAATTCTTTTAATTTGTAACTGATTTACTACCTTCAAAGAAGGAACCATTTATAAATAACCTTTAAATACTTTTCTGTACTTAATATTCTTTGAAATGGTTAAGAAGGAATTAAAAATTGTTAATATTGTTGCTTCTAGTTTTTTGGATAAGGATATTCCTTTAATTAAATTAGCAGAAAAATTACCAAATACAGAGTACAATCCTGAACAATTTCCTGGATTGGTGATGAGAATAAAAGAACCTAAAACCTCTGCTTTGATATTCGGATCTGGAAAAATTGTTTGTACTGGTGCTCGTTCTATGACTAAATTAAGAGAGAGTATAAAACAAATTGTAAAAAATGTTGAAAAGATTGGGATTAAGATAACCATCCAACCAAGAGTTAAGGTTCAAAATATGGTAGCTTCTGGTGCGATTGGAATGGATCTTAATTTGAATAATCTAGCTATGGATCTTGATAACACAGAATACGAACCTGAACAATTTCCTGGATTAGTATATAAGTTACCTGGTACAAGGGCAACTTTCTTATTGTTTAGTAATGGGAAAATTGTTTGTACTGGAACTAGATCTGAACCACAATTAAAGGAAGCATTAGATAAGTTGATTGAAAATCTTTTGGAATTAAAAAAAGGTAAAGAAGGAACAGTTTAGATTCTAAAGTAAATTTTGAACTTGAGTATAAATTAACTTCGTTAGATGCTTGTGAAGAATTTCTTTTAATTACTAGTGGAAAATATTAGGATTACAAATGGGTATATGGTTAGTGATTTCTTAAGAAGGCTTTAAGATTTGATTGTTCTTTTTCTCATAAATTAATAAAAACTACCTCTGCTTTATTTGAGAAATGGACTCCTTAGAAACTTCTATTTTACATGAAGACGATGAGATTTTTTATGGTGAGGTTCAATATAAGAACCATTCTGAATTAAAATCAGATTTAGTTTCTTTATTGGGTATTGGTTCATATGCTTTAATTAGATTCTATGACGGTTTTATTGGAATAGAATCTTCCGAATCTAGAATTTTAAATGGGATATTATCTGGTACTGCTATAGTTTACCCGAGCTATATCGAAGAAAGATTTTTTTCTCTTATTGGAAATGGGGCTCTTGGGATTGTTCTGGGTGAATTTGCATTTGCAACTGGTGTTTCTTTAAGAAATAATTTTTAAAACTAGCAAAGTGGTATTAATAATTACTCTAAAATCTATTTTATATTTTGGAACTGAAAACTTTCCGAGATTTATTAGATAACTTATATTAACCCTTTAAACTATATGTTATTTTATGATATTCGTTTTTATATAAGCTAATTATTGACAATGTAAGGGGGTATAAAAGGGTGGATGTATCACTACAAATAGAGAAATTTAAGGAATTTTTTGAGACTCATTATGAAAAGGAGATTGCAATTATTGTGCAGAAAGGTCTTAAATCCCTTATTGTAGATTTTGCTTTATTATCTCAATTTGATGTTGAACTTGCGGAGGAATTATTAGAAGGGCCGGAAGAATTAATAAGAGCTGCTGAATTAGCTTTAACACAATTTGATGTAATAGAAAAATCTTCTTTGGATAGAGTAAGGTTTAGGAATTTGCCTGATAGCCAATATATGAAAATAAGTGATGTACGTTCTAGAGATTTAGGTGCTTTTTTGGAAATAGAAGGACTT
>JAGVXZ010000008.1 GCA_018303515.1 Candidatus Woesearchaeota archaeon | reverse complement strand
AGTTCCTAATATAACTGGTGATTTTAATTTATTACATCCCTCAAGAATTGCTTTAGTAATTTCAAGATCTGAAGTATTAAAGTGTGGTACAGCATACCTCTCTCTCTGTGCTTTAATCAACATTACTTTGCTTGAAACTAATATTTTAAATCACCTCACAAGATAAATTAATATTTTATTATTAATAAACTTTACCTTTAAATTGGCTGTAAAATTAGCGTCTGGAATTTTGAACAAAAAAATTAAGATTTCTTGACAATCTACTATATAGAAAAACCCTATAAAATCTCGCTTTTTATCCCATTTAAGGCTATGAAACGAATATTTATCTCGATTAATAGTTGTTAGGCGTAATTGCTCGGCAGCACTCCCACCCTTAAATTTGGGTGCGCAAAAAGAAAATGTTTTAAACTAATCCTTCTATTAATATAGAATATGAAACTCAAATTTATTATTGACAAGGAATATGACAGAAAAATGGCAAAAGCTTTTGGCTTTCCAAAGGAAACTTTGGCCAAAATTGATTTATTGTATAAAACTTCTCTACCTTATTTAGAATCAACCAAAAAACTTTACCAAAAGTCTTGGAATGAAATAAATGATAAATTTTCAAAATATATTGAGAGAGTAACTGGTTATAAATGGTTTTATCCAAAATATGAATGTGTTGTTTCGGTAATTCATGGCGGAATTTCAAATTGGGGAACTGCACCAAAAATTGTTAGACATTGGAAAGAGAATCCTTATTTCATGAGAAGAATCACCGCCCATGAATTAATTCTTTCGCACTATTTTGAAATTTACAAAAGACATTATAAAAATGAAGGGTTAAGAGATGGCCAAGTTTGGGCGCTTGCAGAAATTGCCGCTTTTGCCTTAACTTCTCTAACACCTGAAGTTAAAGAATTTTGGTCATGGAATACAGAATATTACACAAATCATAATTACCCACACATAGTCGAAATACAAAACAAGTTAAAGATAGCATTTCTTAAAAGAAAGGATTTTGATGAATATATAAGACGAGGGATTAGTTTAGTTAAAAAACATCCTAAAATGAATCCTAACGGAAAATAGTGCGCACCTTATTTTCAATCCCGCCCAAATGTGCTGCCTCGCAACTCAAAATTACTTCGTAATTTTGCCACGCCCTGCGGGCTTTCACTTCGTTCAGGACGCCTAACAGCGATTAACAGGGAAATTCCTGCGAAATTTCCCCAAATTCGCCTGCGGCGAACTTCTGTTAATCGCGATGTTATACGCAATAATTTTAAGGGACTAAAAAAAGAAAGGGGCTTGGGCTTTATGGCAAACTTTATAATTAAATTATATTTTATAAATTATTATGAGCAATATTGAATCCAATATTTGGAAATTGTATGTAATCAAAGCACTTCGTTGGTTTATGTTAATAATGCCAATTATTGTTTTGTTCTTTCAGGAAAATGGCTTATCTATGAAAGAAGTTCTTTTACTTCAATCAATTTTTTCAATAGGAATAATTTTATTTGAAATTCCATCAGGTTATTTTTCTGATGTAATTGGAAGAAAAACCACAATTGTTATTGGTTGCATTTTAGGATTTTTAGGATTTAGTATTTACTCTTTTTCATATGGATTTTGGGGTTTTTTAATTGCTGAATTAACTTTAGGATTAGGTTCAAGTTTTCTATCTGGAACTGATTCTGCAATAATTTATGATAGTTTAATTCAATCCAAAAAAGAAAAAGATTACAAAAAAATTGAAGGTAGGATGCTGTCAGTTGGAAATTTCTCCGAAGCAATTGCAAGTTTTTTAGGTGGTTTCGTTGCTCTGATTAGCTTAAGAACTCCTTTTTACATAGAAACAATTTTAATGCTATTTACAATTCCCTTAGCATTTACATTAATAGAACCCAAAAGGCAAAAATATGAAAATGAAGAAGGACCAATAAAAGAAATAATCAAAATTGTTAAATATTCTATTCATCATAATGGAGAAATTAAGTGGTTGATTTTTTATTCTGGATTTATTGGAGCATCAACTTTAACAATGGTTTGGTTTATCCAACCATATTTTCAATTTGTTGGATTACCTCTAGCATATTTTGGAATTGCTTGGGGAATATTAAATTTATCAGTTGGGATATTCTCATTATATGCACATAAAATAGAATTTTTCTTTGGAAGAAAAAAATCATTAATTTCGCTTATTTTCATTTCATTTATAGGATATATGCTTTTAGGAATATTTAGTTCATTATGGGCAATAAGTTTCATTATTCTATTCTATTTTGTAAGGGGAATTAGCGGACCTATTCTAAAAGACTATGTGAATAAAATCATTTCATCAAACATGAGAGCAACTGTTTTATCAGTAAAAAACTTATTTGGAAGATTAGTTTTTGCAATAATTGGTCCATTTATTGGTTGGATAACAGATATATATTCTTTGCAATTGGCATTATTAACTTCTGGAAGCATTTTTGTAATTCTTGGAATTATCTCTTTGCTTTTCTTACATAAAAATAAAGCTCTTTAAATTTAACGCCCAAGCCCCTTGAATATTATTCTTGATGTATCGCATTCGCTCATTTAATAGGAACGCCCCTTAAAATTACTGTGCCTTCGGCATTTTTTCTTACAGAAAAAACGTATAACAAGGGAAGCCGTCTCATAATTAAATACAAAATCTAACTAATCCTCTCAAAGAAAAGCAATATTGAATATTTTTTGTCAAATCTCTTTTATTTTCTCTTTTCATCTTGTGAATTTTTTGTAAATTATGTGCAATGGATACTAAATTCATCTCAATTTTCACCTTTTCTAGTCCGCGTAAGATAAATTCTCTAAATCCTAGATTTTGTTTTATGTTTCCAAAGTTTGGCTCAACAGTAATCTTTCTCAAAGAATAAATTTTCTTTGCTTCATCTGATCCAATTTTTTCTTTCATCCGCAATCTCTCACGAAAGTAGAAAGGCACATCTTTTTTCTTTTTCAGTTCAGGACAATAAAATGTCCTTATCTTGCGTCCATCTTTTCTAGTGTAGATTCCCCTACGATGGTAGCTAAAATATAGCCGAAAACAATATAAATCAGCCCTGCTTATAGGTAGTTATGACAACCGAAACTAAGCAAATCATAGATGAACTCAAGAGTATTAAAGAGGAATTACACTATATAAAAGCCCACATGGTAGATGCAGATACAATCCTAACAGCCGAAGAAAAAAAACTTCTTGACGAAAGCATTGTAAATGAAAAAGCTGGAAAACTAACTTCCTTAGAGGAACTTAAGAATGTTCGAAATAGCGCTGGATAAGCAGGTTGATAAGTTTCTCAGAAAATGCGAAAAGATTCTTTTTGACAGGATTGTAAAGAAACTTGAAGAACTTAAAGTTAATCCAGTCCCTCATGATTCTAAGAGAATGCAGGGCTATAATGATCCAACATTCAGGATAAGAGTTGGAGACTATCGTGCACTTTACAGAGTAAATCATGAAGAAAAAAGAATTGTTGTTGTAAAAGTTGATAAAAGAGAAAGAGTCTATTAACAAAATTGTCCCCCTAAATTCTAGTCTGGCTTTGCCAGTAATTTTATAAACGAGAGTAATCAAAAACTACGTCAGTCCCTAAAGCATCGGCACTGAAATAACTCTGCGATTTAATGTTCTTCCGCTTCGTTCCAGAAAAACTTCTTTTATCCCTGACGTTAGTAGAAATATTACTTGGGTTTTGCTATCTAAAATATTCTTGAATCTGTTGTGGCCACAAAGCTTTAGTTCTGTCGTGGCACATTTCCATAACTTCATTTTTAGGCACCCATCTCACTTCACTTAAATCGCTTCCAGCTCTAATGTCATAAGTTAATGCTTGGCATTCATACCATTTAACTAATGTCTGTTTGGGCGTTCGATGGGATGCTAAATATTTCAAGACATTAATTTCTATTCCTGCTTCTTCCATAATTCCCCTTTTTAATCCTTCTTCATCAGTTTCTCCATTTTCTAAGGTCTCTCCAGGAATATTCCACTTTCCGCTCAAAAATCCTTCTGCTCCATCTAACTTTTTTCCTAAAAGAATGTTTCCATCATAATTTACTAAAGCCACAACAGCTTTTCTTTCTAGATTCATAATTTTAGTATAATAGGATTCTTTATATTATTTGTGAAACCCTTTGTCATACTCCTCGCCCGCCCTCAGTTTCACTCCGCAAAACTTCTTTTATCCATAACGTTAGTAGAAATATTACCCGGCACCGAATTTAGTTTACGACAAAAGTAAATTATGCCCCTACAATAAGATTCGTACTATTTCCCTTATAACCTGCTTCCTAAATGAATGTTTTTATAATCTACTTATGTCGTTGACCATCTATTAGATATATTTATAAATGATTTGAAATTTCAATAAACATCCGTTATGACTACTTAAGTAGGAGGAGATTAAATGAACAAGAAACAAATTTTAGATGCAATAAAGGCTGTAAAGGAAAATAGCCCAAAAAGGAATTTTAAACAAACTGTTGATCTTTTAATCAAATTGAAGGGAATTGATCTTAAAAAACAAGATCAAAAAGTTGATTTTTTCTTAACTTTACCAAATACTCTTGGAAAAAAAGTAAAGGTTTGTGGTTTGATGGATAGCAAGTTAGCTGGAAAAGGAAAAGAAGTGTTTGATTTTATTGTTCATAAAGATAATTTTTCTGATTATAAAGATAAAAAATTAATTAAAAAACTTACAAGTGAATATGATTTCTTTGTGGCTCAAGCAGAATTAATGGGACTGGTAGCTGCTACTTTTGGTAAAGTATTCGGTCCAAAAGGAAAAATGCCAAATCCAAAAGCAGGATGCGTTGTTCCACTAACTACACTTGATCTTAAACCTTTATATGAGAAATTACAAAGAAGTGTTAAGGTCACAACAAAAAATGAAATTTCAATAAAAGTACCAGTTGGAATAGAAACAATGAAAGATGATGAAATTGTAGAAAATGTTGAAGCAGTTTATTCTAATTTATTACCAAAATTACCACATGGAGAAATAAATATTTCATCTGTTTCTATTAAATTAACAATGGGGCCTTTCTTTAAACTTGGAGAAGGATTTAAAGTTATAAAAGAAAATGTTAAAGTGGAGAATAAGAAATGAAACCTAAAGCAATTGTTTCATCTAAGAATAAGAAAGAAGTAAATGAATTAGCAAAGCTTATTGAAAAATATCCTATTATTGGTATTGTAGATATGACTAATTTACCTGCAACACAATTGCAAGAGATGAGATTAAAGCTTAAAGAGAATGTTGTTCTAAGAATGGGTAAAAAAACATTGATTAAACTTGCAATTGATAGTTCTAAGAAAAAAGAAATTAAAAAATTAAAAGATTATGTTAAAGGAATGCCAGCTTTGATTTTAACTAAAGAAAGCCCATTTAAGTTAGCTAATATTTTGAAAAAATCCAAAACTAAGGTTGCTGCTAAATCTGGACAAACTGCACCTAATGATATTAAAGTTCCTGCTGGACCTACTTCCTTTAGTCCAGGACCAATAATTGGAGAATTGGGGAGTGCTGGTATCAAGGCTGGTATTGAAGGTGGAAAAGTAATAATAAAGGAAGATGCGATTGTAGTTGAAGAAGGGCAAATAATTAAAAGGGAGTTGGCAGGGTTATTATCCCGACTTGGAATTAAACCAATGGAAATTGGATTAAATATTACAGGTGTTTATGAAGATGGTGTTATTTATGAAAAGAGTGTATTGGAAGTTGATGAAAAAGAGTATTTAGAAAAAGTTAAATTAGCTTCATCAGAGGCATTTAGATTAGCTTATAGTATTACTTATGTTACCCCTGAAAATGTTAAATTGCTTATTTCTAAAGCATATAAGGATGCTTTAGGATTAGCAGAGGGGGCTAATATAATTACAAAAGAAAATATTAAACAATTATTGGCAAAGGCTGAAAGACATGCCAAAAGTTTAAATATTTAATAGCAACACCACAAAGGTAGGAGGATTTGAGAATGGAGTATATTTATAGTGCATTGCTATTACACAAAGTAGGTAAGAAAGTTGAGGAATCTCGTGTTAAAGCGATTCTTAATGCTGCAGGAGTTACACCTGATGAAGGAAGAATTAAAGTTTTACTTGCAGCTTTAGATGGAGTTAATATTGATGAGGCCATTGCATCTGCTAATATGCCTTTGGCTACCACACAAATTGCAGCTAGTGAATCTGTACCAGTTGCAAAGAAAAAAGAGGAAAAGAAAGATGAAGGAAAATCTGCTGAGGAAGCATCAGCTGGTTTGGCAGGATTATTTGGTTAAATTCTTTTTATTTTTTTTATTTCCAAAGACGCAATCTCAATTTTATATTTAAAAATGGTTTCAACAGAAGAGTATAGTAATTTAGAGGGTCAAGTAAGAACTCTAAGGAGAGATTTAGAAAATTGTAAAAGGGAAAAGGAATTATGGTTTAAGAAAAAAGAGGAACTAAAAGAAATAATTAATTCTAAAATAAGTGAGATTAAAGAGATTCAAACTAAAAAAGATAAAACCGTAAAAGAGATGAGTTATTTAAGAAAACAAAGGGATTTAATTAATCAAAAAGTAAAAGCCCTTATTGGAAAAATTAGAAGTCTAAGTTTTAAAAGCGGCCCTAGCTCAAGTAATATTCTAGAAAAAATTAAGATTTTAGAAGGAAAGATAGAAGTTGAAACTAATTTTAAGAAAGAAAAACAAATTATGGAAGAGATAAAAAAACTAAAGAAGCAACATGGAGAAATTGTAAAGGAGAATAATGATCATGATACTGTTGAGAAGGAAATAAAAGAGTCAAAGAAAATTGCAGATGAATTTCATCAAAAATTAAATGAGGCAAGCCAAAGTGAAGAACACAAAAAATTTATGGATTTATCTAAAGAAATTAATCTGTTAAAGAAAGAACAAGAAGATGCTTTTGCAAAGTTTATTGAGTTTAAGAAGAAGTTTAATGAAAAGAGTAAGGAATATAAAAGAGAGAATAATAAATTTAAGAAACTAGAAAGACCAAAAGAGATTAAATTTAAAAATAATTTCAAGAGAGAGAGAAAAATTGACGCTGAAGAATTTAAGAGACAAAAAGACCAAAAAATAATTGATAAAAAAATAGAAGAGGTAGAGAATAAAATCAAGACTAAGAAAAAGTTAACGAATGAAGATTTAATTGTATTACAAGGTAAAAGAAGGTGATACAAAATTTTATTGAATGGGCATTTAGATTGTTTGGGCATTATGGAAGTTTTGGATTATTTTTCCTTGCCTTTATTGAAAGTTCTTTTTTTCCAATTCCACCTGATTTATTATTAATTACGTTGGGGTTGGCTGATCCTTCAAAAGTATTTTTTTATGCTTTAATATGCACTATTGGTTCTGTTTCTGGAGGAATCTTTGGTTATTTGATTGGGAGTTATGGTGGAAGACCAATATTAGAAAAATTATTTAGTAAACAAAAAGTGGATAAGGTTCATAATATTTTTGAGAAGTATGAATGGTGGGTAATCTTTCTTGCAGGGTTTACTCCAATGCCATATAAACTATTCACTATAGGGGCCGGTGCTTTTTATATAGATTTTAAAAAATTTGTTTTTGCTTCAATTTTTGGGAGAGGATCAAGATTCTTTTTGATTGCTGTATTAATCTATTATTTTGGTGAGGCAATCGTAATATTTTTAGATAATAATTTTGGAATTTATACTTTACTTTTGGGATTGACTCTTCTTCTTTGTGGTCTTATTTTTAAAAAATATAAAAAATAAACTTTTTTTGTATAAATGATGTAGGTCATCGTATATTGGAATTGATTTTATTTTGAATTTTGTTATTAAGAAAATCCATACAAATGCCACATAAATTGCTGAAACAAATTTCCAGAAGATTAAATGCGTAATTGTGAAGTAATTGTAGTTTATTGTTGCTAAATAAATTAATAATACAATCCTTATTATGTTTAATGTGAAGATTGCTATAAAACCATAGAAAATGAATTTCAATCTTAGTTTCCATTTAATTTCTTTTGTTAACATTGTTAGTAAAAAGATTAAATAATATGCTGCACCTGCAATGCATGCTTTTACAAAATCAAATTGTAATTCGTTAATTAAAATTGAATCTTTTATTAATACTGGGCTTAGTGGTATTAGAAAAATATAAGAAACATAAATGGTTATGGGAGTTAATATGATGTAAAAGAGATTTAAAGGAATTGCAGATATTAATAATCTTAAAATTAATTCTTTTTCGTATTTCACAAATTATTTAAATGTAGATTTCTTAAAAAACTTATGGATTTGGTAACACTTCAGAGTCAAGCTATAATTTTTTCAAAAGAAGTTATATTCCGTTTTGTTGAAATTGTTAAATCACCTTTAGATTCTACTAATATGCTTTGGATTTTAATGCCTTTGATTTTAGTTCTTCTTTTAATGGAATTATATTTTTCCAGGTATAAAAGTGAAGAGTTAGGATGGAATACTGCTTTTGGAAATAGTTTAGTTTTAATATTTGTAAGTATTGATTTGTTAAGATATATGTATAATATTGGACAATTTGGATTTAATCCAAGAATGGCAATTGTTGTATCTATTGTTTTTGTTGGAAGTTTATTTACTTTGTTAGATTTTTTTCATTTATTACCAAAATCTTTAGCTTTTGTAATTTCTTCAAGATTGCCGATTAATTTTTTAGCTTTAATTGGAGTAATATTAGTTTATACAAATATACCAATAGATTATATAACCTTTTTTGCATTTGTGTTATTTTTGTTCATCATTGGTGGTTTTTTGAGATTAATACAGCTAGTTATTCCAGAATCTTATGACTTAGATTTAGATTAGTTGCAAAGATTTATCTTGTTTAGGTAGTAAAAACTTAGGTTTATCTTCTCTAGAAACCTTTATAAGATTTTTGCAATTAACTAATGGTAACACAAATTTGTGGGGGTTATAGAATATGAGAAAGCTAGCTATATTAAGTGTATTGCTTATTTTTGTTTTGGCTATTGGTGTTAATGCTGCAGCTGATTTTGTGGTTGAAATGAATGTTCCAGCTGGGGGAGTTAACCAAGGTCAAGCAGTAACTATTACAGTTAATGTTGAAAATACAGGTGATGACGCAGAAGATATTAAGATTAAATTTACTGAAAATTCAGATCTTTTTGAAGATCTTGAGACAGATACTTTTGATTTAGATTCAGGTGAGGAGCGTTTATTATCTTTTGAGATTGCTTCAACACTTATAGAAGCAGATAATTATGAATTAGAAATAGCATTATATGGTGAAAATGATATTCTTTTATTTGATGCAGATGGAAATTCTTTTATTGAAACTAGTGTTTTAACTGTAAATCCAACTCGTGCTTTTACAGTAAAATCAGATAAAACTTCTGTAACTACAGAAGATGGTAAACTTCAAAAAACTATTACGTTAACAGTAGCAAATACTGGAAATGTAAATTTACAAAATGCACAAGTTGTGTTCAAAGGCAATAGCCTAGCTGAGGATAATGTTTTTGTGCAAGGTGACAAAAGAATAAGATTAACATATCCAGACAATGATGCAGCTTTTAATCTTAATATTGGTGATCAACTGAAAACAATAAAGGTTAATGTGGATGCAGATTCTGGAATTAAGGTTGGAGATTACAAAGGTGAGTTTAGAATAAATGCACTAGGTTTTATACAAAAAGTTGTACCTTTTACTGTAACTATTGGTGAAAATTTATGTGATGCAGGTATTAGTGTTGCTCCAACACCACATAACTTAGAAATTGTAATTGATGAACCTAATGATGGAGATGAAATTAAACCAGGAGATATAATCAAACTTAAAATTGATGTGGAAAACAATAACAATGATGATGTTAGAGTAAAGGTTGAAGCAAGTTTAGTTAATTTAAATAGTGGAAAGAAAATTGGTACTATTGCTTCTGATGACAAAAAAGTAAAAGATGGAGAAGAGGAAACTTTTGAATTAGAACTAACTGTTGATGCAGATGAAATTGATGATGGAGATGATTTGAGAATCTTTGTTAAAGCTTATCAAAATGGTGATGAAGCTACAAAATGTAATGAGGCATCAACAAACTTAGATGCTGTAAAAGATGATAGTGATGTTAGAATTACAAGTTTTAAATTACTTCCTCAAAGTTTAATGTGTGGTCAAACAGGTGAAGGTATCATTGAAGTAAAGAACTTCGGAGCAGAAGATCAAGATGTAAGAGTAAAGTTACTAAACTCTGCTTTAGGAATTGATAAGGAATCTAATCAATTTGAATTAGAAGAAGGAAAAGATGATAGTGATGCTACAGTTAGGTTAAGAATAGATGTACCTAAAGACCAAAAAGCCCAAGAGTATGAGTTTGAAGCTAGAGTTTTGTATTCAGGAAATGATGCATCAAGTTTCACAAATTTAATTGTAACTTGCGTGCCTGAAGAAACTGTAGAAGATAATACGAAAGTTACATCTGTATCAAGTACAGAAATACCTTCAATTACTGCTAGAGCAGTTCAAAATGCTCCCGTGGTAACAAATACAAATGAAGTACCAAAAAACTTTTTTGATAGTTTCAAAAGTACAAGGGAAACACCAATTGCTTTATGGGTATTGGCAGATTTAATTTTAGTATTGATTATAGTGTTTATTATTGCTTTAGTTGTTAAACGAAGATAATAAATACTCTTTTCTTTTTTATTTTTTTAATGATTATAAATAATGTTACTAAAGAAATTGAGAATCTTTATGAAGAATTAAAAGATTTCAAATTGATTAAAGATAAGGAATTAATTATTCCAAGATTAAGTGAATTGTTAATTAATTCTGTTAAAAAAAGAACCAAAGGAAAAGTTGGAATTGCTTTTTCTGG